>NZ_JAVJQL010000011.1:0-341939 GCF_040218215.1 Fulvivirga sp.
GAGAGGTTCATTCCACTTGGTAAGTCCTATTGCTGGCAGGTTGCTCCTCAGCAGAGCCTACTTCCTCTTCAGATTTACAATCACAAAATAATACAATGATCCACTAAAAATCACCAACCATTTTTGGCACCATTACCTAAATGTATAACGAATAAGAATTGCATTATAAAAAAAATGGCACGTGAGGACAAGGGCCAATGAGAAGAGAATAGTTTATCTTGTAAATTAAAAGTTGTTAACTTTATATATCTAACAAAATCAAAATGGATATTCAGACAATTAAAGTTGATCTTATTCATTGGCTCACCGAGCTTCAAGATAGATCAGTTTTGGAACAGTTGCAATTATTGAAGTTTCAGCAGGAGACACAATTAAGTGATGCACATAAAGCATTGTTGGATGAGCGAATCGCTTCTTATAAGAACGATCCCAATGATGTTTTAGACTGGGAAGAAGTGATGAAGGATATTGAAGACAATCTGTGAGCTTCAAGATAAAGTTATTGCCAGATGCTCGTAGAGATGTAAAGGAGATCATTGACTGGTACAACAGTCAAAAAGCAGGACTTGGTAAAAAGTTTTATCAATCCTTAAAAATGAGGCTAACCAACATAAAGAAGAACCCTAAACATTATCAGGTTAGTTATAGAGGCACTAGAAATACATTGATCAATAGGTTTCCATATCAAGTTCATTATTGGATTGAGGAAACACCTAAATTGATCATCGTTTTTGGAGTAACCCATACTAGTAGAAATCCTAACATATGGAAAAATAGAAAGTAGATTGCTATTTAGGGCTTTATCCATGTTTCGTGCCTTCACGAAACAATCACTGATATGACATAATGATAAGAATGAAAAACGAAGGTAAATGTAGATAAAGAATAACAGTTGCTTACGCTGTCGCGCGATTGTATCGCTTGACTTTACTATATTAAGCAATTGCACTCGTTATAAACGAGCGCTAGCTGATTGAGTTCGTTTTTTTAGGGATTTTAGAATAAATTCCGCTGTTTTTTTCATGTTCCTCTTCCTTGATTGTTACCTTAATATAAGTAAAATTAAGTGTTTAAACAATTATAATATACTGATAATCAATATTTATACTCTTAACTTAATGACATTGAACGAGCGCTAGCTGAGTTATATTTAATTAAGAGCTATCAAAAAAAAACTGGTTCAAGTGTCTCACTTGGACCTTTTTGTTTCTAGAGACCATTTGGTGTAGAGGTGTAGAGGTAAAAGCGGACGCTTGCACCAGTCATGGTATTCATGAAATATTAAAAAATGTTGGCATGTGTTGACACAAGTCAAGGCTGGGAAATTAGTTTCCATATAAGAGCTACGAAGCTTAAAACTGAAACAGCGATTAAAATGAAAACATTTAGATATTCAGTATTTATATGTGTCTTATCAATTAAGTTGTTTTTACTGATGTCCTTTTTATATTCCTTGATTGAATTATTTACATAAATAGCACCGAAAATACCTCCAAATATTCCCACAACATATATAATTACCCACATCTCATTTTTTCTTTACCAGTTTCTACAATTAAAAACCACATCCCAATTCAAAGCAAATTAATAAACCCCACGACTAATGGCCGCTATTCAGTGGCCTTTTTTTATTTTTACACTTATGACCAGAGCCGAGTTATTCAATCAGATCAAAAGTAAGTCGTCTTATCTATGTGTTGGCCTTGATACTGACATCAATAAAATGCCAGCCCACCTTAAAAGTGAAAAGGATCCGATTTTTGAATTCAATAAGCAGATCATTGATAATACCTATAAGCACTGCGTGGCCTATAAGCCAAATATTGCTTTTTATGAAGCTCTGGGGCCAGCCGGGTGGGAGAGTCTGGCTAAAACTTTAGAATACATCCCAAAGGAGATATTTACAATAGCTGATGCCAAGCGTGGCGATATTGGTAACACGTCAAAGCTCTATGCAAAGGCCTTCTTTGAGACCATGGATTTTGACTCCATCACTGTAGCACCTTATATGGGGCATGACTCGGTGCTTCCTTTTCTTGAGTTTGAAGATAAGTGGGTCATTCTTTTGGCGCATACTTCTAACCCCGGCAGTCAGGATTTTCAATTAATCAGTGCGGAAGGTGATGGAAAAAAACTTTACGAAACGGTATTGAGCAAAAGCCAGGAGTGGGGCAATGCTGATAATTTGATGTATGTAGTTGGTGCTACTCAAGCCGATAAAATAGGTCATATAAGAAACCTTGTACCTGATAACTTCTTTTTGGTGCCTGGCGTTGGTGCCCAGGGTGGAGATTTAGGAGAAGTGAGCAAGCATGGCATGAACGATCACTGTGGTCTACTGGTCAATAGTTCAAGAGGAATTATCTATGCCTCTAATGAAAAGGACTTTGCCGAAAGGGCAGGACAAGAAGCGCTGAAACTGCAGCAGGAAATGGAAGGCTATTTGGAACAATACCTGTAACTGATGCAGGAGTCCTTTTTACATTATATATGGCGATATCAATATTTTGATAAAAAGGATTTAGTTACCGCTGATGGCCAGTCAATAGATGTTCTGTATCCGGGGCATTATAATACTGATGCCGGGCCTGATTTTAAGGAGGCCAAAGTTAAAATAGCAGGCATAGAGTGGCTCGGGAGTGTTGAAATCCATATCAAATCTTCTGATTGGAATTCTCATAAACACCAAGACGATCCGGCTTACAATAATACAATCCTCCATGTGGTGTGGGAGTCAGAAACTGATGTGCAGCGAGAGGACGCTTCTACCTTACCAACACTGGAGTTAAAAAGTAGAGTTGATAGCGCATTAATCAATAAATACAATCACCTGATTAATCATCCTGCCACTTATGTCAGTTGTGAAAACCAGTGGAGTGATGTAGCAGAAATTACCAAGCTGAGCATGCTTGATAAGATGGCCATGGAGCGATTATATGATAAGTCTGCTGTGGTACTCGACCTGTTAGAAAACAACCATGGCAATTGGGAGGAAACGGCTTATCAGTTATTGTTCAAAAATTTTGGCTTCAAAATTAATAGTGATCCTTTCCTGACACTAGCGCAATCCTTGCCCTTCAAAATCATTAAAAAACATGCCCATAACCTCAATCAGATTGAGGCATTGTTGTTTGGTATGGCTGGCTTTTTAGATGAACCCACAGATGAAAAATCGCAGGGACTCACAAAGGAATTTATTTTCCTAAAGCAGAAATACGCACTGGATCAAAAGCTGCATAAGTTTCAATGGAAATATTTGAGGTTAAGGCCTGCTAACTTTCCCACATCGCGCATAGCTCAACTGGCGGCCATTCTGCATCAGCAGCCATTAGTTTTTGACCTTTTAGTAAAATCAAGTGATCTCAAAATGATTTCATCCTGGCTCAGGTCAAAACCTTCTGACTATTGGATTGATCATCACTCTTTTGCAAAGATATCTAAGTCAAAGAATCAAGGGCTAGGGGCTTCATCTGTTGATAATATATTGATCAACACTGCAGTTCCGCTAAAAGTGGCCTATGGAAAACAGATTGATAATCAGGATTTTATTGATCAATCGGTCGAGTTACTTGAGCAGCTTAAGGCCGAGAAAAACAGCATCATAGAAAAATGGACTGCCCTCGGATTAACAGTTAAAACGGCCTTTGATTCTCAGGCCGCCATTCAATTGTATAATAGCTACTGCAAAAAGAAGCGCTGTCTGAATTGCAACATTGGAACCTCATTAATCAGGATCAAATGATTCTGGTCATTATCAATTTGATTTTAATTGGCCTCTATCTGGCGTGGCTTTACAAGAAGAATGAGCAGCTTAAGAAACATTTTTTTATAGCAGCAGGATTTAAATTATTGAGCGGGATCGGAGTTGGTGCACTCTATCAATACTACTACACATTTGGAGACACCTACGCATTTTTCAATATAGCTCAGGAACTAAACAAAGTAGCGGCAGAAAACTTTGCTGCCTATTTGGAATACCTGCTGGGGATGAATAATGAGGCATTTTCATCCATATATGATTATCAGCCCAGAGCCTTATTCATGGTGAAAATATTGAGTGTCATTAACCTAATGACAGGAGGCAATTATTGGGTTTCTTCATTGTACTTTTCCCTGTTCGCTTTCTCAGGTGCCTGGTATGCTACCACCACCTTTTTAAAATTCTTCGGTCAATGCAAAGGAGCCATTATCTTTTCGTTCTTCTATTTTCCATCAGCGGTATTTTGGAGCAGCGGTATTATCAAAGAGAGTGTGGCTATAGGATGTATTTACTTTTTTGCATCATACATTCTGATTCTTGTCAAAGAGCATAAACTAAGTTGGTATCAGGTGCTGATGCTACTTTTAAATCTCTTTGTACTGTGGAATATTAAATACTATTATGCCGGAATAATACTATTGCTGAGTTTCTCGCTCGTTACAACTTCCTTTTTGAGCAGAAGATTTGAGCAATTAAAAAGGAGCGGGCTTGTTCAAGCGGGAGTCTTTTTTATGTTTATTGCAGCGTCCTCTTTAATTGTAACACAACTTCACCCAAACTTTTATCTCCATCGAATACTGAGTGTCATTGTCGATAATTATAATGCCTTCCTGGAGATTTCTGCATCAGGAGATTTTGTTGAGTTTAGCGCACTTGAGCCAAATGTCTGGTCATTCCTCTATTACACACCTAAAGCGCTTGTGTCAGGACTTTTCAGGCCTTTCATTGGTGAATCTTCGGAGCTGTTTAAAATTGTCTCAGGTCTTGAAAATCTCTTGTTGCTGGGTTTGTTGATAGTCGCTGTGATTTATGCTCCCAAAGAGAGAGCGTCATATTTAAATCTTTTATTTCTTTCGGCTCTTTTGTTCGTGGTCATAATGGCTGTGTTTTTAACATTGTCCGCACCAAATTATGGCACGCTTATCAGGTACAAGACGGGCTTTCTCCCATTTTTCGTATTTCTAGTTACGATTAGAAACCCATGGGTCAATAAGCTATTTTCATGATCGCTTTGTTGCGCCCGCTATTAGGTTTAGTTTTGCACCATTAAATTTCAGACTATGAAAAATCCGGTAATAATTTTTGGTGCAAATCAGCTTGGACAAGCTGCAAAAGCGATTTTAGAAAGCAATGAAGTGGTTATTTACGGCTTCCTTGATGACAACGAAGCGCTTCATAATAAGGAGATTGACGGTGTTGTTGTTCTTGGAAAAACTGAAGATGACGGCTTCCTGAAATTTATAGGAAAGAAGTGTGATGCCTTTGTGGCGTTTGATAATAATAAATTGCGCAAGAGCACTGTAGAGATGCTTAAAAACAAGCGCAAGGTAATGCCGATGAATGCTATTCATAAAACCGCCTGGGTGGAGGCATCAGCTCATATTGGTCATGGTAACATGATTAACATGGGAGCCACTATTGGCAACAATGCTAAAATATCTAATCACTGCATTATCAACTCCAATGCTGTTATTGACCATGGTGCAGAGCTTGGTGACCTGGTGCAAATTGGCGCAGGAGCTGTTGTAAATTCAGAAGCCATTATTGGCGATGAAGTCTTTATAGGATCTGGTGTGACCATAGTGTCTGGCGTTAAAATAGGAAAGGGTGCACGTGTTGGAGCAGGGTCTGTAGTCGTTGCTGATGTTAAAGCAGGAGAAACAGTTTTTGGAAATCCCGCTCAAAAGGTAGGGGCGTAATAATTTGGTAGGTTTTACCCTTAACATCATTTCAATTTTACTTATTAATCCCTATCTTATCGCCTTAATAGCGTGAAATGGGAAAAATTCCTGAGTCAGAATTAATTCTGAACAAAGATGGTAGTGTTTACCATCTCAATCTTAAGCCTAAGCATATATCTGATACAATACTTACAGTTGGCGATCCCAGCCGTGTGTACATGATTAGTAAATATTTTGATGATGTGGATTTTGAAATGAACCGCAGGGAATTTATTACCCACGTTGGTACTTACAAAGGCAAAAAAATCACTGTTATTAGCACAGGAATGGGTACTGATAATGTTGAGATTTTCATGACCGAACTTGATGCGCTTGTGAATGTTGACCTTAAGAAAAGGGAAATAAAACAGCGCAAGAAGAAGCTGAAGATCATTAGAATAGGCACTTCAGGAGCACTTCAGGAAGATTTGGCCATTGGCTCACATCTCGTTTCTGATTACGCAGTAGGCCTCGATACTTTAATGTGCTACTATAATTTACCCCAGGATGATTTTGAAAGCCAGGTTGGACTGGAGCTTCAGGCAGTTACAGAATTGCCTTTTGTGCCTTACGTAGCCAGGGGATCGCAAAGTCTAAAAGAGCAAGTGGGTGCAGGTATGGTGGTTGGTAATACAGTCACCTGTCCGGGTTTTTATGGGCCACAAGGGCGCCAAATCAGAGCAGAAATAAAGAATAAAAGGCTTTTGGAGGCCCTTAACTATTATCACAAGGATGATTTTTGGCTCACTAACTTTGAAATGGAGACTGCTGGTTATTACGCATTAGGAAGGTTATTGGGGCATGAGGTTTTAAGTGTTAATGCCATTATTGCCAATCGCATTAAAAATAAATTCTCAAAAAACCCCAACAAAATCATCGATAGTCTTATCAGAAAAGTATTAGATAGTCTCTAAGCTGAGCGTTGGTTTCTCATTTCTTTGATCTGCGTTCTGGCTATTGATGGATCATAATTGTTATAAAATCCAGAGAGTATGCGGTGAGCTATGTGCGATATAATAAGCTCTTCATCAGACTTTCCTTTCTTGCCTATCCAGAATACTCTTCTCGGATGATTCTTCATATCGTTAACATATTCTCTTGCACGCTCATATTGATCGTCACTATAAGTCAGCGTAAAAGTTGTTTCTACAGTTTCCATAGTCTTATCGGTTTAATACACTATGGCTATTACAATACCTATGCCAGATTAAAAGTGCTGTAAATGAGTATTTTACCTACTTTTGAATATATAGGAATGGTCGTTATCGGTCGTTATTGTTCGACTGCGGAATGGGGGATTAGTAACTAAAAAACTTCTAAATTTGTGGAGGAAAAGGTAAGGTATAATGGAATACGAAATTCACACGCTGCCAAACGGTATTCGTGTTTTACATAAAGAAGTTACCACAACAAAAGTATCACATTGTGGTTTCATGCTTGACATAGGAAGTAGGGACGAAAATGAGGAAAACCAGGGCATCGCTCACTTTTGGGAACACATGGCTTTTAAAGGCACTACTAAAAGAAAGGCCTTTCATATTCTCAATAGAATTGACTCTGTAGGGGGTGAGTTAAACGCCTACACCACAAAGGAGAAAATAGCATTTTATGCTTCTACCTTAGATACTTATTTCGAGAAGGCCATTGAGCTTTTAACAGATATCACTTTTGACTCGATCTTCCCTGAGAAGCAAATAGAAAAAGAACGTAATGTGATCTTAGAGGAGATGTCAATGTATTATGATGCTCCGGATGATGCCATTCAGGATGAATTTGACCAAGTGGTTTTTGCTAACCACCCTTTGGGAATGAATATCTTAGGCACTGCCGACAGTGTCAGGTCATTTCACAGAGATGATTTTAAGAAGTTTATCAAAGAACACATCAACACTGAGAAGCTGGTGTTCTGTTCGGTTGGCAATATTCCTTTTACGAAGGTGGTGAAGCTTGCCGAGAAGTATCTAAAAGATGTGCCTGCTTATAATGCTAATAAAATAAGAAACCCTTTTGAAAAATATGTGCCAACTGTAAAAGGCGTTGAAAGAAATATAACACAGGCACACTGTGCCATTGGTCGCGATGCTTACCCGATTTCATCTGATAAAAGACTGCCATTTTTTATGCTGTCTAACATACTGGGTGGCCCGGGGATGAATTCCCGATTGAATTTGGCACTTAGGGAGAAATATGGATTTGTTTATTCTATTGATGCAACCTATCAGTCTTATTCTGACACGGGTTTATTTGGAATATTTTTTGGAACTGAACCAGGTCAGCTACAGCGTAGCATTAAATTAGTTAATAAGGAATTAGAAAGATTACGTGAAGTGCCTTTAGGAACATTGCAACTGCACACCGCCAAGGAACAATTAATGGGGCAGTTGGCTATGGCAGAAGAAAATAATGCCAGTTTTATGCTTATGATGGGCAAAAGCATTCTTGACCTTGAAAGGATTGATACTATCGATGAAATATTCAACAAGATAAAAAGTGTCACTGCCAAAGAGTTGCAAGACTTGGCGAATGAAATGTTTGCCAAAGATCAGATGAGTCAATTGACCTATACACCTAATTGATATGGATTTTATAGATCAGAAAATTCAGGAGTATGCAGAAAAGCATACTGACAAAGAACCAGAAGTATTACAGTCGTTAAATAGAGAAACGCATTTAAAAGTGCTTCAGCCGAGGATGCTTTCCGGGCATTTGCAAGGTAGGATTTTGAGTTTGATGTCCAAGATGATCCACCCAAAGTATATTTTGGAAATAGGCACCTACACTGGCTATTCTGCCATATGCATGGCCGAGGGTATGCAAACTGATGGCAAGTTGGTGACCATAGATATTAATGAAGAGCTTACTGGTATGTCTCAATCTTATTTTGAAAAGGCAGGCTTTAAAGACCGCATTCATTCCAAAGTTGGAAACGCTTTAGAAATTATTCCTACGTTAGGATATCGTTGGGATCTGGTTTTTATTGATGCCGATAAGGTTAATTATTCAAATTATTTTGATCTTGTAATTGATAGGTTGAATGATGGTGGATTTATTATCGCGGATAACGTACTTTGGAGTGGTAAAGTCGTGGAACCAGTAAAAGCGAATGATAAGGACACTGAGGCGTTATTGTCATTCAACAAAAAAGTAAACGAGGATACAAGAGTTGAAAATGTATTAATGCCGGTGAGAGACGGCCTTATGATTTTAAGAAAAATATGATAAGATTTTTTTGCCTGGCTGTAGCAGTATTTTTTTCGGGCAGTGTTGTAGCTCAACAAGTGAAGGTTCCATCAAGAATGGAATTTGCGGGTATCAAACTCAGGATCATGGATGATGCCCGTGAAGAAATTCAAAAGGATGTAGATGCTTTGACGGCAAGCCCCAAGTATTTCGAGATAAAAGCCGAACGTGCCCGCACCTATTTTCCCATTATCGAGCGCATTTTTAAGGAAGAGAAATTGCCTGATGACTTCAAGTATCTGTGTTTACAGGAGAGTGCACTAATAGCAGATGCAGTATCAACGTCTAATGCCGTAGGTTTTTGGCAGTTCAAGGATTTCTCAGCTGTTGAAGTAGGGATGCGTGTTGATAAGGTTGTTGATGAAAGGATGAATATTGTGTCAGCGTCCAGGGGAGCTGCCAGATATTTACATAATAACAATCAGCATTTTGATAACTGGCTTCATGCGCTACAGGCCTACCAAATGGGTGCTGGTGGTGCCATGAAAGCTTTGCCTCCCGGGCAGGAGGGCGCCAAATCTATGACTGTGAGTAAAAAAACTTACTGGTATGTAAAGAAATACCTGGCACATAAAATTGCCTTTGAAAATTCAGTGAGCCAGCCAGGACAAATTCAGGTATCTGAATATTATAATGTAGGTGGAAAAAGCTTAAAAGAGGTTGCCAATGAAACGGGTGTAACAGAGGAGGAGTTGGCGGATTACAACAAGTGGTTGAAAAAGGGAAAGATACCTACAGACAAAAAGTATGCTGTCATCATACCGAAAGGTAACCTTAATCTGGATATTGTTGCTAGTAGCGAAACCCCAAAAGAGGAAGTCAAAGAAAAAAAACAAATAGAATACACTTTTGATGAACCCGGTGTTTTTCCAAAAATAGATGATGAAGTAGAGGCAAGGGCCGGAAAAATAGTCGATATCAATGGCCTGCCGGGAATTATAGCTGGTAGAAGTGACAGAATTCCGGCATTGGCACAGAAGGCAGATATACCACTTAGGAAGTTCTTAAAGTATAATGATTTAGGCATTGACGGCATCTTGATTCCTGGACAGGTGTATTATATGAAATCAAAAAGAGGGAAGGCTAAAGCTTATTATCATGTGGCACAACCCGGTGAAACATTATGGTCTATTTCTCAAAAATTCGGGATAAAACTCAAGAAACTAAAAACAAAGAATCGCATTAGGGAAGATATTAATATAAAAGCAGGCAGGGTGCTTTGGCTGCGTTACATCAGACCAGCAAGTGTGGCTATTGAGTACAAAGAATCAGAAATAATACAACCTATAGTAGAGAAGAAAGAGCCAGAAGTCATAGAACAACCAGTTGATAAAAAGGCTGAAATTGATGAAGTCCCAATAGAAACAGAGGCAGAAAGTGATTCATCAGCCGCTGAAGTTATAGAGGAACTGCCAGCTAAGGAAGAAGAGGAGGAAGTACAGCAAGATGATAGCACTGTTAACATTGCAGGTGAGGTGATCGAAGAAATAGATGAGGAAATGGAAGATGTTGCTGTAGATGCTAATCTTATAAAAAAGATGCATGAAGTAAAACTTGGAGAAACCTATTATGCTATATCGAAAATACATGATGTGGCAGTCCTTGATTTGCTTGATTGGAATGATCTAAAAATCTCCGATAAGCTGAGCATAGGTCAGAAGCTGGTTGTTTATACGACAGAAGAGGCTCAAGGTCCAATTGTAAAAACGGTAGAAAAGCAATCAGAAAATAGCTATCATACAGTAAAACCAGGAGAGACCTTATATCAGATTGCGAGACTATATAATGTTAGTGTTCAGGAAATAATGAAGTGGAATGAAAAGGAAGACTTCAATATAAAAGAAGGAGAAAGGTTGAAAATAGAAGAGTGAGAATTGAAATTTTGTAGAATGGAATGATAATTTGATAGTAAACTCCTATATTTCCATTTTAGATAAGAAATCTTACTAAAGGTTCTTTTGAACATTGGAAAAAAAGTTATTAATTGTAGAGTGCTATTGTATTAAAGCAATAAACTTTAAAAAATCGATATATTTTTTCAAGGAACAAAAGCAGTTAAT
Source organism: Fulvivirga sp. (assembly GCF_040218215.1). Taxonomy (NCBI): domain Bacteria; kingdom Pseudomonadati; phylum Bacteroidota; class Cytophagia; order Cytophagales; family Fulvivirgaceae; genus Fulvivirga; species Fulvivirga sp. The sequence continues at coordinate 11,001 of NZ_JAVJQL010000011.1, forward strand.
TTAATTATAACTTAAACAGAACTAAAGTTGACGAATTCTAAAGCGATAGATTTAGTAATGCTTGTTGATGATAACGATACCGATAACTTCATCAGTAAGCGTATCATTGAAATAACAAAATTTGCTAACAGAGTAGAGGTTAAGAATTCAGGAAAAAGTGCGTTGGATTATCTAAGAGAAAATCAGGATAATGCTGATGAGCTTCCCAATCTGATATTTCTTGATATTAATATGCCTATTGTAGATGGGTTCGTATTTCTCTATGAATTTGAAAAATTTAATGATTTGATCAAGGACAAGTGCAAGGTTATTATCTTGTCCAGCTCTGATAACAAAAGGGATATTGACAAGATTGTCAATAACAATCACGTTATTAAATTTATTACAAAGCCACTTACAGAAACTGCTTTAGAAGAGGTCAAAGTAAACAATTTGTAGTTAAGTCGGTTTTCAATCAAAAAACTTCTACTAACTGTTATTATGATTTGGTCAAACCTCAAAAACATAGGAGGCAGCCTCCTTGTTATTATTTTATTCCTTTCTTCATCTCAACTTTCAGCTCAAAAAAACGGCCCTACCATACCCAAGGATTCAGTTTGGACTAATGGGGGAAATTTCGGGATATTCTTTCAGCAGGTAGGTTTAAGCAACTGGTCTGGTGGTGGAGAGAACTCCGTAGCTTATGGCGCTGAAGTTAACTTATACGCTAATAAAAGACAGCGCTCGCATACATGGTTTAATAATTTGCAAGCAGGGTATGGCTTAGTGAAAATTGGAGATCAGGGTGCACGGAAAAACAATGATATTCTAATTGTTACCAGTCAGTACGGTAGATTCCTGTCTGATAGGTGGCAGCTCTCTGCAGGTTTGGATTTTAGAACCCAGTTTGCCGATGGTTTCATTTATAATGGTGCGGCAGATGCTACAGATACATTGATCTCTACTTTCATGTCTCCCGGCTATCTATCACCGTACATAGGAACTACCTACAAGCCTAATGATGCCTTTTCTGCTACTTTTGCCCCGTTAATGCAAAAAGTTACATTTGTTATGGATGATGACCTTGCAGCAGTGGGAGCTTATGGTGTTGACCCAGGTGAAAATATCCGATCTCAGGCAGGATGGAGCATTAGCGCTATGTATCAGAAGGAAATTATGACCAATGTGAACCTGAAAACAAGTTTACTGCTTTTTGATGCTTATGATGACATTGAACACATAGATGTCAATTTTGACTTGTTCCTCAACTTCAAGGTCAATAAATATATTACTACAAACTTTGCCTTACAGACCATTTATGATCATGATATTGACATAGAAGATGAAGATGGTAACGTTGGCCCAAGACTTCAAATGAGAAATGTACTTAATATTGGTTTGACCTTTAACTTTGGCGAGCCAAGGAAAGAAGAATAAATAATTAGAAATCCGGATCTAACCCAAGCCTATTTTGAAGTTCCTTTAGAATAGGCTTTTTTTCTGCCAGGTACTCAAATTTTTCTCTATTGGTGTAAGGCACTCTGGTTGAATTATCCTCTTTCAGCTCCGTCTCCAGCTTAATATGCCTGTTATTCAATGTGCTTTTTAGATGCGTTATAAGGTCAGACCTGAACTTATCCAGAATCATCATTTTCACTGAGTTTGTAAATGTGATGACTATTGTATGATCATTCTCTAACCTGAATTCTTGCTTCAAAACTGCATATTCAGAGTCTCGGCCTGCAGTTTTGGTGTTTTCAGCGAACTTATTCCAGATTTCCCTCAGCTTTTCTTCTGTGAATGCATCTTCACCATAGCTTTCCTCTGGTTCTTCTGATTGTGCCTTTACCTTTTCTTCAGCGGCAGCATTTTCCAGTATGCTGTCCATCTTAGGTATTTTAGTTGTTGACTTAAGCCTTTGTGAAGATAATTTTGAAGGCGCCTTTATAGGAGAAGGAACGGCCAATTGTGGTGCTTCCTCTACAGATGCATTTTCTACACTTTCAGATTTTTTTTCAGGCTCAGGAGTAGCAGACTTTAGTGCTTCCTTAGTCTCCGTTGTGGCAGGTTCAGTTGTTTTACTCTCTACAGCAGATGAGTTGTCAGGCTGTGTTAAGCTTTTTTTTTTAATTCCCCATCAGGCAATGACGAGATACTTACAGCAGCTTTAATATGAGCCAATTTCATAAGGGCCAATTCAACATGTAGGCGTTGATTTTTTGTTCCTTTATAATCGAGGTCACATCTGTTAGCCACATTTAGCGCACTTAGTAAAAATGACATTGAAGACTTGTTCGCCTGTTCTATGTATTTGGCTTTTGCAGACTCCGGCACTTCCATGAGCTGAACAGTGGCATTGTCTTTACAAACCAACAGATTTCTTAAGTGCTCACTTAAGCCAATGATAAAGTTATGCCCGTCAAACCCTTGTTTCAGGATTTCATCAAAGGTGATTAACGCATTGCTCAAGTCTTCATTTAAGAAGTGGTCAACCATCTTGAAATAGTATTCATAATCAAGGATATGAAGATTACTAATGGTCGATTGATAAGTAATATTTCTGTCTGAAGAGAAAGTGACTATAAGGTCAAAAATGGATAAGGCATCTCGCAAAGCCCCATCGGCTTTTTGAGAAATAAGATGCAAAGCCTCTTCTTCATATTTGATACCTTCTCTATCAGCAATTTGCTTCAGATGATCAGCAATGTTGTTTACCTGAATCCTATTGAAATCAAAAATCTGACATCTTGATAAGATGGTAGGTATGATTTTATGTTTCTCAGTAGTAGCGAGAATAAATATGGCATAAGATGGTGGCTCTTCCAGTGTCTTCAAAAAGGCATTGAAGGCCTGAGTTGAAAGCATGTGAACCTCATCTATAATATACACTTTGTATTTTCCGTATTGAGGAGGATAGCGAACCTGGTCAATCAGGTTTCTGATATCATCTACGGAGTTGTTTGAAGCAGCATCAAGCTCAAATATATTTAGAGCGGCACCATCATTGGTCTCGTCAAAATCATTGATCATTCGAGCTAAAATCCTTGCGCAAGTAGTTTTGCCTACACCTCTGGGTCCGCAGAATAGTAAAGCCTGAGCTAACTGGTTGTTGTCAATGGCATTTTTTAAAGTAGTGGTAATATGCTGCTGCCCTACTACTTCATCAAAACCTTTTGGTCTATATTTTCTTGCCGATACAACAAATTTCTCCATCGGGTCGAAGTTAACCACTCCCGATAAAAACAAGAAAGGAAATAGTAAATTAAAATGATGATTCTTGGATAACCCAACCTGACTAAAGCTAAATGATCAATTCAATTCAAATGAGATGCTGTAATGGTATTTTATACATAATATTTATATATAAAAGTATACTATTTTAAAATTATGAAATAAAAAAAAGAGTTATTATTTGCTATTGAAATATTTTAATACTTTCTTGGAAGCTTGAACCAACTAAAGCTTTTTTTATTTACTACTCCCATAGAGAAGTTGACTCTTCTCTTTGCGTCCTAGATATTTATATTTTCCATTTTTAGGAGTACTACTGCATTATAAGCAGAAACGTGTTTTTGTTGTGACTGGACTAACTTATGATAGTTTCATTAACGATAACGCTTGTACTCAATATGCTGAATGCCTGCACCCAGACATCTCAGCCATACCTAACTGTGTCTTTAACTAAAACAGCATGTTACGGCCAATGTCCGGTTTTTGACTTCAAACTTTATTCTGATTGTTCGGCAACTTTTAAGGGCACTGCCTTTACAGATAAGTTGGGGGATTGGAAATCAAAGGCAACAAAAAAACAATTCAACACTATCATCGAAGCATTCGAAACGAGTAATTTTTTCGAATTCGAAGACCGGTACTATTCAGAAATAACAGACTTGCCCACCACTTACCTCTTCTATTCAGATGCAAATAGGGATAAGAAGATTATGGACTACCATGGGGCACCTCAGGAGCTTAAAGACCTTGAGGCCATGGTTGAAGTCCTTATTGATAAGCTTGAATGGCAACAGGTGGAAACGAACAATTGAACTTTTAATAAAACCAACTAAAATGATGAACAACTACAAAATCGTGAAGTCACAACTCAAACTGCTGGGGCTGTTTGTGGCTTTTGGACTCTTGATGTTGAGCTTTACTCACTCATCAGGGCAATCAAAAAAAGAATTACTTGGAGGTGCGAAATGGGTAGCTATACAAAGCGATACATGTTATACCTCGGGTAGAAAGGAAAATACCAGGGTTTTAAACTCTCCGTTTTGGCAGGCAATTGGCCAGCGGGGGGGCAAAATGACGACTTCTGAGCAACTCGAATTTGCAGGCATGAAGACTGCAACCATAGTCATTGAGTTTGGTGATGGCTTTGATCTGCTTGGGGCAGATGCCCAGCCAGCCCGCGATGCATTTAGGTTTGCGGCAGATATATGGGAGACCGAAGTTGTCTCTCCTGTACCAATTATTATATCGGCAGACTTTGCTGTGTTGCCGGGGGGGGTGCTGGGTCAGAATGGTTCGCCAAGCGTCACAAATGTTCCAAATGCCCCCGACCCATCAACAAATTACACGTTGGCGCTAGCCAATGCCATTGCTGGATTTGACCTTTCACCAGGCACACCTAATGGCAATCAAACTTATAATACAAATTTTACATTCTATTTCGGTACTGATGGAAATACGCCATCTGGAATTACAGACTTTGTGACCGTTGTCCTGCATGAAATAGGGCATAGTATGGGTATCTCTGGTATTTCTAATGGAGGTGCGGGAGTAGGTAATAATGGAGGCGCTAACCCTAGGTCCTGGGATTTGCTGGTAGAACTTGGGGATGGTACACCGATCCTGGATTTGGGCTTTGGTACACCAGAACAACAAGCAGCACTTATTAGTGGCAATTTGTTCAGTGCGGGTCCTTTGGCCGTTGCTGCTTTGGGTGGCACAAGACCTAAAATTTGGGCTCCTAATCCTTTTCAGGGTGGCTCGAGTTATTCCCACTGGGATGAGTTTGCTTTTCCTGCCGGGGATATTAACTCATTAATGAGCCCACAGGTAGGCTCAGGTGAATCCAACTTTAATATTGGCCCTATCACCAGAGGCGTTTTAGCAGACCAGGGTTGGCAATTATCTGCTGATCTGGCCGCTCAGGATGTTGGTGTTGTCGCTGTGAATACTCCAGTGAGCGATTCTGACTTAGGTAATACTGAAACGGTTGAAGTAAGTGTAAGAAATTTTGGTATTGAAGATGCCTCAGGATTTAGTGTTTCCTATATTGTAGATGGAGGGACTGTTGTTACTGAGTCTTTCACAGAAACTATTCCTGCTGTATCAGTGGCAACATTTACTTTTGCAACTCCGGTAGACTTATCTTCAGATGGAACATCTTATTCAATAGATGCTTTTACGACATTGACTGGAGATGAAGATACATCTAATGATTCTATAGCTGTTACGGTTACTAATCTTATTCCTGAGGCTTTGTTATCAGCTACTGAAATAGATTTTGGTAGTTTGGGTGTAGGCAATGAACTAACTAAAACCATTACAATCTCAAGTGTTGACACTGGCCCCTTGGCTGGAGAAGTAGATATAGAGTCTATAGATGTAGTAACATCAACATCAGGAACATTCACTTCACTTGATGTTTTGGACTTACCTATAACCATAGAGCCTGGTACTGATTTCGAATTATCTTTTTCCTACCAACCTGCAGTACTTGATGCTGACGCTGGAGTAGCTACAATTAATACTAATGCAGGAAGTTTTGATGTTAATCTTATAGGCCAAGGAGTAGAACCCTCGGAAATAGCGGTTTCTCCAGCTTCTTTAAGTTCAGTATTAGAAGTAGGCGAGACAGAGACTCAGTTTATAACAGTATCTAATGTTGGAGCCGCTGATCTAAACTTTTCCCTATCCTTCGGAACTACAACTGTAGTTGCAGATGCGGCAACTGTAGCTGCACCATTCCAAGGTAGTTCGCTCAGCGCGAGATCAGTTAGTTCACCTTTAAAAAAGAACAATAAACAACTGACATTAAAGAAAAGTAGTGGCGATATACAATCTGCAACAGCAGAGAACTCTGTTTATATTATAGATGATGGTAGTCAGGAAAGCAACATTGGACTGAATTCTGTAAATGAATTAATGTGGTTAAATGCATTCCAAACTGTCGCTGGTGCAGAAGTTATTACTTCCATCTCATCAGCTGTTGCCAGTGGTGCTGCAGAAACGCCTGCAAGGTTTATTTTGTACAATGACCCTGATAATGATGGCGATCCGAGCAATGCGGTTTATTTAACAGAAACATCGGGAGTGCTGACCAATCCAGGGGAAGATGTGTTTACGACTGTAAATATTGATCCTACCATAGTAGAGGGTGTATTCTTCGTAGGGGTTTTGGTCGAAGAAAATCCGACTGTTAATGCTTTCCCTATGCCTCAGGACAGTAGCTCTCCGTCACAACAATCATCTTGGGCTATTTCTAATGACGTAGTGGGCGAGTTTAATGTATTTGATTTGTCAAGTAATAGTCTCCCTCCATTATTGATAGACGATGCAGACCTTGCTGGTAATTGGATGTTAAGGGCGGATGGACTGTTCTTTTCGGCCACACCTTTATCAGGAACGGTAGTTCAGGGCGAAGAGGCTACTATAGAAGTGACATTTATCGGGTCATCACCTGGTACGGTTACTTCCTCTATATTTATTAATAATAATGATCCGGGTAATTCTGAGGTTGAAGTACCCATTACTATGGAAGTTGAAGGCGTAGCTGTTACCGCAACACCACCATCATTCAATGTGAGCTTAGAGCAAGGTCAATCCACAACAGAAACATTAACATTAAGCAATGCGGGTACTGCAGATGTTACCTTCAGTATTGAGGTAAATGATTTAGGGATCCAAGAACCTGTTGATAACCTGCTGTCGTCAAGAGGATTTAATCCAGTTGAAAAAAGACAATCTGCTTACGCAGGAAATATTTTTGAAGGGTCATCTGCCATAATCAGCGATATTCCCGAGGCTTTAGGAGTTATACAATATGAAACAGGCTTTGAAGATTTCCTCCTAGGGGATGTAAATGCACAAAACGGATGGGCTGGCCAATTTGGAAATTGGACCATTGAAGATAGTAATCCGCTAGAGGGTAACCTTCATTTTAGAGGCTTATCAGATGGCCTTGGGCAGTCAGTTGCTTTTTCACCTGTTGTTGCCATTGGATCAGATCCAGTTTCATCGGTCAGTATGAGGCTGGAAGTTGCCGGAACCGGAGTTACGTGGGACATCATCCCTCAATCTCCAACGGCGGAGAGTGTAAACACACGCTTGCGCTTCGACCCATCAGGAACTGTGTCAGTACTTGTTAATGATCCTGATTTGGGAGGTGTTTTTGTGCCTACAGGGGCTTCTACACCTAGTGGATATTTCAATATCAGAATTGATGTAGAGCGTGCCACTAGTGAGTTCGCCATATATTTTGACAATGAATTAATATTTGAAGGACCTGGATTTGCCGGAGATATTGAGCAGTTGGTTATTCTGTCCTTAATGGAAGTAGGTGGGCCTACTTTTGATCTTGATAATGTTAAAATCATTGACGGCAGCAGCGAAGAAAATTCTACACCTGCCATTTCTGCAAGTGTCTTATCAGGAGTAATTCCTGCGGGAGGTTCTACTGATATTGATGTTTTGTTTGATGGTGACAGGGATTATGGAACATATCGTTCTGACTTTGTAATTACCCTGAATGATAATCCTGCTATTCCTGCAATTGTTGTAGATGCTACCCTGAATGTGGAAGGAGACCCAACTATTTCGGTAGACCCTACTGTAGTTCAGGAAGTGTCAGACTTTAATAAAATGTCAACCCGAACTGTTACAATTACAAATACTGGTGGTAATCCTTTAGAATATGACCTTAATGTAATTGGAGCAGATATAGGTGTTACTCAAGATGCCATGGTTGGCAAACTTAAGGGCATTACATCTCAGGAGGATCGTATTCTTAGTGCAAGGGTGTTAGAAAAAATGGATAATGATAAATCCATTTCATTACAGAACAACTTGCTAAAAGCACCAACCTCTAAGGATGTATTTATTACCATAGGTGATACATTTTTTGCTGAAGATTTTGATGGAGGCACATTCCCGCCAACTGGTTGGACAACAATTGACAATGAAGGTAATGGTGTTGAATGGGGTTTTGCTGCAGACACTGGCGAATCTAATTATGCAGGCTCAGGTGAGGCTGCTACTATCAATAGTGATTTTTTCGGTGCGGCAGAGTTTGATGCTGAGCTGATTACTCCAACTATAAATGTTGAAGGCAAGTCTAACTTGGCATTGAAGTACAATGTAAACTATCAAAACTACGCAGGTTTGGATTTCCTTGATGTTGATTTATCAACTGACGGAGGAGCTACCTGGTCAACCCTTTTGAGCTGGAATGAAGATCATGGTGCTTTTAAAGCCTTACCTGGAGAAGCAGTTTCCATTCCATTGGATTCAGCCATTGCAGGAGCTAGTGAAATCATGGTTAGATGGAGGTACTATGATCCTAATACGGGAGATTATGATTGGTATGCTCAAATTGATGATGTTGAAATAGTGGAAAATAGTGTAGTGTGGTTGGCTGTAAACAAAGCTTCTGGTGTAGTACCAGTTGGCGGTACTGCAGAGGTCGAGCTGACTTTTGATCCTACCGTGGTTGAACCAGGATTCTACGTTGCTGGTATTATTGTGAATAGTAATGCAGTTAACACTTCGCAAGTGGGAGTAGTAGTAAGCATGCAAGAACTAAATGCTGCTGAAATCAGTGTTAATCCTGATTCTTTGGCGCAGGAGCTTGTGGCAGGTCGATCTGCAACCCAAGTATTGACAATAGCTAATACTGGTGAAAGTGCTTTGGATTTTAACTTTGCTGCTGAATTTCCTAATGTTGGGGAAGTTGACGAGAGTAACTCAAGTGCAGAAAGTGTTAGTGATACTAAAAGGAAAGGAGGCGTGCCAAATACAAGCAGTATTGCGGCTTTCAAAGCCCCTAACGCTGGAGCATTGGTAGAGCGGGATTTTGCCATTGAAGACCCGGTAGATTTTTCTACTGTTCTTTATGCCACTAATTTCGAAACATTTGCCGCAGGAGATATTTTAGGTCAGCAAGGTTGGTCTGGTCAATTTGTTAATTGGGTAATTGATACCAGCAATCCTGCTGGTGGAGCCCAGCATATCAGAAGCATATCTGATGGCCTTGGGCAGACATTGGCATTTAGTCCGGTTGTACCGATAGGAACTGAACCTATTTCTTCAGTATCTATGATGGTTGATTTGCAGGGCACGGACGTGACCTGGCAGTTTATCCCACAGTCACCTACGGCTGGTTCTGTAGTTACCCGATTAAGTTTCGATCCTGACGGTACTGCAAGTGCCTTGGTTGCTGACAATGGCGGAGAATTTCAACCTATTGCAGCTGAAGTTCCTGAAGGTTATTTTGAGGTTATCATTGAAGCAGAGAGAGCTACTAACCTCTTTACCATCTACTTTGATGATGAAGCAGTGTTTACAGGAGAGGGATTTGCTGGTGACATTGAGCAACTTGTGCTGTTAAGCCTTATGGAAGTGCCTGGGCCTACATTGGATATTGATAATGTACAGTTGGTAGATGGTGTCATACCTGATCCTGTGCTTTCAACATCACCAATCGCAGGTACAATCCCATCAGGAGGTACCTTTGATATTGATGTTACATTTAATGCAACAAATTTGGATGCCGGTGTGTATGAAAACGATTTGGTTATTATCAATAATGACCCAATAAATTCACCACTAATTGTGCCTACAACACTTACGGTTATAGCCCCACAAATAATTGCAGTTAGTCCTACAGAGTTGTCGGATACACTATCAGTGGGCGACATGTCTTCTAAGTACTTGACAGTAACGAATGAAGGTGTAGCTGATTTGATTTTCGATATCAATGTTGTTGGTGATCTGGTGATACAAGATGCCATTAACTCGGGCATAGCGTCATCAAAAGACTGGAAAAACGATGCTGCCAAAGTAGCCAAAAAGGCTTTGGATGATGAAGGATCGTTAACTATAAACAACAATACTACATCCAATGTCAGGTCGGCCACAGTAGCTATTGTGTATGAAGATTTTGAAGGTGAATCATTTCCTCCGGAAGGATGGTCAGTTGTTGATAATGAAGGTACTGGAGTGGTCTGGGGTTTTGCTGCAGATTATGGAGAAGGTAACTATGCTGGTACGGGAGAGGCAGCTACGGTAAGTAGTGATGCAGTCGGTACCGCAGAATTTGATACCGAACTTTGGACACCACAAATGGAAGTAGGAGGTCGTACAGGCATTGTTCTGGAGTATGCCGTTAACTATCAGAATTTTGCAGCACTGGATTTTCTTGATGTTGACATTAGTACTGATGGAGGGGCGAGTTGGACAACAATGCTAAGTTGGAATGAAGATCATGGTTTGCTTTTCTCAGGACCAGGGGAAATTGTTTCCCTCGAACTTGATGATTTTATTGGCGGAGCTGAAACATTTATGGTGAGATGGCATTATTATGATCCAAACTCCGGTGACTTCGACTGGTACGCTCAAATAGACGATGTTGTAATTGGAGTGCCATGGTTGACCGTTGTCAATGCAGCGGATACAATACCAGGAGGATCTTCGGTAGATGTTGAGGTTAAATTTGATGCTACATCATTACAGCCAGGATTGTTTAATACAAGTTTAGAAGTACATAGTAATGACCTTAAAAATCCTAAAGTTACAGTACCAGCATCTTTGTATGTGTTAACACCTCCTGCAATAGCCGTAGAGCCAGATACGCTTAATATTACGCTATTTGAAGGTTTTGAAACCGATGCTTCATTTGCCATTAGCAATAGTGGGGAAACAGCATTGGAGTATAACATAAGCGCGGTACCTGGATTTGTTAGCGTAATCTCTGGAGGCTCTGGAACTGTTGAAGAAGATGCAAGTTCAGATGTTTCAATTGATGTTAGCGCAGTAGGTCTGGTGCCTGGGGAATATCAAGAGGCTATTGAAATTTCCAGTAACGATCCGAATAACCCAATAGCAGTGGCAGTTATTAATTTAACAGTATTGGAGTTTGTTATTCTTGATCTTGAAATGGCAACAGTTTGTTCAGATGACCCTGATACAGAAAGGAGATGGGAGGTAACCAATCCTAACAGCTTCGATGTAGATGCTTTCTGGTTTGTTGTAGGTTCAGCGGTGAGTGATAGTATCACATTGGCGCCAGGAGTTAATTACTTTACAAGTACTACCCAGACAGATAGACCAAACATAGTTAAGCTAAGATGGTTGGACGAAGATGACGTTTCAAATGAAGTACAAGTTGAAAGTGATGGTTCGGCATGTCTTATCGAAAGCTTGAATCTAACATCAGTTTGTAGCAATAACCCTGACCTGTTTAGAAGGTGGAGAGTTAGGAATCCTAATCCATTTGAAGTTATGGTAAACTGGAATGTAGTTGGAACCAGCCAGTCTGGAATAATATACGCGGCTGGTAACAATGATACCTTCTTCTATACCGAAGCTGTTGGGGGAGCCAATACTACAATTATAAAATGGATGGATCAGGATGGAGTTGAACAACAAAAAGTAAAAGCTTCAAGTGGAGAAATTTGTGATATTGACAACTCATGTGCAGGCGGACAAGTGATTGCGTTTAACCAAGGTTTCAAAAGAAATGGTAAGCCAATAGCCGGTAAAAGAAGTGATGCGGCCAACGCAGTTGGTTATCCAGAGCAAGGTGATGGTTACAATTTTGTAAGCTTAGGTTTTGGTGGATCTATTGATATTGAATTGAATTCTATAGTGGTTGATCAACCGGGTTATGATTTTGTAGTGATAGAAACCTCATTTAAGGATGCTAACAGATCGTGTGAAGACTATCCTGAATCAGCAGATATCTATGTTTCAGAAAATGGAACTGATTACATTTGGGTAGGCAATACCTGTAGAGATGGCTCATTTGATATTGCAGTGGCAGGTCTTATGCAAATTGAGTTTGTAAGGATTATAGATACTTCAGACCCAATGATGTTTGGTGGTGCTGCTGATGGATTTGACCTTGATGGAATCGCTTGTATCAATGCTTATGATTCACAAGGCACCAGCTTTGTAATGCAGACTGCTGAGAACAATGTTCCTGATGAAGCAAATGAAGCAGGAATAGTTACTTTCCCTAATCCATTTAGTGAAAGAATAGCGGTGAAAATGGATGTTGAAGAAGATGGTATCTATGAGCTTATTGTTCATGACCTGTTCGGAGCTGAAATCTTCAAAGGTGAGATTGAATCCAGCTTTGGTCAGTTGGATGCTCAGATAGATGCCATCGGTTTCGCTAATGGTACTTACATGTTAACTATTGCAGGTAAAAATAACTCAGTAAGAGTGTCTCACTTAATGATTAAGAAGTAGTTTTATTTTATAATTGTTTGATAAAGGCGATGGCAGCAATGTCATCGCCTTTTTTGTTAAAAATTCCATTTCAGCCCGTTAGTGAGTGAGTACACCCAATTGTTGATGTTAATTATCGGTCTGTCCTCATATTGAGCTGTAAATTCCGTGACAAAAGATAAGTTATTAGTCAGCCCAACAGATAATGAAAGGTCACCACTGATCCTACTTCTAAAGATGTCAGAATCAGTATCCATTCCACCTTGAAAGAACACTATCCCGTTAAACCTTACAAATTTGTTAAGGGCAGTTTTGAACCCAATGTAACTTGAGTTTTTAGGGATTTCTTTGGTGATTATCGAACCATCATCAATTGATTGCCACTCCTCATACTCATACATTAAGCCTGTGCCAATATGTATTTTGTAATTTTTATCTCTGGCCAGGGCCCACCTGATACCTCCCCCAGCAAGTCTTCTTAACGGCATATTTCTACCATCATCATATTGAATTTGGGCAAAGGTCTCGTAACTTAATACGTTCTTACGTAAAAGATTTACCCTGAAGTGAGTGTAACCGGTACTAATCAACGGCCCGCCAGTGGAGGTAAAATAGTTTAGGTTATTTATCAAAATGTAAGCGTGCTTGTCAGAAACATATACCAGGTCAGCACTAACTTTTAATCCCTTGAAAGTCACTTCTTTTTCTGCTGTAGTACTTCTATTGTTGATATTAAAGTCGGCCTGAGTACTACCTAAAAAATAGCCTGATGAATCGGCATCGATATCTCCCTTGTCTACCTTGAGTATTTGAGAATAAGTCTGAAAGCTGAACAGAAATGCCAAGATAAACAAGAATGGAATTATAATGAGTTTCTTCATGAGTGCGAAAATAGAAAACCCACAAGGAAGATTCAATTTGAGATTATATTAAGGGCAGCTTTTTTAGCGAACTTAATTAGGCATATATTTGTATATCAATTAGCAAAGTTCAATGGGCAATGTGCAATTATTAAAATGGGTACATTGTTAATGGATAATTGGACGTTGATAATTGTTATATGGGGCCGACCGGTTTTGACAGGATGAGTTATTACGTGGGAAAGCATGCAGGCTCATAGGATGAGAGCCTTGAAAGATAGTTCTAAAACACAATTGGCGAATCTAATTACGCCATGGCAGCCTAATCTCGAAGTATAGTAGAGATTAATGGGTAATCTGTTAGACAGATCCCCTGCCACATCCTCCAAGACCTTCGTTCTGCAGGTTTTGATTTAGGGTGTCGAAAAGCGGAACTAGTGCTTGCAGGGTTGTGATGCTTGTGCAAAATTAATTGCAACTAAGGAAACGCTTGAGGTTGTTACCGCCTTGGCCTTCTCGAAAATTAAAGAGTAAATAAGCATGTAGAAGCTACGATTAGTTGCCTTCTCTGGACGAGAGTTCGAATCTCTCCGGCTCCACCTTCGCCCGCCATAGTGCCAATTTATTGGTACGAAGGCGGGTTTTTTATTTGTAATCAATTTAATACCAAGACTTATTCTGTTTGGCGGGCTACGGTGGAGAAGCTCCACAAAAATTCTAAGTTCCAATGGAAACGAATGGGGCTTTTCATTTTAATGCAATAGTTTTAATTTCATTGTGGTCTTAACCTTTCAATAATTGGAAAATAAATGTGGCAAGTATATATTTTGAAATGTTCTGATGGCACTTTTTATACTGGTTGTACGAGTAATTTAGACAATAGACTGGATAGACATCAAAAAGGGCATGTTCACTATACAAGTTCCAGACTTCCGTTTGAGCTGGTAACGTTTATAACATTTACCGATAAGTACAAAGCCTATAATTTTGAAAAATACCTAAAATCAGGCTCCGGCATTGCATTTAGGAATAAGCGATTGATCTGAAATTGATATTCGAAATCGAAGATTCACGAGGGGTTGTGCGGCATGGTAGCGGGTATGAGTAATCTCTTTGACTCTAATTCATGTCTAAATCTTATCTCGTGAAGTCACAAATCAAAGCACGGGGTAATTTTTACATAAGGGAAAGGGATGGCACAGCGCCATCCCTTTTTTGACTTATGTAATCTAAAGAACTTCAGTTTTTTATAATATCATAGGATATCTCATTCGAATTTCCTTCTGGTGCATTTAAAAAACCAGTGAGTATAATTGTGTAGAGCCTGCCGGCTTGAAGCTCAACATTTGGGTCTGTTAACAATATAGATTCCTCACCAGTTGTAGCTTTAAATGTTAAACTGAAGTCGCTCTCTACATTAAATGGTTCAAAAGGTGTCCCATTTTTAAAACTGGTAGATGCAAACAACTCATCGTCATTAGCTAATACTTCTACATCTGGTGAGTCTGGTGACATATGAATAAACCTTATCATTGCTTCACCTTCATCCAATGATTCTAAATTAACGCTGTCACCGAAAACAATTGTTTCAATACTGTTTAAGGAATCTGCAATGAATACGGAGTAGTATTTGTTTTTTTCAAAACTAAAGGTGGTATCCAGTATTGAAGTCTCATTGTCTTCATTGATAAATTCAAGAGACTTACTTCCTGGGAGTACACTGATATAACGTTCACTATAATCTTTAAATGAAAAGGGTTGTGAATTGACCTGACTGTCTCCTATAAGAATATCAACTGCATCGGTATCTGGAGAAGCATGATATAAACTTAAATAGGCATACTCAGGACTAGGAGATTCATCATCCAAACAACTTGTAAGTATGAACAACCCAATAAAAAAGCTAACTATTGTAAAAAACGAAGTGGCGTTTTGCCGTGATTTATAATGTAAGAACATTTTAAATGATGTTTAAAAATTGTAAAATTCTTTTAAAAAAAACCTGCGCAGTTATTTAGAAGACCCGTAGAGATGCAACATAGTTGGAAGCAGGAAGGGGTTTTTTGTAAAGAATTTGCTAAAAACCTGAACTCGATTAATAAAAACGGGCGTCATGCCGGAAAATAAAGGTTTACATTTTAAAAACCTTTATTTATCCGGTATCTCAATAATATTTACATGAGATTACGGACAATTTTCTTCATTCTAAAAAAGGAATGAAGAAAATTTCCGCAATGACGATCTAGATGTATTTTCCACCAATTATTAATCGAAATCAGGTTAAAAGTGAAATGAAGGGCTTAGAATTCACTCAGAATCCTTTTAGCGATTAACCTCATTGGCTTTTCTGCCTAAGGCATAACTAATAAAAGTTACCAAAATGGTAATTATTATAAAGGCTTTTAAGTTATGGGTGTTTTGCCAACAACAATATAGTGGCTATTTCTACTGATGTATTTTTTTGGTTTTGGATTCTTTATGTTGCTTAAAATGGGCTTTTAAATCTTGTTTCGAGAGGACACGAAACAAGTCATGAGATTTAGTATATGGTGCATGAGGACACTTACCAAGGTTGGGATTAATTGTCATCAATAGCGGGTTCGTAATTTTCTATAAACTTTACTCTTGCAAATTCTCCTTCAGAAGATTCTATATTTTCTCTTCTAAAAATCTTCATTTGATTAGAATCAATTTTAATCATTGTAAGAAAATGATTTCTTACGAGGTTGTGGCCGTCTTCAAGATATCTGCTCGTTAACTCAATTAATTTTCCGGAATTACTTAACCTCCAGGTCCCATGAGTCAAAGTATCTCTATTAACTTTAATGCTGAATAATTGATTTTTATTGAAGCAGAGAGATATTTTGTTGTTCTCTAGATCGTCCATTTTCAGCCCTTTTTCTACCCCTCCAAAGGAACTCCAGTATTCACCATACTCATCTTTCACTTCTTCGAACCCTTTCAATACCCATTCTTTTAGTAAAAATTTATTTATTTGGTCAAAATTGGTCTTAGCAATTGACAATTGAATTAGAGACTTATCTCCATCAATAAATTCATAACCTGAAATAAGTGAGTCAGAAATTTCTGTTATAATAATTGTACTATTTAGGCCATTTCCTTCTAACTCTGATAATGATATTATATTGGTATTATCGAAGTAGTTAACACCCCAAATAGAGCGCAGGTGGAAATCAGAATAATTATTTTCAAATGTATGTATAACAGCAGCATTAAGCTCCTTTCTTAATGGAGGTTTCACAATTCTATCTTCCAAAGAATCTTTGAATTCAATTAAAACTTCTTTTTTCATATCAAATTGTGAACCTTTTAAATACCAAGATTCATTAGCAAGTTGATCATTAATCGCTGCGGTTTGATCTTTATATTTTTCATCAGGGAACGGTATATAAGTTACAATATTGAAGGAGTCAAATTGCATTTTCAATTCACCCCTTGTTAATTTTAATATATCAACAATACCAGAACCTAGTTCATCAGATAATTCAAGTTTATCATTAGTCAAATTGTATTTTGAAATTCTTTCCAGAGATGTTCCTAGCGTTCTTGAAATTAAGCAAGCTGAATCAGTAAATGTTAGTGCGTATAATTTTAATGCAGAGTCATTAATATGACCATCGAAATCTTCTACTTTAATAGGAAGCCAAGTTTTATTCACTAAGTTGTCATATTCGATCCTACAACTTGAAAGAGTAAATAGAATCAAAAAGAATATATGTGTTCGCATAGGATTTGATTAATGTCGCAATTTAAGCCACATGTTATATTTTCTTTTATCATAGGTTTTCCATCAATGATGCGTAGCCTCCCCGGCCCCTCTAGGGAAACGGATATTCTCCACAATCTCCTGAACATCTTCTGGTGGTGCGGGAAATAACCTTGACAGTGAGAAGGAGACCGCAAAATTGACCAGCATGGCAACGCTACCAAATCCTTCGGGCGAAATGCCAAACCACCAACCGGACTGATCGCCACCGCCAAAGAAGCCAAGTTTAAATTTCATCATGTAAAAAAGCATTAGCAGCATGCCTATTACCATTCCGGCAATAGCTCCTTCTTTGTTCATTCTCTTATCAAAAATACCAAGTATAATGGCAGGGAAGAATGACGCAGCAGCAAGACCAAATGCCAGTGCCACCACAGCAGCAACGAACCCAGGCGGATTAATACCAAAATACCCTGCTATTACCACAGCTATCACCGAGCCTATCCGTGCCCAAACCAGCTCACCTTTTTCTGAAATGTCGGGTTTTATCTGTTTCTTGATCAAATCATGGGAAATACTGGCAGATATCACCAAAAGCAGGCCAGCCGCTGTGGAAAGGGCTGCCGCTAAGCCTCCCGCAGCCACCAGGGCTATAACCCAGTTCGGTAGATTGGCAATTTCCGGATTGGCCAACACCATAATATCCTGATCTATGGTTAACTCATTAGCTGCTACATCACCCACATACTGAATTTTGCCATCGGCATTTTTGTCATCAAAGGCAATCAGGCCTGTCTTTTCCCAATTGGTAAACCATTCTGGCACGGAGTCATACTCCTGATTGGAAACTGTTTGTATGAGATTGGTTCTTGCAAATACGGAAATGGCAGGAGCTGTAGTATAAAGTATGGCTATCAATAGAAGCGCCCAGCCTGCAGATATTCGGGCGTCCTTTACTTTCGCCACCGTAAAAAACCTTACTATAACGTGTGGCAGCCCTGCGGTGCCTACCATTAGCGCTAAGGTGATGCAAAATACATCAATCATAGACTTCGAACCTTCAGTATATGCTGCAAAGCCTAATTCTTTATGTAGTCCATCGAGTTTGTCTAAGAGATAAGTGCCATCGGAAACGGTACCGCCAAATCCTAATTGAGGAATAACATTGCCTGTAAGCTGAAAGGAGATAAAGAAGGCAGGCACCATAAAGGCAAATATCAAAATGCAATACTGCGCCACTTGTGTGTAGGTTATGCCCTTCATTCCACCTAGTGTGGCATAAAACAAAACGATGATCATACCGATATAAACGCCAGTTTCTATTTCCACTTCGAGAAAGCGGGCAAACACAACCCCTACACCGCGCATTTGTCCTGCGACATAAGTAAAAGAGACAATAATGGCACAAATAACGGCTACCGTTCTGGCAACATTGGAATAGTAACGGTCACCAATAAAGTCGGGAACAGTGAATTTTCCAAATTTTCTGAGGTAAGGTGCGAGGAGCAGGGCGAGTAGCACATAGCCTCCTGTCCAGCCCATGAGATAAACAGCTCCGTCATAGCCCATAAACGAGATAAGACCAGCCATGGAAATAAAAGAGGCCGCTGACATCCAATCTGCAGCGGTAGCCATACCGTTTGCGAATGGTGAAACTCCACCGCCTGCCACATAAAAATCACTTGTAGAGCTGGCCGTAGACCATATAGCAATACCTATATATACAGCAAAGGTGATTCCGACAATGATAAAAGTCCAGGTTTGTATATCCATTACAGTCTATTTTTCGTCAAGGTCATGTTTTTTGTCCAGCTTGTTCATTAGCCTTACATAGACAAAAATGAGTATAACAAAAACATAGATGGAGCCTTGCTGAGCAAACCAGAAACCAAGCTTAAATCCTCCGATCCTGAGATTGTTGAGTTGATCAACAAAAAGGATACCTGCGCCATAAGAAACGGCAAACCAAATGGATAATAATATAAGGAGGTAGCGAATATTAGCCCGCCAATACATTTGCTTGTTCATAGTTATAAAGGTGCTTTAAAACCCAATATATAAAACTGACTTCATAAAAGGAAAAAAGGACAGATTTCAACTTGTCGGCCTCCAGATTTAAATGAGGCAATAACTAAAATGGTGAAACCTGAGTTGGATTAATAAAAGCGACCGTCATACATGGAAAATAAAGGTTTACATTTTAAAAACCTTTATTTATCCGGTATCTCTTTCCTATTTGGAAGAGATCACGGACAATTATCTTCATTTTGAAAAAAGAAATGAAGATAATTTCCGCGATGACGTTTTAAGGGAAGCCGCATGTTAATTATTAATTAAACACAGGTTAAAAGCATAACTGTATATATTTCAATCCGTTAAGCCGTTGGTAAACAGATCATTTAAAACTGAAATTGATGAACAACAACCGTGTTAAAAATCTAAAAAAAGAGCTACTGTCTGATAATTGGTACACTTTGTACAAAGTGAGTTATGATTATCAAAAGCCTGATGGTGAATTTGAGCCACAAACCAGAGAAGCCTATGATAGGGGCAATGGTGCTACTATTTTGCTTTATAATAAGGAGAATAAAACAGTAATACTAACGCGTCAGTTCAGGTTGCCAACTTATCTGAATGGTAATGATGACGGAATGCTCATAGAGGCGTGTGCTGGTTTGTTGGACAAGGATAATGCTGAAGATTGCATCAAAAAGGAGACTGAGGAAGAAACCGGGTACAAAATTTCTAAGGTTAAAAAGATATTTGAAGTCTATATGTCACCGGGTTCGGTCACGGAGATTGTCTATTTCTTTGTGGCGGAATACACGAAAGACATGTTAGTTGGAGAAGGTGGTGGCCTCGATCATGAGCAGGAGAATATTGAAGTTTTGGAGCTGCCATTTGAGCGTGCGGTAAAAATGATAGAAACAGGCGAGATTAAAGATGCAAAAACGATTATGTTGCTTCAATATGCCCAGATTCATCAACTCGTCTGAAATACAATCGGTTGCAACCCAGCACTTAAAAAGTATTAGTCATTCGCCTTTTCTATATCATCAAAGTAGCTTTATATTGTACCGAAAGTCAGATCAAAATAGAGACTTTCCAATCAAACAAAATCTATAGATTATGAAACATGGATTGCTTATTGACATGGACGGTGTCATCTATATAGAAAATCAAATGATCCCGGGAGCGGATGTATTTATAAAAACACTTTTGAAGGAAGATATTCCTTTCACATTTATGACCAATAACAGTCAGCGAACACCCCTTGACGGAGTTCAGAAGTTGAAGAAAATGGGTATAAAAGTGGAGGAGAAGCACGTATATACCAGTGCTATGGCCACTGCCCATTTTATGGCGCATCAGTTTCCTAATGGTACTGCTTATGTCCTTGGCGAAGGTGGGTTGATCAAAAGTCTGCATGAAAATGGATTTAACCTTGTGCAGAATGACCCTGACTTCGTGGTAGTTGGCGAGGGGATCAACTTTACGTTGGAAATGGTAAGAAAGGCCATTGACTTTATTTTAGAAGGTGCGAAGCTGATAGCTACTAACCTGGATGCTACCCCAAGAAAGCAAGGCTGGAATAACCTAGGCATTGCGGCAGTTGTTGCTATGATAGAAGAGGCTACTGGCAAAAAGGCTTTTAGTGTAGGCAAGCCAAGTCCGGTAATGATGCGTTCGGCAAGGAAACATATAGGCCTGGCTACCGATGAAGTAACCGTTATTGGCGATACGATGTCTACCGATATTCAGGGTGGTGTTTCTGTAGGTTATAAAACCATCCTCACTTTATCCGGCATGACCAAAAGAGAGCAGCTGATTGATTACCCTTTTAAACCCGATTTGGTGATTAATTCTATTAAAGATTTGGAACTGCCTTTGAAGTGGTGGACGTAGGTCAATTGGCAATCAACAATTAACAATCTGCAATTAGCTATTATGAATGAATTAATTTTTGTTCGATATCTTCATTTTATAGGCCTGTTTCTGGTAGTGGCCACTGTTTTTGCTGAGGCTGTTATGCTGAAAAAAGTTTTAAAGAGAAGTGTTATTCAGACCGTATTTAAAATTGATGGCATCTATGGCCTTAGTGCCTTGATTGTAGTAGGAGCAGGGTTATACCTTTGGTTTGGAATAGGAAAACCAGCGGATTACTATTCTGCAAACCCAATATTTATTACCAAAGTAGTGCTGTTCCTTGTGGTAGGCATCCTGTCCATTTGGCCAACAGTATTTTATTTTAAAAACCGGAAAGGTTCAATTGATGATGAGGTCAATATTCCAGCCCATATCAGCTTCATTTTAAAAGTTGAGCTTTTTATTCTTTTCATAATCCCGCTATTGGCCACATCAATGGCTCAGGGTGTTGGACTCTAACTATTGTCCAAACAAAACAATCCTTATATCTGGTTGATGGGTATGAAAAAAACCAAGACCATTCTCAACATTAGTGGGGTAATTAATAGGTTCACCCAGTCCGTCAAGAAGTGAAAACCGCTGATCTTTTCTAAGTTTCAGAAATTGGTAATAGTCTTCATTGATATTGGCCATAGAGACAAAAATCGTATCGCCAGGTTCATAGTCCCTAAATGGAATTGTAAATTCATGATGATATAATTCCCCATTAAAACCTATGTCATCCAGCAGTTCGGTATACGGACGGTCTTGAATATCATAATCGTCATTGAAAGTCTGCACATTCACCATGTACCAATTCTTTTGGTCAGGGTCTTCAATCCACAAGTTTATATTGATTAGGGTGTCAAATGTTGTTTCATTTAAAGAAACCTCTAAAGAATCAAAGCCAATGAATGGGAGTAAATTGCTTTTTGAAATCACAGGTTTATCATTTAAGGGGCTAATAAATGACAAGGTGTACTCTTCACCAACAATCTCAGGTATACCTGTGCCAAGATAAAAGCCATTGGTTAAATTTTGAAGCTGATAATTCTGTCCTGCAACTTCAATGAACATTTCCACACTATCAATAAGCAGTTCATCCAGTAAGGCCTCAATATCAGAATCTGGTCCAGCATCTAAAGCACCAAAGCTTTTGGTCAATGAAATGGCTATAAATTCATCTGGTAATTCCTGAGAACCAACCACTACTGTATTTTCTAAAACAGGCACATTATTGACAGGCAGCGGCTCTGGTAAGCATGCTGTTAATAGTGCTGATGCGCAGAAAAAGACAATATAGAAGTAGTTCTTAATTATCATTTGTAAAATTTAAAGTTGTAAGATATTGACGGCAAAAGGCCTATCAACCCAGGTTGTTCATAGCTGTAGCTATCGGTTTCTTCATTATAAACAATGTTGATAGCTACTGGAGTAGCCCTGTTATAGGCATTATAAATACTGAACTGCCATTCGCCAAACCAATTTTTGTTCGATCGTTGTTTTCCTTTAAACGTTATGCTCAAATCCAACCTGTGTGCATTTGCAAGTTGAACAGAGTTACGTTCCGGAAAGACTGGGATTAAATCCACGCCTGTGGTGGCAGAATTTGGCACCCCGTAATACCCAATAATGGGAGTGAACCGTGCTCCTGATAAAAACTCCCAAACGGCTGATAGCCTCCATCGCTCTGCTATGTCATAATTGGTCACTATAGAAACATTGTGCCTTCTGTCATATCGTGCCTTAAAGGTTTTGCCATTGTTTAGTTCATCAAATTGGCGGTTGGTCCATGACAATGTATAAGACAGCCAACCCCTTAATTTTCCAGCATCTTTTCTTAGTAGCCATTCAGAACCATACGCCTCTCCATCGCCTTGGATAAGTGCGCTTTTGAAATCGTTATTGAGTACCAGGTTAGTGCCTTCCCGGTATTCTACCAAATTACTCATGCTTTTATAATAGGCCTCTGTGCTTAAAACAATCTCTCCATTCTGCAGCAGTTTGCTCAGCCCAAGGGTAAACTGGTCTGCACTTTGAGGCGCTACATCTTCATCCACCGGATACCAAATGTCAGTGGGCAGTGCAAACGAAGAGCTTGATACACGATGGACATACTGGCTCATCCGGGTATAGCTGGCTTTCAGGGCATAGTTGTCATTGAGGCTATACCTGAAAGCTATTCTTGGCTCAGGTTGTACGTAGTGGGTGTTTTCTAAGAATGCCGCAGAAGTTCTTAACCCAACAATTCCTTCCAGATTGTCTTTTTTGAACTCCCACTCACCAAAAATAGCGGTCTCCGTAACTTCCCTTGTTGTGCCATCGCTGCTTGGTATGATCTCCGAAATTTCACCCCCAGAGTTGATTAAATTTGGATCTACATTTCTCAAAATAGCTGAGAAACCAAAATTAAAACTTCTGTTTTCAGTCTTTTTAAGGGCAAATTTTTGACTTAAACCAAGGTCTTGAATATCTGCAATAACGTTAATAAAATTATCCTGAAAGTAGCTGTTGATCTTATAATCGAATTTAGTGAGATGCAAATAGGTTGTGGAGGTCATGTTTTCCAATTGGCTATTAAACTCCAGTGTATGAATTGAATTTCCAAGATTGAACGAAGTTCCGGCTACATCACCAGCCACATTCTCATCTCTCACCTCGCTAAAATCTAATATATCATCGCCACGATAATAGCCATAATGAAGGTTGGATTTATCACCAATTTTCCAGTTGACATTGATATTCATATCATAGAAGTAATATGGTAAATCAATGCTTGCCAGGCGCACGACCTGATCTGCATAGGTTCTTCTACCTGCAATTTGAATGGCCAGTTTATCTTTGATAATAGGCTGCTCCACGGATATTCTGGAAGATATAAGTCCTACGCCACCTTCAATAAAAGTCCGGTTCATCGAAGGTTCTTTGGACCTGATGTCTATAATTGATGATAACCTTCCTCCATATTCGGCAGGAAAGCCACCTGTCATCATGCTTACTTCACCAATAGCCGATGGGTTAAAGACTGACAAAAAGCCAAACAAATGGCCTGTGTTATAAACCGTTGCGCCATCCATTAAAACAAGGTTTTGATCTGCGGCCCCGCCTCTTACAAAAAAATCGCTGGAACCTTCTATACCTTTGGAGGCACCTGGCAATAGTGTTAAAGCTTTAATAAAATCAGGCTCACCGGCCAAGGCAGGCAGTTGGAGCACAACTTCCTTTTTTAAAACCTGTTTCCCGGGTCTTACATTTTCAAATTGCTGAAGGGCATCTGACCGTAATGCCTTTATTTCTATTTCCTGCAAAGTTTTAGCCGTACTTTCCAGTAGTACTGTATAATCTTTATTGATTTGATGGATGGGTACTAAAAGCTCCTGATAGCCGAGAAATAAAAATCTCAAACTGTCAGTCTCATTGGTATATGGAATTGAAAACCTTCCTAAACTGTCAGTGCTATAAACAGCGTTTTTGGATAAAAGAACAATATTGGCATATGGCAGTGGTTCAAGGCTATTTTTATCCACCAGCTTGCCCTTTACAAAAGCATTTTGGGCAATAAGGTTGGTGCTTATCACCATCATTAAAATAAAAGGAGGAAAATTTTTTAGGAACTTTATTGCCATTATTGGTATAATGGAATTCTGAGGCTTTTTGTTGCCTGAAAAGGTAAATTATTACTCAGGCTATGATGTTTTAGGTCAGCACTCCAATAGTCACTCTGGTTCCTGCAGCTTTTTTGCCTTCTTTCAGGTCTTCTATATAAAAAGAAACATTTTTGTTTTCATTGATGAGCTTGAGCCTTTCCTAACTGAGTTTTAGACTTATTAAACTGATGGCATTCCCACCTAATAATATCTATTTTTTAAATAAAAGGGATAACTATAATTACTTATCCCCTTTATTAATTTCTTACAAATCTAGAATCATTTGATCAGCGTATTCAT
This sequence comes from Fulvivirga sp., assembly GCF_040218215.1. Classification (NCBI taxonomy): domain Bacteria; kingdom Pseudomonadati; phylum Bacteroidota; class Cytophagia; order Cytophagales; family Fulvivirgaceae; genus Fulvivirga; species Fulvivirga sp. The sequence goes on from NZ_JAVJQL010000011.1 coordinate 35,873, forward strand.
TTTCTCGATATGGGTTCTAAATTGCTTAAACGTTTCTGCCAGTTTGATGATTTCCGCCTGCGCCTCTTTCCAGTCTTCCTGCTCTATAGCTTCACGAACTGCTGGTAACGTCTTAACACCATAGCCGGTGTAAAAGCCTGGTGCATAAATCTGATGTTTGTACCAGCCTCTTCTTGGCAAACCATTTGAACTCATTAACTGACTTTCACTTTTCATCAATAGCTCATTAAGTGCTTTTGTCTTAGCATCATCCAGTTTTGTGTATTCAAAAGATGCATAAGTATTGATAGCACCTTTGAGTGCAGCCAACTCGTTTTGAATAGGACTGAAATCCAAATAAGGCACTATTTCTTTTTTCTCAGGTTTCAAAAATGGCTCTTTAGGATTGGCAGCCAACTCAAACGCATTTTTGTCTACCAGCATATTGTGCTTTTCTACGGCAGTACGCATGTCGTCAGCCGTTTTCATCACCTCATCAAGATAACCTGATACTGTGGTTTCCCATTGCTTTAATTCAAAAGGCAGTACATCTGCATTGGCCAACCTAAGAACAATGCGCCCAGCAGTTTTAGCCAGTGTTACTCCGTAGGCAAAATCGAAATCCTTAAATCTCTTGTAGTGGTCGTAAGTGTCATAAATAGTATGGTACTCACCACCTGAGCTCTCACCACCAAAGCCAATATTTAAAGAAGGAATACCGGAATGCTGAATAAAAGGCGTATAGTCGGATCCAGAACCTAAGGCATAAAGTTTAAAATCTGAATCTCCACCATTTAGCATTTCAACAGCTCCTCTGCGCTCAACAAGTGAAACTCCCTTCTGTGGATCTTTTACTGTCTGGGCTACTTCTTTTACCATGGCCTGTAAAGTATGCGAACCACCAGCACCAAAGAAACCGCGACCGTTACCATCCGTGTTGATATAAGCTACAAGCTTTTGCTGCAACTCTTTTTCATGATCTTCTACCCATTCAGTTGATCCTATCAGTCCGGGTTCCTCTGCATCCCATGCAGCGTAAACAATTGTTCTTTTAGGTTTCTGACCTTTTTTGGCTAATTCACCAATAACTCTCGCTTCTTCCATCAATGCTACCATTCCACTTACTGGGTCGCTGGCACCGTGTACCCATGCATCATGGTGGTTTCCTCTCATTATCCACTGGTCAGGAAACATTGAGCCTTTCATAGTGGCGATTACATTGTGTGCAGGTTTTAGTTGCCAGTCAAATTCTAATTTTAAATGCACTTTGGCGGGGCCGGGGCCAATATGGTAAGTGATTGGCAATGCACCTCTCCATGATGGAGGAGCAACAGCACCTTTAAGTGCAGCCAGTAATGGCTTGGCATCCTGATAAGAAATAGGTAGTACAGGAATTTTTGTAATGGTAGGAGCGTCTTTTCTATCGAGGCGCTTGGCATCTTTAGTGGCAGCATATCCCGGGGTTAAAACATCACCTGGATATAAAGGCATATCCATTACTGATCCTCTTTGTACGCCAGTTTCATTTTTGAAGGCGCCTTCAGGATATACATCACCCTGATAATAGCCGTCATCTTCAGGATCTGAATAGATGATACAGCCAATAGCCCCTTTTTCTGCTGCAAGCTTTGGCTTAATTCCTCTCCATGAACCGTAATATTTTGCAATTACAATTTTACCTTTTACATCAATGCCCAATTTTTCCAACTCCTCATAATCAGCGGGTACACCATAGTTTACAAATACCAGTTCAGCTTCCACATCACCATCTGTTGAGAAGGCATTATAACTTGGCAGCAGCGCTTCACCTTGTTTTGTGTAATCATCACCTTCCACGGCTACATTTTCCAGTTTGGCATTATAGGTGGTAGGTCCGGTTAGCTCAAGCAGACGGACTTTAGGATAAGGGAAAAGCACCTGATAGGTTTCTATTTTTGCATCATAACCCCATGATTTAAATTGCTTTACCATCCACTCAGCGTTTTTACGGCCATATTCCGTGCCTACATAGTGAGGTTCTGCAGCCATCAGCTTCATCCAGTCGTCTAGGTTTTGGGCTTTTAGTTGTGCATCAAAAGCTGCTTCGGTTGATAGCTCTTTACTGACATTGGCTGGTTTAAAACCAAGGATGGATTCTTGCGCATCGGCATGATAAAAAAGGCCGATGCAAAGGAATAGCGGTATTAATTTCTTCATAGGAGTATTGTTAAGGTTGATTCGAAAATGAAATTTACAGAATGGTAAGTTAATCAATACCTGTACTTAATCAATGGCATTTACATGAGTGGGAAATACTTTAAGGTTATGGTTAACCAATGATCTTGTGCATTTTTATCAATGGGTAGCCAGCTACAATTTGTTGTTCATTTGGCAAAACCTTAAAGTCCAGACTTTCATAGAACGACTTTAACCTTTCGTGAGGCCATAGTGTAAGTTCTTTCAGCCCTTTGTCCTTTGCTAAGGACTCTAGTTTTTGAATTATTGACTTAGCTATGCCTGCCCCTCTGTATTCTTCAACAACTGCTATTCTTGCTATTTCTGCTAAATGATCATTTACAGGATATAGCCGACCAGTGCCTATAGCTTTACTATCACTCCAGACTAAGAGGTTAATAGCATTCTCATCTTTACCATCCATATCCATAGCAGCAGGAATCCTCTGCTCATCTGTGAAAACTGCAGATCGAATGGCATAAGCTGCCTGCATATCATTTTCAGTAGCTACTATTTTAATTTCAATGCCCTTCATACATTATGACTATAATAAGTCTAATTTAACCCAATTCTATTCAACCACTGGCATTACCATTCTGCATGTTCATAAAAGAAATTCTTCAAAACAGGGATTTAAATCGATATAACATTATTTTTAACTATGAAAAAATTACTAATCATACCTATTCTATTAATTGCCGGCATGTTGAATGCCCAAACTTTCGACTTTGAGTTAGATCATACTGCCGTTGTTGTTACTGACCTGGATAAAAGTGTAGCCTTTTATAAGGACGTACTTCAACTAAAAGAGATAAAAGCTCCCGGAGATAAAGAAAAAATCAGGTGGTTTACATTGGGCAACTTTGATCAATTACACTTGATTAAGGCCGATGAAATGCCAGATATTAAAACCCGATCAGTTCACTTTTCATTGAACACTCAAAAATTTGATGCCTTTGTAGCTTCCCTGGAAAGTAAAGGTGTGATCTATACCGACTGGCCAGGTGAGAATTTTAAACAAAGCAAGCGACCTGATGGCGTAAGACAGGTTTATATTCAAGATCCTGATGGGAACTGGATTGAACTGAACGATGCCAAATACCCAAGCAAGTAATTTCTTTTAATGATTATCATAGTCATGGGGGTTAGCGGTAGCGGTAAATCTACTATCGGAAAGGCGCTGGCCGATGAATTGAAATTTCCATTTTTTGATGCCGATGATTTTCATCCTCAATCTAACAAGGATAAAATGGCTTCAGGCATTCCCTTGACCGATGAGGATAGATACCCTTGGCTGCAACTGATTGTTGACGCACTTTCTAAAGAGGCAAATGGCGTTTTGGCTTGCTCAGCCTTAAAAGACGCATATCGGGAAATATTAAATAAGGCTTCAGATGATGTTCGGTGGGTATATCTTAAAGGAGATTATGAAACCATTAAACAACGGATGGAGTTGCGCTCTGGTCATTTTATGAAAGCTGAGATGTTGAAATCGCAGTTTGATGTATTGGAAGTGCCTTCTGGGGTTATAAATGTGGACATAATCCTCTCAATTGATGAAGTGGTAGCCACGATAATTAAGAATATAAATAAAACTAATGATTGATTATACTTTGCTATTGGCTGTCTTTTCAGGCATAGCCGCCATACTGGTTCTTATCCTTTTCTTTAGAATTCATGCCTTTTTAGCATTACTGATCGCCAGTATTTTGGTCGGTGTAATCGCTGGTGTGGAGCCTTTGTCCATTATCAAAACCATGCAAAATGGGATGGGCGGCACACTTGGATTCGTGGCCATGGTGGTTGGTCTGGGAGCAATTTTCGGAGCAATACTGGAACAGTCAGGCGGAGCGGAGGCATTAGCCAAATTTCTGCTAAGTAAATTTGGAGAGCAACGGGCCTCTTGGGCCATGATGATCACGGGATTTGTGGTGGCCATTCCGGTTTTCTTTGATGTGGCTTTTATTATTCTTATTCCAATGGTTTATGCATTGCAGCGCAAGACCAAAAAGTCTTTATTGTTATATGCCTTGCCATTGCTTACGGGCTTAGCCATCACTCATGCTTTTATTCCACCTACTCCAGGCCCCGTGGCTGTGGCTGACATATTAGGGGCAAACTTGGGCTGGGTCATCATGATGGGGTTCCTGGCCGGAATACCAGCGGCCATCGTTGGTGGGCCAATCTTTGCTAAATACATTGCCAAAAAAATCCCTTTAGATGCGCCAAAGGAGGTGAGCAATGAAAAGGCTGAAGCTACATTTCCTCCTGTTGGCATGATCATCACGATCATATTAGTGCCTATTTTGTTGATTGTCGCCAATACATTATTAAATAGCTCTTTGGTAGGGGATGGTTCTATTTCAGAAGATGTCAAGAGCTGGATAGAAATGATAGGCCACCCATTTAGTGCATTAATTATAGCCAACCTACTAGCCTGGTATTTTTTAGGAATAAAAAGAGGCCTTACAAAAGAGACTTTGCTCAAAATAAGTGGCAAGTCAATGGAGCCTGCCGGCATTATAATTTTATTAACAGGAGCAGGCGGAGTATTCAAACAAATGCTTGTAGACACTGGAGCAGGTGAGATGCTGGCCAACTATGTAGCCGCTTCAGGTTTGCCTGTAATCTTCTTTGCTTTTATAGCTGCTGCTTTGGTAAGAGTGTTACAAGGCTCGTCAACAGTCGCAATGATTACTGCGGCCGGATTGATCAGTCCTTTACTAGGCTCAGGTGCTGCAGAAATAGATAAGGCACTTATTGTTATTGCCATTGCATGCGGAGCATCTACTTTGTCACATGTTAATGACAGTGGGTTCTGGTTAGTGAGCAACTATTTGGGAATGACAGAGAAGCAGACCTTTAGAAGCTGGACTATGATGACGCTGATTATTTCGTTTGTAGGTTTTGCAGCGGTATTGTTGCTTTCTGTGATCTTTTCTTAAACTTTTAAAATCGATTTTCTCTTCTATTTTTGTTTGAAATTATCATTGATGTGAGATTTTGATTGATCTACAAGAGATAGCCCTAAAAATCCGTTCCGGTGACAAACATGCATTTGAAGTATTGTTTAGGCACAGCTATGGAACCATGTGTGGCTATGCAAAAAAATACATAGCGGACACAGATGAAGCCGAAGGTGTTGTCCAGGATGTGTTTGTCAATTTTTGGGAGAAGAGAGATGCTATTGAGATTAGTGATTCTGTAGAGGCTTATCTGTATCGCTCAGTGAGGAATTCGTGTCTTAACCAATTGAAGCATAATCATGTCAAGGCTAAGTATGCCATGGAGCAAGTGTCGGTATTTAAAAATACCGAGGCTGTAACTACAGATACACTGGAAGATTTAGAACTACAGCAGAAAATAGATGCTTGTGTTGATAGTCTGCCAATTGAGCGAAGGAAAATTTTCAAATTGAGCAGGGAAGATGGGTTGAAATATAAAGAGATCGCCAATGAGCTCAATATTTCCATAAAAACCGTAGAAAATCAGATGGGTAAGGCCTTAAAACATTTGAGAACGCATCTTGCAGAATATTTACCCTTCCTGGTGTGGATTATACTGGTTTTGAAAAATAATTTTATGATTTGGATAGGGGTAATAGTATTTGGTGTTGTCAATATTTAAATAGCAGGAATGTCTGAAAGAAACTTAGGTATTAAAGATGAAATTTTAGCCAAATATTTGGAAGGGGAAGCTAATGCCTCGGAAATTAAAGAGGTTGAGGTTTGGCTAAAAGAATCTGAAGACAATGAGAAGTATTTTGTAAAGCTTAAATCTTTGTGGAGGCTTACTGACAAAGTGGCTCCTGAAAGGACGGATGTTGATGTTGACATGGCGTGGGAGAAAGTAAGCAGTAGGGTTGATAATAGTGCACAACCCGATCCTACCGAATTGATTGAGCCAAAAACAAGGACATTGTGGCCTTATATAATGCGGGTTGCAGCAGTGTTTATTTTTGGCCTTATTATTTATGCAGCCTATCAAAAATATAACCCCGAAGCAGTAAATGAGATTGTATTTGAGGCTAAGAATGAGGTGAGATCGGAGATGCTTTCTGATCAATCATTGGTGACCATGAATATAAATTCCAAGATCACGGTGGCTGAAAAATTCGATAAAGATATTAGACAAGTGAAGTTGGACGGAGAGGCATTTTTTAATGTAAAACCTGACCCCAGTGTACCTTTTGTTATTGAAGCAGGGGGAGGAATAATAAAAGTGCTGGGAACCTCTTTTTACGTTAAGGCTTATGATAGCCTGGATGTTTTTGAGGTCAATGTGGTAGAAGGCAAAGTGAGTGTTTCGGCATTTGGTGTTGAAAAAATACTTTTAAAAGGTGACCAAATAGCAATTAATAAAAATACGGGCGATATCATAAATGCTGGTTACGAACAAAACAATATGTTTTGGAAAACCAGGACGTTGGTTTTTCAAAATGAATCCCTCAAAAAAGTATTTCAGGACTTGATGAGCTCTTACAATGTCTCCATTGAAGTTGAAAACGAAAAAGTTTATAACTGCCACTTAAGTGGAAAATTTGATCAGGAAACAGTAGAAAGGATATTTGAGATTATAGCAGCTAACTTTGATTTAAGGGTCACACAGCAAGGTAGCAGTTTCAAAATCACTGGCGATGGGTGCGATTGATAGCATAATCAAAGGTTCAGCGGTTTTATTTTTTTTATTGTTTACATCCGCATCCTACTCGCAGGATAACTTGCTTAAAAGAAAGATAGACCTGAATGTTGAGCAACAAACAATTGAAAAGATATTGTTCGAAATCTCAGAAAAGGCAAATTTCACTTTTTCTTATGACGTTTCCATTTTTGCCAGCTCACAAAGAATATCCATCATCTCACAAGCCGAGCCGGTAAAAGCAATTTTAGATAAGCTTTTGCCTAAAGACATAGACTATAAAGTCAGCGGAAACCATCTCATCTTGCTTAAAACCGTTAATATTCCTCAAAAGAGGAAAAAACATGATATCTATGGTGCGGTTTTTTCAGCCGTGGATAAAAGCCCACTCAAAAACATTGTGGTTTATGAAGTAAGTAGTCTGGCATCTGCTGTGACTAATGAAAAGGGGCAATTCTCTATGTCTGTTCCCGTAGAATTTGAGCAGTTAGGGCTGTCTTTTAATCAAAGTGATGTGGAGGACACTACAATTTTAATTACTCCGCAGGGTCAGGGGCTTTCAATTTACCTCAAACCTAAAAAGCGGATCCCTTATGCAAAAGCAATAAAGGATTTGGACTACCCGAAGCCCGTTGAAACATTGCCAATTGTTATTAAATTGGTTTCAAATCAATCCATATTAAGGACAGAAAATACCACCCTTATTATTCACCGTCCTGCTCAAATTTCCTTTTTACCAACAATGGGTACCAATTTAAAAATGGGAGGGTTGGTTAAAAATCAATTTTCATTTAATGTGCTGGTGGGATACGCCAATGGGGTAGGTAAGGTGGAGGTTGGAGGTCTCTTTAATGTGATCCGGCAGGAGGTTACAGGTTTCCAATTGGCAGGTTTGGGCAATCTGGTAGGTGGTGATACAAAAGGAGTGCAAGTAGCTGGTCTTTTTAATCATAACCGCGGCACCATGGTGGGTGTACAACTGGGCGGCATTAGTAATTTACTCATAGATTCCTTAAGGGGTGTTCAGATATCGGGAATTAGCAATGTGCTGAAGGGAGGAATGAAGGGCTGGCAATTGGCAGGCATTAATAATTTGACAACCAGAAATGTAGAAGGGGGGCAAATTGCAGGGCTGACCAATGTTGCGCTTGGAGATGTTGAAAAACTGCAAATCGGAGGGTTGGTTAATAAAGGCAGGAATGTTAGCGGACTGCAATTGTCCGGCATTGTTAACCTGGCCAACGGCAGTGTGAAGGGGTTTCAATTTGCAGGGATTGGAAATTATTCTTCAGGATCGGTGTCAGGGACTCAGATAAGCGGAATCTTCAATTATGCCCAAGTAGTGCAAGGAAATCAAATTTCACTTATCAATCTGGCTGACTCAGCATCAGGCACTCCTATAGGTTTTTTTAGCTATGTAAAGAAAGGTTTTCGAAAACTGGAATTTTCTGTGGATGAAATTCAACCGGCAAATTTGAGCTTTAAAACGGGAGTTAGGGGATTTTATAACACTTTTCATGTTGGATTTGGAAGTTGGAAAGATAGGTTTCAATGGTCATTTGGTTATGGTTTTGGCACTGAATGGCCTGTAACGGATAAAGCGCATTTCAATTTCGAATATTCTGCACATTGGGTAAGTGAACAGGAAAATATTCAAAGTGATTTAAGCTTGCTCAATAGGCTTGGAATAAATTTTGGCTACCGTAAATCTAAAGGGCTTGGGTTCTCTATCGGTCCTGTCCTAAATGTTTGGCTTTCGGAGTGGAGAAACCCCGAATCAGGTGAATACCTGACCAAATTGGCACCCTACAGCCTTTCTACAAAAAAAGTCGGCACTACTCAGTTGCAGGCATGGGTGGGAGGTAAAATTGCGATTCAGTTATAAGCATTCCATCATTAAAATAATTATCATATTTTTTTAATTCCCCGATAGGGGTAAATCATTACTTGGTTGTCAACCCTGTGTACATCAAAATAAACAACATACACATGAATGGCAATCAAATGAAAAAAGTACTGTTTGCGTTAACAATTTTAAGTTTCATGAACCTGACGCATACCATGGCGCAGGAACTTCAGCAGACCATAAGGGGCAAAGTAATAGATCAGGATTCTAAGATCAGTCTACCCGGAGCCAATGTTATAGTGATTGACTCTAATCCGCTGCTCGGGTCAAGCACTGACATAAATGGAGAATTTAGAATCGGGAATGTTCCTGTTGGTCGGGTGTCCTTAAAAATATCATACATCGGATATGAAGACAGGATTATACCAAATATACTGGTGACTTCTGGCAAGGAAGTTTTGTTGGAAGTTGAGGTTAGGGAGTCACTAATCAGTATGGATGAAATAGTAATCACTGCGGGTGCTGACAAATCTGAAATTGCCAATGAAATGGCATTGATTAGTGCACGCGGTTTTACCGTTGAGGAGACTAAAAGGTATGCGGGATCATTTAATGATCCGGCCAGAATGGTATCTGGCTATGCAGGGGTAACTGGAGATGCGTCTGGCAATAATTTTATAGTTGTCAGGGGAAATTCACCAAGGGGTATTCAATGGAGACTCGAGGGAATTGAAATTCCCAATCCCAATCATTTCTCTGATGAAGGCGCCACAGGAGGGCCTATTAATGCATTGAACAGTGAAATGTTGGCTAATTCTGAATTTTACTCAGGAGCCTTTGCACCTGAGTATGGCAATGCGCTGTCAGGGGTATTTGATATGCAGTTAAGAAAGGGGAATAATGAGCAGCGGGAATATAGCGCATCAGTAGGGATTTTAGGAACCGGACTTTCAGCAGAAGGTCCGTTTGTAAAAGGAGGCAGGGCATCGTTTTTAGTCAATTACCGATATTCTACCTTATCAATATTGAACGAACTGGGTGTAGTTGATTTTGATGGGATTCCAAAGTATCAGGACTTGTCTTTTAAAATCAATGTGCCTACCAAAACATTCGGAACATTTTCAATTTTTGGCCTTGGCGGAAAAAGTAATATCCTAGAAAGCGTATATGATGAAGTAGATGAAGACAGATTATTGAGCGAAGGTGATTATCAGGCTAACATGGGGGTGGCTGGAATTACTCAATATTGGTCATTCGGTACTAAGACCTATCTGCGAAATAGCGTGTCTGTTTCTCAAAATGGCAGTGGGTACTTAGGGTATGAACCAGATAGCCAGGAAAACCTAATTCGTATGGATGAGGCAAATCTGGACAAAAAAACAATAAAATTAGCCTCAACCTTAAACCATAAAGTCAATGCGAAACATAACCTTCAATTAGGTGGAATATATACACGGCATAATTTTGATTTTTATAGTGAATATTTTGATAGTGGTGAGGATGAATTTGTTATTGGTCAGAATATGGATGGTGATGCAGGTCACTATCAGGGTTTTATAAGCTGGAAATATCGGCCATGGGAAGACTTTTCAATTGTAAGTGGACTTCATGCCCAGAGCACCACATTGAACAGCAACCAGTTTTTAGAACCACGCCTAAGCATGAGATGGGAATTATCACCAAGACAGGCTTTGACAGCAGGCTTTGGTATCCATGGCAAGCTTGAATCCCTAACCAATTATTACAGTATAGTAACTGATGACAATGGCAACACATCGATGCCAAATATGAACCTTGATTTCACAAAAGCCCGCCATTATGTGCTGGGTTATGAAAACAAATTGGGAGAAAATCTATTGTTGAAAATGGAGGCCTATTACCAGGATCTTTATGACATACCTGTAGAAGATTTGAGCACCAGTTCCTATTCATTGATCAATCAGGTTGAATGGTTTACAGATAGAAAAGTTGTAAACGAAGGCACTGGAAAAAATTATGGCCTTGAGCTCACTTTGGAGCGATATTTTGACAACAATTATTTCTTTTTGATGACAGCATCATTGTTTGATTCAAAATATAGGGCTATGGATAACATTGAAAGAAACACTGCATTCAATGGCAATTATGTTGGCAACTTTTTGTTTGGAAAGGAATTTGAAATCAGTAGGAAGCTGGGGAAGAAAAAGGTAATTGGTTTTAACTCGAAGGTTTCTTTGCAAGGGGCACGAAGGTACACGCCTATGGATATTCAAGCCTCCATTGAGCAGGATGAAGCCATTTATTACGAGTCAGAAGCTTTTTCTAAAAGAGGAGATGATTTGTTTATGGCTAACATTTCTGTGGTCTACAGGATTGACAGGAAAAAGACAAGCCAGGAATTGAAGTTGGATATTCAAAATGTAACGAACAACCAGGCCCGTTTAGATCAATATTATGATTCCGATACCAAGTCAGTAGAGTACGGCTATCAGCTAGCCTTGCTTCCTGTTTTGACCTATACAATACACTTTTAGAAGTTGATTAATAAGTAGCATCAGGAATTGCAACAATTTCCTGATGCTACTTATTTCCTCTTAACTAAATCAAATAATGAAACAGCTCAGGCTGATCATTGACATATTCAAACCTGAACTTTTTATTTTCCATTCGAGCCATAAGGGGCTTAAGATCTTCCCGGTTTTCTAGTTCTATGCCAATGAGTGCAGGACCTTTTTCACGGCTATTTTTCTTTGAATATTCGAACAAAGCAATGTCGTCATTTGGTCCTAACACGTCCGTTAAGAATTCACGCAATGCACCTGCGCGTTGAGGGAAGTTGACAATAAAATAGTGTTTGAGGCCTTCAAACAGCATAGAGCGCTCCTTGATTTCAGCTGTTCTGGTAATGTCATTATTGCTGCCACTTACAACACATACCACATTTTTGCCTTTGATCTCATCCTTTAAGATATTAAGCGCGGCAATAGATAATGCTCCGGCCGGTTCAACTACAATCGCCTGCTCATTATACAAGCTTAATATTTCACCGCAAACCTGACCTTCAGGAACTGTAATGACATCATCCAGCAGCTCTTTACATATCTGAAAAGTAAGGTCACCTACTTTTTTAACTGCTGCCCCGTCAACGAATTTATCGATCTTGTCAAGAATGACAATTTCACCTTTGTCGATAGAGGCTTTCATGGCCGCAGCTCCTGCAGGTTCAACACCTATTATTTTGGTGTTGGGAGATAATGTTTTAAAATAACTGGAAACACCCGAAGCCAATCCGCCACCACCAATTGGCAGGATCAAATAATCTATTGGAGCTTCACTGTCATCTAATATTTCTTTTCCTACCGTACCCTGACCTTCGATAATCTTAATATCATCAAAAGGAGGGATGAAAGCAGCATTTTTACTTTCTGAGAATTTTGTTGCTTCCGCAAAGGCATCATCAAATGTATCTCCAACCAGCACCACTTTCACAAACGACTTACCAAACATTTTTACCTGATTCACCTTCTGACTTGGAGTAGGGGCAGGCATGTAGATAGTGCCAAATATCTGTTTCTTAAAGCAGGCTAAGGCAACACCTTGCGCATGATTTCCAGCGCTTGCACAGACTACACCATTCTTCAGGGCTTCCTCAGAAAGACTTTGGATTTTATTGTAAGCCCCACGAATTTTATAAGACCGAACCACCTGAAGATCCTCTCTTTTTAGGGAAATATTGGCCTCATAGCGCTCAGAAAGAACAGGGTTAGGTAGCAGAGGAGTATGTACAATAACCTCTTTCAAATTCTCCGCTGCTACCCTTATCTGTTCAACGTCTATCAATGTAGTGCTTGTATTGTTCATATTTAGTTTTAGTTGTGAGCTGCCAGCCATGAGTTTCGAGAGTACTAATAGCTCACAGCTCGTAACTCACAGCTCGTAACTCAGAGCTCGTAACTCAGAGCTTATTACTCATTCTCTGGTCTCAATTTTCTAACCGCACTTCCTGCTCTCCACATTTCTGATTCTCTCAGTTCTGTAAGTTCAGCCTCAAGTTTTACGCGGTAATCTTCTTTGCTATTAGAGTCAATGGATTTTTGCGCCTCATTACCAGCAGCTACTTCGCTGTAAAGGTCTTCGAACACTGGTTTTGTGGCATCCTTAAATTTTTTCCACCAGTCCAAAGCACCTCTTTGTGCAGTAGTCGAGCAGTTGGCGTACATCCAGTCCATTCCATTTTCAGCAACTAATGGCATTAGCGACTGAGTAAGCTCTTCCACTGTCTCGTTAAACGCTTCAGAAGGAGAGTGGCCATTTGCTCTAAGAACTTCATACTGAGCAGCAAAAATTCCCTGAATAGCACCCATTAATGTGCCTCTTTCACCAGTTAGATCACTAAATACTTCTTTTTTGAAATTGGTCTCGAATAGATAACCCGAGCCAACACCTATACCTAAAGCAGTTACTCTTTCTTTAGCTCTGCCTGTAGCATCCTGGAAGATGGCATAACTTGAATTTAAGCCTCTACCTTGTAAGAACATTCTTCTTAGTGATGTTCCAGACCCTTTAGGAGCTACTAAAATTACGTCAACATCATCTGGAGGAATGATGCCAGTTCTTTCTTTATAGGTTATTCCAAAACCATGAGAAAAATATAATGCTTTACCTTTGGTAAGGTGTTTTTTTACTGTTGGCCAGAAGGAAATTTGTCCAGCGTCAGATAGTAAAAATTGGATAATTGTACCTTTTTCGCAAGCTTCTTCAAGCTCAAATAATGTCTCGCCAGGTACCCAGCCATCACTTACAGCTTTATCCCAACTTTTAGAGTTTTTACGCTGCCCAATAATAACATTGAAGCCATTATCTTTAAGATTTAGTGCCTGACCTGGGCCTTGTACGCCATAGCCTAGTACAGCAATAGTTTCGTTTTTTAGTACTTCACGAGCTTTTTCTAATGGAAATTCTTCTCTTGTTACTACATCTTCAGTAACGCCTCCAAAATTTATTTTTGCCATTTTTCTGTCTTTAGTTAAATATGTTTCTAGTTTTTATTTTTAATTAGTGTAGTTATCAGCTGATAATGATAGTGTCCTTTGAGTGTGCTTCTAAATCCTGCAGATGCTTGGAAAAAGTGCTGTAAGTCTTGCTAAGCGAAACCCTGCCAGACCTTACAAAACCTTGAATTCCGAAAGGAGACAAAGCCTCAAACAAAGCATGGGTTTCCTGTTTTTTACCAGTTTTTTCAATGATGATAAAATCACCAACCAGCTCCTTCACAAAAGCATCATTTTTCCTTACCATCTCCATCAAAGCCTCTTTGTCTGTGTCCGGGGTCAATTGGATTTTGTATAAAGCGATTTCACTATACACAGTTTCCTGATCAGTAAAGCAAAACGCCTTTAGTACTTCAACTTGCTTTTCAATTTGCTTGACCACCTTGACAGTAAGGTCATGAGTTTCTTCAATAACAATGGTGAATCTATGAATACCTGAATATTCTGATTCTGATGCGGTTATGCTTTCAATATTGATATGCCGCTGTGTAAATAGGGATGTGATCCTGTTAACCAGACCAATCTTATTTTCGGTAAATATTACTATGGTGAATATCTGCTTCACGTTAATTGCTTTAAAGTTGTTAGTCGATTTATTCTAACCTGATATCTTCTACAGATGCTCCTGATGGTACCATTGGAAAAACATTATCTTCTTTTTCCACCATTACCTCCAACAGGTAAGGACCATCATGATCAAACATCTGCTGTATCGATTGATCTAAATTTTCACGATCACTTACAGATGAAGCCTCAATGCCAAATCCTTTAGCTATAGCCACAAAATCAGGGTTTACAAGTTCTGTAGAAGAGTACCTCTTATCGAAGAACAGCTGCTGCCATTGTCTCACCATTCCTAAGAATTCATTGTTAAGAATGATAATTTTAACTGCTGCTCTGGTTTGGAAAATTGTTCCAAGCTCTTGAATGGTCATCTGGAAACCTCCATCGCCAATTACAGCAATTACCTCTTTCTCAGGTGCTGCCAGCTTGGCTCCCAATGCAGCAGGAAGACAGAAGCCCATCGTGCCTAAACCACCAGAAGTGATATTACTTTTCGAGTTGTTGAATTTAGCATAGCGGCAGGCTACCATTTGGTGCTGACCAACATCGGTTACAACTACAGCATCACCGTTTGTGTGTTCATTTGCTCTCCTTATTACCTCGCCCATTGTCAGGCCAGGTTTGGTTGGGTTGAGCTCTGATGCAATCACTTTATCATACTCAATAGCAGATAGTTTTTCAAACTCCTCTAACCATTCGGTATGCTCATTAGCGTGGCAATGTTCAATCAAAAGTTTCAAAGAAGCCTTAGCATCGCCCAATATGGCTACCTCAGCTTTAACATTCTTATCAATCTCTGCCGGATCAATTTCCAGGTGAATTACTTTAGCCTGCTTGGCATATCGCTTTAAATCACCAGTCACCCGGTCATCGAAGCGCATACCAACAGCTATAAGAACATCACATTCATTGGTCAATTTATTAGGGCCATAATTACCATGCATGCCCAACATCCCAACATTTAGCGGATGGTCTGTAGGTAAGGCCGATAAGCCTAGCAAAGTCCATGCAGCAGGAATACCAGTTTTCTCAACAAATGTGGCAAGCTCTTTCTCAGCATTGGCCAGTATTACCCCTTGTCCGAACAGCACATAAGGCTTTTTAGCTTTATTGATTAGTTCAGCGGCCTGCTTAACTTTTTCAATATCTATTGCTGGCTTAGGATTATAACTTCTGAAACCAGTGCACTTTTTGTATTCGTAATTCAAGGAAGCAAACTGAGCGTCCTTGGTAATGTCTATTAACACCGGCCCTGGTCTGCCGGAAGTAGCGATATAAAATGCCTTGGCAATGGCCTGCGGTATATCTTCAGCTTTGGTGATCTGGATATTCCATTTTGTAGCCTGCATAGAAAGACTAATGATATCCGTTTCCTGAAAAGCATCAGTTCCAAGCAGGGTAGAAGCAACTTGACCTGTGATACAAACCAAAGGAGTGCTGTCTATTTTGGCATCCGCCAAACCTGTAATAAGGTTGGTAGCTCCAGGCCCTGAAGTAGCAAATACCACTCCTGGTCTTCCTGAAATTCTTGCAAAGCCTTGAGCAGCATGGATTGCCCCCTGCTCATGACGTGTCAATATATGTCTTAGTTCTTTTTGATACCCATAAAGCGCATCATAAATAGGCATAATGGCACCACCAGGATATCCAAAGACCATATCCGTACCTTCAGCAAGTAGCGATAAAATGGTAGCTTCCGCTCCGGTAATAACTTTTTTATCTTCTTTAGTTATTGCTTCCATATTATAAATCTGTTACACATCCTTCGGATGCTGATGACACAAACTTTGCGTATTTATAAAGTGCACCACTTTGTTTTTTAAGTGGTCTTGGTTGCCATGCCGCTTTTCGTTTATCGAATTCAGCGGCATCGATTAATAATTCTATTGTATTAGCGTGGGCATCAATTCTTATCGTATCTCCATTCTCAACAAGTGCCAATGGTCCGCCATCTTGCGCTTCTGGTGTAATATGACCTACAACAAAACCATGAGTACCTCCCGAGAATCTACCATCTGTGATTAAGGCCACACTTTTACCCAAGCCAGCGCCCATAATAGCCGCTGTAGGTTTTAACATTTCAGGCATTCCGGGGCCACCTTTAGGGCCTTCATACCTGATCACAACCACATCTCCTGCTTTTACTTCACCAGCTGAGATGCCATCATTGGCATCGAACTCACTGTCATACACTTTGGCTGAACCTTCAAATAATTCACCTTCTTTTCCAGTGATTTTTGCAACAGCACCTTCTGGAGCCAGATTTCCCATCAGTATTCTTATGTGTCCACTTTCTTTGATAGGTTCGTCTTTAGGTTGAATGATCTCCTGAGCTTCATGTAATGCGGGGAGTTCAGCAAGATTTTCTGCAATGGTTTTTCCTGTTACAGTCATGCATGAGCCATCCAATAATCCTTCTTCAAGCATCATTTTCATTACCCCAGGGATACCACCTACCAAGTGGAGGTCTTCCATTAAGTATTTGCCGCTTGGCTTCAAATCTGCCAGATAGGGTGTTTCAGCACTTATTCTGGCGAAATCATTCAGCGTTAGATCAACTTCAAAGGCTTTGGCAATAGCCAATAGATGTAACACTGCATTGGTAGAACCACCCAGAACAGTAATTAGTCTTATGGCATTTTCAAAAGAAGCCTTGGTGACAATATCCCTTGGCTTAAGATCAGCTTCAAGCAATCGCGCAACAGCCTTACCTGCATCAATACATTCCTGTGCTTTTTCTTCGCCAGTAGCCGGATTTGAAGAGGAATAAGGCAAGCTCATTCCCATAGCTTCAATAGCTGAAGCCATAGTATTGGCAGTGTACATTCCACCACAAGCGCCTGGTCCCGGGCATGCATTCATCACCACACCATCAAAATCTTCCTGACTTATGGAGCCAGCTATCTTCTGTCCAAGGGCTTCAAATGCTGAAACAACATCTAGCTTTTTATCTTTAAAACAACCGGGTTTAATTGTTCCGCCATAAATCAAAAGTGAAGGTCTGTTAATTCTGCCCATAGCTATCATAGCCCCAGGCATGTTCTTGTCACAACCAACCACCGCCACTAGGCTATCATAGGCTTGAGCGTTAACAACCGTCTCCATCGAATCGGCAATGATATCCCTTGAAGGAAGGCTATATCGCATTCCGGGAGTACCCATGGAAATACCATCACTAACGCCAATGGTATTAAAAATTAACCCTATCAGGTTTTCCTGATTCGCAGCTTTTTTAACTTCTGCTGCCAGATCATTTAAGTGCATATTGCACGGGTTTCCTTCAAAACCTGTGCTTGCAATCCCTACTTGTGGTTTTTTAAGATCTTCATTAGTCAAGCCAATAGCATGAAGCATAGCTTGCGCTGCCGGCTGAGAAGGATCTTGTGTTACCTGCTGGCTATATTTATTAAGTATTTTACTCATGAATTAAACGATAGTAAGACCCTGGTAATGATTGTATCTTACTTTTTGGCGGTACATCAAATAGATATTATGACCTGCAGAATCTTCCCATAACCCCTTGAATTTCTCACCATTAATTGAAGCTATTGGCGCAACTTCTACAGCTGTACCTACAAAAAATGCATTGTCTGCTTTGTAGACTTCTTCAATGGTAAAATGCTTTTCTACTACAGTGATATCAAGCTCCTTCGCTAACTCAATAATGGTTGCTCTGGTGATACCGGGAAGAATATTGCCAGCCGGAGGAGTGTATAGTACACCATCCTGCTCAATGAAGAAATTGGCGCCCGGACCTTCAGCTACATTGCCGTGCATGTCTAATAATAGTGCCTCATCATAGCCCAGGCTTTTCGCCTCTTGTGTTGCCAGTATTGAATTGGTGTAATGTCCAACAACTTTAGCTTCTACATGACAGGACTTAGGGTTAGGTCGCTGAAATGAAGATAACATAACATTCAAAGGCTTATCGCCTAAATACTTCTCCCATTTCCAGGCGGCCATAAATACATGCGAATCATTAGAGGGCATCAAAGACATGCTGTCTCCGGCATAGACTAATGGTCTGATATAGGCATCGACCAGTTCATTTTTGTCTAGCAGGGTATAAGCAATTTGTATTAGCTCCTCCACAGAATATGGAAGTTTGATGTGCATTTTCTTAGCCGAATAGATCAGCCTTTCGAAATGTTCTTTGGCTTTAAAGATGTTTGAACCCTCTGTACTTTGATAAGCTCTAATACCTTCAAAGACACCATTACCATAATGCATGGTCTGGTTGTACATACCGGATGAGGCGTCCTTGGCCTTGATCCATTTCCCATCTAGGAATACCGTGGTGTCATTGTTGTAATACATAATTGCGTTGTTTATAAATGCCTATTTTTAATTTTTACACAAAAAAAAATCGCCATCCGCTGGAGAGCGGATGGCGATTTGATATTTTAATTTTATATATATCAGTAACCCTCCGCTGTCATGTGAATGACGCTAACAATAATTAGGGTAATAATGATATTTATATTTCTCATCTCGTTTTCGAAGTTTAAATATCAACAATAGTTGCTGACAAAAGCAATAAAAATTTTCTATTTCTTTCATCGCTCACGAATTTACTGTTGAAAGCTCTTTAATTAGCGATACAATTTTGTCACCCACTTCAGTGGTAGACTTAGGGTTTTCCTTATTGATATCTTCAGTTACAAAACCTGCGTTTACACAATCGTCAACTGCTTTTTTGATCAGCTCACTTTCATCATTCAGACCAAAGGCGTATTCCAAAAGCATGGCCGCTGAAAGGATTGCACCAAATGGATTAGCTATATTTTTTCCGGCTGCCTGAGGATATGATCCGTGAATTGGCTCGAATAAACTTGACGTTACACCCACAGATGCGGAAGGCAACATACCCAATGATCCTGAAATTACTGATGCCTCGTCAGTGATGATGTCACCAAACATATTCTCAGTAAGTACTACATCAAAAAACCTTGGATTCTGAATGATCTTCATGGCAGCGTTGTCCACAAACATGAAATCTAACGTCACATCTGGATAGTTCGAAGCAAGTTCCTGAACAGTTTCTCTCCATAGTCTTGAGGTAGCCAAAACATTGGCCTTATCAACTAAAGTGACATGCTTTCTTCTGTTTCTGGCAGATTCAAAGGCCAGCTTGCTAACACGAATGATTTCTTCTTTTGAGTAATTACAGGTATCAAAAGCACTGTTGCCATCTTCTGATCTTCCTCTCGGCTGGCCGAAGTAGATACCACCTGTCAGCTCACGGAATACCACAAAATCTACTCCTTTAATGATCTCTTCTTTAAGTGGGGAGATAGGGAGTAAAGCATCATAGCTGGTTACCGGTCGTATATTGGCAAAGAGACCTAGCTTTTTACGCATGGCCAATAATCCTTGCTCTGGTCTTACTTTGGCTTTCGGGTCGTCATCATATTTTGGGTGGCCGATGGCTCCAAATAGAATAGCATCAGCTTTTTTACAAACCTCTTCGGTAGCCTCTGGAAATGGATTGCCAGTAGCATCAATAGCCGCTGCTCCCACCAAAGCAGATTCCATCTCAAACTGATGGCCATAAATTTCAGCAACTGTGGCAAGTACTTTCTGCGCTTGTTCAGTTACTTCAGAGCCAATCCCATCACCAGGTAATATCGCAATCTTCTTATTCATGCTGTCTTTATGTCATTTATTGAAATAGAATATTCAGCCCCAATATTCAACCTAAACCAAAAAATCAAATACTTTCCGGGGCTGATATTCATTTCTGCTTAGTTTCAAATTCTTCAATCTCTTCTTTCTTGCTGATCAGAAAATCTATGTCATCATAACCCTGAATCATGCAATATTTCTTATAGGCGTTGATGTCAAATGATTCTTTTAAATCTGTTCCATCAATGCTTATTTCTTCATTTTCTAAGCTCACCGTTACGCCAACAGCTGGATTATCCTCAATAGCACTAAATAGTGCCTTTAGAAAACCATCAGTTACCTGTACTGGTAACAGTCCATTGTTTAAAGCATTGTTTTTGAAGATGTCTGCGAAGAAGCTCGAAACCACCACCTTAATGCCAAAATCATAAATGGCCCAAGCCGCGTGCTCTCTACTTGATCCGCATCCAAAGTTTCTTCCTGCGACTAATATTTCTCCTGAAAGACCTTTGTTTAAGATGAAATCTTCATTTGGGCTTCCATCTTCATTGTATCTCCAGTCTCTAAACAGGTTATCTCCAAAGCCATCTCTGGTTGTAGCTTTCAAAAATCTAGCTGGGATAATCTGATCGGTATCCACATCCTGTAAGGGAAGTGGAATACATGTCGATTTTAATGTTGTGAACTTATCCATAGCTTAATTCAATAATTCTCTAACATCAGTAATATGACCAGTAAGTGCTGCCGCAGCTGCAGTCAAAGGACTGGCAAGCATCGTTCTTGCTCCTGGCCCTTGTCTTCCCTCAAAATTTCTATTGGAGGTAGAAATGCAGTATTTGCCCTTTGGCACTTTATCTTCATTCATGCCTAAACAGGCAGAACATCCTGGCTGACGTAATTCAAAACCTGCTGCCAATAATATTTTATCTATTCCTTCTTCAATCGCTTGTTTTTCTACCTGCTTACTACCGGGTACAATCATAGCATTCACATGGTCTGCTTTCTTTTTGCCTTTTACAAGCTCGGCTACAAGCCTCAAATCTTCTATTCTTGAGTTGGTACAGCTGCCTATAAAGACATAGTCTATTTTCTTGCCGAGTAGCTGACTGCCTCCTTCAAGGGCCATATACTCTAAAGATTTTTTAATACTGATATCACCATTTAAAGCAGGAATGTTTCCTGTTATACCAATCCCCATTCCAGGGTTGGTGCCATAGGTGATCATCGGCTCAATGTCCTCAGCTTTGAAATAATGCTCAGCATCAAATTTAGCTTCAGCATCAGTTTTTAGCTCTTTCCATTCAGCTAGCTTAGCTTCCCATTCAGCTCCTTGAGGGCTAAATTCTTTATCCTTTAAATATTTAAAAGTGATATCATCTGGTGCAATCATACCACCACGAGCACCCATTTCAATGCTCATATTGCAGATGGTCATACGCCCTTCCATAGACAGGTTTTCGATTGCCGTTCCACAGAATTCAACAAAATGGCCTGTTCCACCACTGGTTGAGATTTTAGAGATCACATAAAGAATGATATCTTTTGAAAGCACACCATTCTTCAACTCTCCATCAACCTGAATTTTCATGGTTTTCGGTTTCTTCTGAAGTACACACTGTGTGGCTAATACCTGCTCTACTTCACTTGTTCCTATTCCGAAAGCAATATTTCCAAATGCTCCATGCGTTGAAGTATGGCTGTCTCCGCAAACTATGGTCATGCCAGGCTGCGTAATGCCCAGCTCAGGCCCGATAACATGTACAATGCCCTGATATGGATGGCCTAAACCATAAAGCTCTACACCAAACTCATCGCAGTTCTTGATTAATGTATCTACCTGATGCTTTGATAGTGCATCTTTGATTGGTAAATGCTGATCTTGTGTAGGTACGTTATGATCTGCAGTGGCAATGGTTTGTTTTGGTCTAAAAACGCCTATGCCTCTTTTCTTGAGTCCGGCAAAAGCTTGTGGACTCGTTACTTCATGGATAAAGTGCCTGTCAATATAAACTACCTGAGGTCCATTCTCAATTTCATGAACGACATGATTGTCCCAAATCTTATCAAATAATGTTTTTGGCTGCATAGACCGGTTAAAGATTTATATGTGCGTAAACTCCAACTAACTCCTTCAAATCAGGATCATTGACGACATTGATCTCATCTGCCATGCTTAAAAATCTCTGATATGTTTCTTCCAACTCATCCTTGCTAAGCACCACTCCAATCTGTCCTAATCTGAAGTTTAAAGCTGCACGACCACTTCTCGCAGTCAGGATTATGCTCGATTTATTGACCCCAACTTCTGCGGGGTCTATAATTTCGTAATTGTCTCTGTTTTTGATAACGCCATCCTGATGAATGCCTGATGAGTGAGCAAAGGCATTACTACCTACAATGGCTTTATTTGCCTGAACAGGCATATTCATGGTTTCTGAAACCAATCTGCTGATTGGGTAAAGCTGTTTTGTGTTGATGTTGGTATCAAAATTTAACCAGTTGTGCTTTCTCATGATCATGACAACTTCCTCCAAAGAAGTGTTGCCTGCTCTTTCACCCACTCCATTAATAGTACATTCGATTTGACGAGCGCCATTTTGGATGCCGGCAATACTATTGGCTGTAGAAAGACCCAAGTCATTGTGGCAATGCGTAGAAATGGTCACTCTGTCAATACCATTTACATTTTCTACAAGGTATTTTATTTTCTGACCATATTCTTCCGGCAAGCAATAACCCGTTGTGTCAGGAATGTTCACCACCGTAGCCCCGGCATTAACAGCTACCTGGATAACTTTGGCTAAAAATTCATTGTCGGTTCTGCCAGCATCTTCTGCATAGAATTCAACATCCTCTACAAATTTCTTGGCGTATGACACGCAAGCTTTGGCCCTTTCCAAAACCTCTTCACGTGTGATCTTTAATTTGGTCATTACGTGCTGATCAGAAGTGCCGAGCCCCGTGTGAATCCTAGGTCTTTTTGCTTTTTTTAATGCTTCTGCTGCACATTCTATATCTTTTTGCACCGCTCGCGATAAGCCACAAACTGTTGCATTTTTAACTGTTGCTGCTATGGCCTGAACTGATTCAAAATCACCAGGACTTGAGATGGGGAAACCTGCTTCTATTACATCAACACCGAGATTTTCCAGTGCTTCTGTGATTATTATTTTTTCTTTTTTATTTAGCCCACAGCCGGGGACCTGCTCACCATCTCTAAGTGTGGTATCGAAAATCTGAATCTTGTCACTCATAGGCTCTTGTAAAATTTATTGCAATGACTTTGATATCAAATGTATCTTATATGCCAGCCTATGGAAAGACCAAATATTTGATTAATTACGATTTCTAATTGTGATTAAAATTTTAAAAAGCTCATATTTGAGTTAAATAGATTGAAAAATACTTTAATTAATTACGATGTCTAAAGAAGGTTCTGAGGCACTCTTTCATTTGATAAAGTCGCTAAAACAATCGGAGAAGCGGTATTTCAAGTTGCAAACGGAGCTTGACTCAAGTGATATGAAGTACCTCAGGCTTTTTGAAATAATCGATGGTCAAAGGGAATACGATGAACTGGGCATCATTAAAAAAGCACCTGAGATTAAGAAACAGCAGCTTTCTAACCTGAAGGCTCACCTGTATAAAAAGCTGCTCCAGAGTATAAGGCAGTACAACCAGAAGAGTGTAATTGATATTCAGATCAGGGAAATGATTGATCATGCACAGCTCTTGTTTAACAGGAGTTTATATGAGCAATGTGTGGATATTCTGAAGAAGGCCAAACGCAAGGCGCAGAAGATTGATAATCTCGAGCTTCAGCTTGAGATCTTGAAGTGGGAGAAGATTATACTCATGCAGACCATTGGTGCAGATACTGAGTCACGGGTGAACAGGATTATTGAAGATGTGAGGGATGTAAATCAGCGTATTAACAATGTCAATACCTTTACCAATTTGACAGCTCAGCTGAACTCTATTTATACTAAAATTGGCTATATAAGAAGTCAGAGTGATTTAGATTCTATTAACAGGATTATCAAATCAAACATTTTGGATTATGATGAAGAGTCATTATCGCTAAATGAAAAAATAAGTCTTTATAACCTTTACACGGGCTATTATTTCTTTATTCAGGATTTTGAGCAGGGCTACCAAACGGCATTGAAGTGGGTAAGGCTTTATGATGCGCACAAAGAGTTGCGGTTGAGCAGGACAGAAACTTATCTCAATGCCATAAATAGTTTGATGATTGGTCAATACAAGTTGAACAAGTACAAAAAATTTGTCAATACATCGCGGAGGCTGCGGGAGATCAGGCATTACCCTAAAAACCTGATGAACGAAAACATTCGACTAAAGCTTCTGAAATATACCTATGTGCATGAGTTTAACAGGATATTCATGCTGGGCGATTTTAAAGCAGGTGTTTCTTTGATGAACAGGATTAAGCCCGGGTTAGAGGATTTTATTGATCAGCTGGACAATCACTCAAGGATCATATTATTTTATAAAGTGGCATGTCTGTATTTTGGAAATGATAATTACAGGGATGCCATTCAATGGCTTAACCGGATCCTAAATTCAGATAATATTGACCTGAGGGAAGATATACATTCCTTTGCCCGAATCCTTAACCTGATCTGTCATTATGAGCTGGGCAATATGGATGTGATTGATTACTACATCCGCTCTACTTACAGATTTATGCTGAAGAAAGATGACTTGTACCGCTTCCAAAAGGCGATTTTAAGCTTTATCAGAAAGCTGGCAGGGGAGTTCTCTGAAGATGATCTGGTGCCTGAATTTGAGAAGCTGCTCAACCTTTTAATTCCGCTGCAAAACAGACCCTTTGAGAAAAGGGCATTTATCTATTTCGACATCATCTCATGGCTGGAGAGCAAGATTCAGGGCAAGAGGGTACAGGAAGTAATTGCCGGAAAAGCAAAGCAAGTTATAAATTATTGAAGCTGTTATTTGATAAGGATTCCTAGTTTTATTTTTCCTGTTATCGCCAAAGGCACATCAGAACTTCCCAACAAAAACGCATAGTGATTTGCCCTATAAGAGTTATAATCATCACTTGAGTTAGATTGACTTGAGAAGCCATAACCTACCCCTACAGAGTAATCAATTAGAAACAGGTTGTTATATACTGTTTGGCTACCAAGGTTCATAATAAAGGCTCCTGCAACTACATTTTCCTTATTATCATAGGCGTTTCCAAACGGGTCATACCTTTCATTATTTAACTCATATGCTGTAAATATCAACTGTGGTTTAACATATGCACCTTTTAAGATATGAGAATACTTAAACCTCTTGGAGTAGAAATCAGGGGTTTTAAGAAATTTATAACCTGCAGAAATATAGATACCGTTACTGCGCACTTCACGATTTGTGTTAAAACCAATACCTATGATTCCGATCTCTGACTCAAAACTACTTCCTGGTTTTATGCTACGCTCATAGGAGAAACCTATATGCTCCATGAGAGGAGATAAGAAGTGAAATTTCAAAGCTACCTTTCTATCATCTGCATAAGAGTTGGGGTCAGTAAGTCGATCTTTAAATTCAATGACCCTGCCGCTGCTCAGCTCGATTTTGGATAGATCATCTATGGCTATAGAGATTATAGGACTGTCCTCTAGTAGGTGGTCAACATATTTTATCTCATCAAGGCCGATTTCAACTATTTTGCACTCGATAACAGACTTATCTTTCTTGTAGATTTTGTCCTGAGCAATAGCCTGTCCAGCACAAATCAACACTATCAAAATTGCAAGTAGATTTTTCATAATTCACAATATAGTGAAATTTTAGATTCGAAAATTGTTAAACTTGAAATTTAATATTTAGATAATAGCTTTTAAAAACCTAACAGGTTATCTGGGACTTGGTCATCTATCTTTCCAATTTTCCGGACTGCGAGAAGTATGGAAAACGGCTCTTATGGTTATAGTTTGAGATGCTTCATCAATGGTAAAATGCACCATATAAGGATGTTTTTTAGGGGCAGGCAATGCACATTGTCATATCGAACTTGATAGAATGGGTTTTTCGCAATAGAGACAAGTTGTTTGTTTAGGGAAGTTTCAAATTTTTTACTCAGCCCGATCTGTTGTTCATCATAATAGTCAATAGCTTGCTGAATGTCCTGTATAGCAGCAGGCTCTATAACAATGCTATATGCCATTTTTAAGATTTGTCTTTAAAACGGAGTTGCTTGCGGGCGTCTTGCCAAGGAATTAATTCCTCCGTCTTGGAATTCTTGATACGTTCTTTTACAATGTTTTTATGTTCTTCAGGTACATCAAAGTCCTCGATTTCATCAAATCCAAGATTTCTGACCAGCTCCATGAAAAACTGATATTTATTGTCGGGAATTTTAAGTGTTACTTGTTTCATATCCTACCGCAAACGTAATCAAATATAAGAACCCCGAACAAGTTAAAAAAGTTGTTGAGCTTTTCAAAGATTGGTGTGACATACTACGGTTGCGTGTACTTAAGCCTTTGGACTTTAATGAATAGTGCGCTGAAATGTACCCATAATCTTGCTCACCATATAATCAACATCTTCTTTGGTCCTGTTAGGGTTGCCAAAATATGCCCTTAAATAAGTTTTGCCTTTCAGTTTGGTGCCTGTTATAAAGATCTCACCTTCCTTTTCAATGGTGCGTAAGGCATTGATATTGATGCTTTCATTTACGTCATCACTAGCCGATGGATCAAACCACCTGAAGCAAATGATAGAAAGCGCGTGCTCCTTCTCAATTTCAATATGTTTATGTTTACCCAGCTGCTCGCCCAGGTGAGCAATCAGCGTGATATCATTTTCAACAAACTGACCTAACTGCTTTGCCCCATAATATTTAAGGGTAAACCATATTTTCAGGGCCTTAAATTCTTTGGACAGTTCAATGGTATGCTCAGAAGACTCAATGCGACTCCCTTTGTTTTCTGTATATAAATAGTCCGGCTCGAAGTGGATGGCTTTGGGTATTTCTTTTACTAAAACACAGCTGGCTTCAAAAGGCACATACATCCACTTATGCGGATTGATGATGATCGAATCTGCCAATTCCACTCCATTGAACTTCTCAAAATGGTTTTCCAGTGCCCTTGCAGGCAGACCATAGGCACCATCAACATGATACCAAATGTTGAATTGCCTGGCAATCTCACCCACTGCTTCCAGGTCATCGATACTGCCTGTGTTAGTAGTGCCGGCATTGGCTATTATCGCTAGTGGTTTGAGGCCGGCTGCAATGTCCTTTTTAATGGCTGATTTCAATTGGGGCACATCCATCTGGTAGCGGTCATTGACTTCTATCTTTCTTAGATAGTCACGGCCCAAACCCAGAAAAACCATAGCACGCTCTATGCTCGAGTGTGTTTGGTTGGAACAATAAACCGTTAATGGCTGCTGATTGTAAAAGCCCTTTTGCTCTCTTTCGGGGCAATGTTTGGCCAATGCCAAATGCAAAGCCATAAGGTTGGACATAGAACCTCCCGAAGTCAAAAAACCCTTGTTGTAGGCAGGAAGCTGAATAAAATCAGCAATCCATTTTATGACCAGCTGCTCCAATTCATTAGCAATAGGAGAGTTGTTCCACTTCAGCGCATTTTGGTTATAATATCCTTTGATAAACTCTGCCACCGGACCGATGCCATTGCCACTTCCAGTGATGTAGGCAGCATATTTTGGCGAAGTGTTCCTGTTTAAGAATGGAGCGATCTGAGTTTCAAAATCATGGAGTAAAGCATCAAATGAAACAGCGTCTTGAGGCAGCTCTGCGCCAATGACTTCACGAAGTTCTGAAGGATTATTGGTTTTTAATATGGGTAAATCTTTATGGGCACTTTCTATAGCTAGAATTTTGTCTACCGTTTTTTCAATGGCTTTTTTTAGATCTTCTGACATCTGCCAATAATAAATACTTCCTGTTAATTAATGCTTATGAATAGGGGGCTTTTATTCATTAAGAAAATATGAGGGACGTGGTGCAGCAGATATTGATAAAAATGGATTGAGGACAGTTTTCATTCAATGTAGACTTCCACTAGGTTCATGGACTCTTCAGTAATTTCAATTACACATGAAAACCTTGATCTGATTATCGCACCGTATGAATTTTGGCTATCAACCCATGAATCAATTGAGTATTTACCTTTACCTATGTAGGTAATTTGCTTAAGCCTGTCTTGTAAACTAGGAAACTTTGCAGTTGATGGAGAAATTAACCTTTCTTTTATGACCTCAATCGCACCATTGTAAGCAAAGAGTTTATTTTGATTTGATTCGTAATTATCCTTTTCTTCATCTTCGGAAAGAATAGGTTCTTTTTTTAATTCATAGCTAGGGTAGTACTCTTTACCTTTCCAATCTTCTTCTTTAAGACTGTCATATTTTGATATTTCCTTTAGCCTCGATGACTCAGATTTATATATGGCATAAATAAATAGCAATCCTAAAAGACTAAATATGATGTACCAATATTTTTTCATGTTTGATTTAATTTAAATAATCAAATATAAGGCTATATCTTGCTCATTGGCTCTTAAATGATAGAAATCGAACTCAAAGAATTTTTTAGATTTAACTAATCTCCACCCTATTTAAATTAGAGGAGTTGGAAAAGGAGGGAAATTGGTCTTTCCAGAATATTAAATTATTGAAGTTTTTTTTAAAATGGAAAATCAAAGAATTGTTTGCAACATAAACAAAGTTTCCTAGTTAGATAAATCTCCAAAGAGCTCTTTAAATATTTGATCAGCGCCCCAAGACTGAGCAGCTGTAAAAGCAATTTTTCTTTTTTGGTCGGTAGTCAGAGACTTTTCTGCTTTATACGCTAAATCATGATTTGCTTCGGACCAGGCATGTTGGTACAAAGTCTTTATCTGAAGCTCAAATAATGTTGGGGGTTCTTGATATTTGTTTACAAAATTAGGAGGGATGCTGAATACAAAATGTTTGCCGAAATAACCAAATTCATTTTCAGATTCTGGAATTAAATCTACTTCTTCAATAGAATGATAATTCTTACTAATTTCATCCGAAATTGGCTGAACATCTTGGAGATAAAAACATATTATCCTTGCACCTATTTGATCTTGAATTTGGCTTAAGGGATCAGTATACTTCAAAGAACCATCATCATTTTTTTTATTGGCCTTATTAAAAAACTTATCTACTGATTTTGGTCTAACGGATACACGGTCAATTCTTTCAAAATTATCTAGAATTTCCATGATGTCATCATTTATATCCTTAACAATTGAAGGCAGGATTTTTTCATATCTTTCAATATATTGTTCTCTTACACCTTTCACTTACCTCTACCTAATTTTTGATTTTTTACTTCACCCTTTGTTGAATATTCAACTTTGTTATTCTCAAGATTAGTCTTCTTGAAAACCTTGTCAAATTCATCATTTGTTGCGGACAATCGTGCTCCATTGTTTAGTTCAATTGTTTTATAGGCTAGCGGTCTTGATAGATCATTATAGTTTAATTGAAATTGAAGATCAAAGGCATCTTTTTGATAGTTGTTTTTTAATATTTCAGTTGCTTCATCACTTACTGATAACCTTTTCAATAGACTTGATGCACTGAATGTTTTTCCATCAAAGCCCCTAAGTAAATTTACAACGGCAGAAAGTTCCTCTTTAATTTCAACGGATTCAGCACTGCTAATGGCTTTTTTAAGACTATTTGAAAGGTATCTAGTGCCTCTAGTGCCAGTAGTTCTAAAATCAGATTGAAGGAATTCATTTATCCAATATTCTGATATTTGTAAGTCATTATTAATTTGCTTGTCAACGGCTTTACCATTCCAAAACCCGCCTTTGGCATCGGAATCTTCATACACGGCTGCTTTATATGCTTTATCAGATTTCATAAATACCCTTTCGACATACTCAATTGTTATAGTTCCACTTTGTTCATCTGCTAGAACACCAGTATTTGCAGCAAATCTGGATATTACAACTCTTTTTTTAGTATTATTTTCACCATATATAATAAATAGTAAACCAAGTCCAGACCTTCCAGTTGTAACTTCTTGTAAGCGCTTTGCAATCTCTCTTCCATTATCTAAGGAATTTTGATTGACATAATCTAAAATTATTGACCTTGTTTTATTGTTTTGAAGCCCATCTTCACCTCGATTAAAAGCTATATCATATTTGCATTCTGAAAGAGAGCTTAAAAATATATTTTCTAACATCTTATACATCTTACTAGTATTGCCAGTCAGTTCAGTTCCCTTTATAAATGGTTGATCAACTAACCCCTTACCGGCATCAACTAAATAGCTATGTATTCTTAATAATTTCATGTTAAAATCATTATAGGATTCTTTGTTAAAAGCTACTTCTATTTAAATAAACCTGATTAAGCTACTTTTTTAAACTTGAATGAACAAGCAAAGTACAAAAGATTGTTAGAAACGGAGTATTCATTTTTATCACGCATTTCACTTGGGAGATTCCAGATAATTTTATTCCTTATCGAAAACGAAGGAATAAAATTTCCTGGAAGACGCTCTGGGATAAATAATTTTATATCCAGCTCACGTCAAATGGCCTCATAACTTACTGAAAGCCGTTAAGTAATTATTCACAATGCAGCTATATCCTACAAGCTAAGTATTGTGCTTACTACTAAATACTTACTACTCAACACTTATTACTTACTACTCTCATCTTACCACTAATCATAACCTCATCATTTCTAACAAACTAGCTTTAAGCTCATTCCATTGTCAAAAATCCCCTTGCGTCCATCGCTGTTTGAGCAGGCAATTCTTCCATTGGCATATGTCCGCACTCATAAATGGTAAGCTCGCTGTTGGGCAAATCCAGATCAAAGGAGTGTGCATTGTCAACATTAATCCATTCATCATATTGGCCCCACATAATTAATGTTGGTGTTTTAATCTCCAGTATTCGATCATACTCATAGGTCATTTGCGTTCTGGCCCTGTCTACAAAAGCCTGTCTGTTTCCTTGAGCCAGCGCCAGCTCATAATATCGGTCAATGAGCTTCTCGGTGATTTTCGAGTCATCATAATAAACCTCTTTTATATTTTTTTCAATAAATGATCTGGGCGTTATGTTCTTTAATAATCCGGCAGTGATATCATTTTTGGCAAGCTTAAATACAAAAGGAGTTTCCCCTGATGGGTAGCCGGCTGCATCAAGAAGAATAAGCTTTTTCACTTTGTCAGGATGGTTGAGGGTGTAGCTCCAACTTATACCTGCACCCAAAGAATTGCCAGCGAGAAAAATGGTATCGAGTTCTAATTGTGAGATGAATTTATCTAAGAAGGTGATATAAAAATCCATTGAGTAGTCACCGTCAGGATGTGCACCGGTTATTCCAAAAGCAGGCAAGTCTAGTCTGGTGATCCGGAAATCATTCTTTAATTCATTTACCCATCCATCCCAGGTGTGCAGCGAAGCAGCAGTGCCGTGCAGTAACAGCAGGTTTGGCCCTGAGCCTTCTTGTTTGTAATGAACATTTAATCCATCTACCTGAATGTATTGAGATGCTTCATCTGCATATTTAGTTTTGATCTCCTCCATTGGTATATCAGGAGTTCTAAATACAAAGAAGGCTGCAGCAAGAACTGCAATTACCCCAATAATGATTTTGACAACTCTTGACATCTGATAATAGGTTTGTTCATCTAAAATAGGCCTATTTCAAATTATATGCAGATGATATTTTAAAGACTAACCATTAATCTTCTCTTCATCATTTTATAGTTTCAAGGAGTAATAATTTCAAAATGCCCTGACTTTCAAACAAAATAAGCAATAATTTACCCTGACTTTCAAACAAAACAATTAAACCCTGGCCATAACTCTTTAATATTAAATAGCCTTATAATTGACTGAAAGCCGTTAAGTAATTATTCAATATGTAGGTGTATCCAACAAGTTAAATACTCTGGTTATTACTTACTACTCAACACTTACTACTACCAACTAACCATTAATCTTCACTCCGTCATTGCCAATCAACAAAGGCTCAGAGAATCTTGATTCCGGATCAGTGCTTTGGGTTATGCATGCTCTTTGGTTACTCTAGACCTGATGGCTTCAGCAACAAAACTGTTTAAAGAAGTTTTAGCTTCCATGGCCAGTAAGGCAGCCTTTTGATGTAGATTGGCGGGTATTCTCACATTAAAACTTCCTTTGAAGGGCTTTTCGGGTGTTTTTCCTGAGGCTTTACAATCAGCCAAATAAGTGTCAATAGCTTCTTTAAAATCTTGTTCTAGAGACTTGCCGGTATCTCCTTCATAAGAGATTAATCCTCTCACACCTAATACCTGCCCATAGAGTAAGTTATCCTCAGCACTATACTCTATACTTCCTGTATAACCTTTGTATTCCAGATATTTCATAACTCTAATAATTCTTTAACTTGCTTCATTTGGTACTTTTTCATTATCCCTGAAGGATGCGGTTTATGAAGCATGATTGGAGTGCCATCTTTATTTTCAAACTTCACACGAGAACCTGATGTCTTACCAATTTTTACTTCACTAAAACCAAAATAGCCTAACAACTTCACCATCTCATCATAATGAAAGTCTGATGGCATACTTAAAAACCTGCTAATAAGTTTTTCCTTCTTAGACACAACCCAAAGTAACTGTATTTAGTTGCAATTGACAAGATTTTTTACCAACCAACTTGCGAATTCATTGACTTTCAAACAAAATGATTAAATCCTGGATATGACTCTTTAACATTAAATAGCCTTATAACTTACTGAAAGCCGTTAAGGAATTATTCAATACAGCTGTATCCTACAAGCTAAGTACTCTGCTTATTACTCAATACTTACTACTAAACACTTACTACTACCAACTAACTTTTAATCTTCACTCCATCATTACCAATCAACAAAGGCTCAGAGAATCTTGAATCAGGATCTGCATCTTCAAGATTCAATACTCCTCGTGGGCATACTGAAGAGCACACGCCACAGCCAACACAAGAAGAGCGAACTATATTCTGACCACGCTGTGCGTACCATCTTACATCAATTCCCATTTCGCAATAGGTGCTGCAGTTACCACAGCTGATGCATTGCCCACCATTGGTGGTTATTCTAAATCTTGATTTGAATCTTTGTACAATGCCTAAATATGCAGCAAGTGGACAACCAAATCGGCACCACACTCGGTTACCCATCAAAGGATAAAATCCTGTGCCAACCACTCCGGCAAAACCAGCGCCTATCCATGCGCCATAAACCGAACGCACATCATAAGAACTGACACCAAATAATTCGCTGCTGCCTGTCCAGTAAGTATATAAAACACCACCGGTCATAACTATGGCGAAGGCCAGCACGGCATGGATCATCCAGCGCTCAACTTTCCAGGCTTTTAACGACTTATCTGATAGCTGTCGGTATGGGTCACCCAAAGTTTCGGCCAGGCCACCGCAGCCACAAACCCACGAACAGTACCATCTTTTGCCAAAAAAGTAGACAAAAACAGGCACTCCAATGATGATCAAAGCAATGCCCCAGCCCAGCATGAATATACCAATGGACCCATTGGCCATGAGCGTGTTAAGTTCATTGTCAAAGAAAAAGTCATAATCCAGCGGCCAAATGTTTTTGAAATCGAAGTAAGGCTGATTAAGTCTCAACAGGATTTCTGGTATTAAAAAAGCAAAAGCCGTTTGGAAAAACATCACTGAAAAGGTGCGGACAATCTGATATTTTGAATGTCTGTATTTGATGATCATTCGTACGCCCATGACCAAAATGCAGAGTGTATAAATGAAACCGTAAAGAAAGAAACGACCTGCATCCGAGCCTTTTAAAAACTGACTTACAGGGTCAACCATAATGATCCAATTGGTCATATATTCCGGATAGAAATACAGAACGATGTAGAAGACAATTAGGAATGAACCGGTCAAAATACCTAGCCAGCCAACATTTTTCATGGCACTATGAAAAATGCCATCGTTTTTAATTCCCGGAGGACCATCCTCAATTTTTGGCAGAATGTACATCAGTGCCCCTACAATGCACAGCACATAGGTAAGCAGTAGAAATAAACCAGGACTATCGGAAACCTTACCAATACTTGAGGCTTTAGTGATGCTATATTTCAGGTCTTTGATTTTGTATTTATCAAATCCCTTTTCATTTACAATTTGATATTTTTTGATGTTCTCTACTACATTGGAAATCTGACTTCGCATCTCTTCCTGACTTCCGAATTCACGGCCGTCAAGCCAGCCACCATAATCTTTAAAGGTCTTTTGCTTGTATTGGCCGGTCTCATCATCACCAAATAGTGAGATGGTGTTGATATCGAACTTTCCCTGATTTGAATTAACGAGTTTATCAATTTCGGTTTCACTGATGCCAAATTGTGATAGTTTTTCCTGATTCACGCTATTGAAGACCTCATCAAGTTTGGCAACAAAAGCAAAATTTGATGTAATGCTTTCTCCTATGAAGTCAGCATGTTCTTTAAAACTCTCAACTTTTGCTGCATCACCCAGTTGTGCAGAAAGCACATCTTCAGATAGTTTATAATTAGCCGTAAAAAAAGTGCTGATAAATATTGAGAAGCCTGCGATAAATAATAAAAGGCCTATAGATTTTATGATTTTCATTACCCGAATATTTTTTCTATTAAACTTTTCTTTCCTTTTAGCACTACCTCATTACCCGGATGATCGGCATTAAATGCTGATACTATTTCTTCTTCGTAGCGCTTGAAAAACTCCGGATCGAAGTTAGCTTCCCTTAAACCTGACAGCACAGTAAAAATATCTGCTTCCTGTTTTAGCCATCTGTCAAACACTTCATGGCGTAGCCTGATGCCAAATGTATTTACTCCAAGGAATTTCTTCGAAGTTTGGTCATATACAAAGTGCATGGCAATTTTTCCAGAGGCATGCTCCCAGTAGAATTCCGCTTCATTTTCCTTCAACTTATTCCACACCCGACCATAGGTCTGGTATTCGATGTCAAAGAATTTGGCAGAATTAAACCAATGCCCGGGTAGATATTCGGTCTTTTCTCCGCAAATGGTTTTGGCTACTGTCTCACCCATCATTCTGCCGGTGTACCAAACCTGCTCAACAGGTGCCCGACCAGCTGCAGGTACGCGCCTTTCAGCGCAATCGCCAATGGCGTATACATCAGGAATATTAGTCTCCATAAACTCATCAACCAACACACCACGTTTGGTTTCAATACCTGAGTTTTTAACCATTTCAATATTAGGGCTCACACCTGCGGTCAACCCTACAAATTGACAGGGTATTTCTTTACCATCGCCAGTAATTACCGCTTTGACCCGGCCATTTTCATCGGCTATAATTTCCTTCAACTCAGTTTTGAGTCTCAGGTCAATATGATGCTCTTTTATATGTCTGCTGATCATAGAAGCTTCTTGCTGGGGAAGTACATTGTCCCAAAATTCTGCTTCGCGCACAAGAAATGATACCGGTATATTTCTGGAAGCCAGCATCTCAGCAAGTTCAACACCAATCAGTCCGCCACCGACAATTACCCCTCTGTTGATGTTCTTTGTGTATTTCTCAATATAAGCCAGATCCTGCTGACTGACCATACCACTCACACCTTCCAAATCCTGGCCGGGCCAGCCAAACTTATTCGGTTTAGCACCTGTAGCAATTATAAGCACATCATAAGTCATGGCTTCCGACTTGTCCAATACCACCTTTTTATTCGCATGGTCTATGGTTTTTACATAGTCATTAACAAGGTTGATTTTATTCTTTTCCCAAAACCAGTTCTCATACGGCTGAGTATGTTTCAGTTTCATATGCCCCATATACACATACATCAATGCTGTGCGGGACCAGAAGTAATCAGACTCAGCAGATATTATGGTAATGTCAAAATCACTTTGTTTTCGGATATGCCTGGCAGCAGTTACGCCTGCAATACCATTACCTATTATTACCACATGTTTCATATTGGTTCTTTTTCTTTTGCGATCTGTGCGTTTACGCCATGTTGGCAATTATCGTTTTATGATCATCACGTTTTGTCTGCACATTGACATACTGAGATTAAGTTACAATAATTATGGCTCAGGATTGGCATACGGAACGATGGTTGTGTTAAACCCGCATCATGCAATAGAATATTTGCAATAAATCAAGTAAAATATTCTATTGCATATTGACGAAAAATTCCTGTTTCAGGAAATTTTTGTCTGGGTTAACCCAGACAAAGCAAAGCTTTCGTCTGCCTTGGAAGGCAAATTATGCTTAGAGCATAATTTGGGTTAAAAAACCTCATGTGTCTGATGACTGACAAACTCCGCAGCAAGCATGTGCGTAAATGCAGTCACCTAAATTAAAAAACTATGAAAAAGACAGTTCTAATGTTCAGTATTATTTTCCTTGGAGGAATTGTGGAGGCTGCTGACTTATCCGGATTTTTTAACAAGTCAGAGGCATTTTTTAAGAAGTATGTCCATGATGGCAAGGTGGCTTATAAAAGCATCAAGGCGAATAATGTCGAAATTCAGTCCTTGTACACTGATATCGAAACTATGAATCTGGCATCAGCCGATGAAAAACAGAAGAAGGCATTTTATGCGAATGCCTATAATTTGATAGTGATCTATCAGGTAGCCAAATACTATCCGTTAAAGTCTCCGCTTGATCAGAGTGGGTTTTTCGATAAGGTGAAACATAAAGTGGCTGGTGAGCCAATGACCTTGAATTTCCTTGAAATCAAGAAGCTGATCCTGACTTACAAAGACCCAAGAATTCATTTCGCACTGGCCTGTGCCGCTAAAAGCTGTCCTCCTTTAGCAAACTTTGCCTTTATACCAGATACAATGGATGAGCAACTGACGACAAGAACCAAGTTGGCTTTGAATAATAAAGACTGGCTTATTGTGAAGCCTACAGAAAAGAAGGTTTTACTCTCCAAAATATTCGATTGGTATAACAAAGATTTCACTATGAATGGTGAAAACTCTGTGATTGAGTTTATCAATAAATACAGAAATGCACCTATAGCTTCAAATTATGCTGTTGGGTATTATGAGTACAACTGGTCGTTGAATGAGGAGTAATTAAAGTAGACTAATCAATTCTTCAAGGGTGTTCACAGTGTGTTCACCCTTATTTTTTATATGCCAGGTCAATGTTTCCTCAGGTTGTATGGTGATAGAAATAGTTGCATTGTCAACCACGGCATAGCCATATCTTTCTAACGCATTTTTAGTCCAAAGGTATTCATGGCTATCACCAATTAATGTTACTTCTCCTTTGCCTAATTGCTTTTCGAGTCTACCCGTTTTAAGGTCAAATCCCTTTAATCCGAAAACCTGATCAATTTTTCCGTTCAATACTAGGTCTTCTGGAAAACCATCAATAATTGGCTCTCCAGGTCCTGCCAGCCAGATTCTA
Organism: Fulvivirga sp.; assembly: GCF_040218215.1. Taxonomy (NCBI): domain Bacteria; kingdom Pseudomonadati; phylum Bacteroidota; class Cytophagia; order Cytophagales; family Fulvivirgaceae; genus Fulvivirga; species Fulvivirga sp. The sequence continues at coordinate 73,216 of NZ_JAVJQL010000011.1, forward strand.
TCTGCCGACTGAAGTGCTAAATCCAGCTCATGCGTAGCCATTAGTATAGCTTTATTAGTGGGTTTCGCCAGATCGCTCAATAAGTTGATGACTTCCACACGGTTGTTTAAATCGAGATGTGCAGTAGGCTCATCTAAAATCATAATCGGAGTATCCTGACAAAGGGCTCTGGCTATCATCACCTTTTGCAATTGACCATCACTCAACTCGTAAATTTTTCGATGCCTTAAGTCATTAATATTAGTTTGGTCTATGCAGTTGTCTATAATCTTAAGGTCTGATTTTGATAAACTCACAGACCATCCCAAATGTGGATATCTTCCCATTGCAATCAATTCCTGAGCAGTCATATTGCCCGCATTGATTTTGTCGGTCAAAACCACACTGACCAGTTTGGCCATATCTGAAATGCTGATGTCAGAGGAGTTTTGGTTATTGAAAAATATTTGTCCATTTAAAGCAGGCTGAGCACCAATGATTGTTCTAATCAGCGTGGATTTCCCTACACCATTAGGGCCCATGAAGCAGACCAGTTGCCCCGAAAACAGGTTAAGGTCAAGATTATCCATAATCACATTTTGATTAGGATGCTTGCCATAACCAATGGCTAAATTCTTTGTGGACAATATGAATTCACTATTCACCATTAGCCTGCAAAAGTGTTTTTCATTGATCCTCTTCTAAGGATTATCCATATCACCACAGGAGCTCCAAGTAATGAGGTGATGGCATTGATGGGTAAAATCATATCACTACCCGGAAGCTGCGCTACCATATCACAAACCAACATAATAATTGCCCCGGTCATGGCTACTGCGGGTATCAATACTTTGTGATCAGAAGTATTGAAAAGTAATCTTGTAAGGTGAGGAACTGCTAACCCTATAAAGGCAATGGGGCCGCAAAATGCTGTTATGCTTCCTGCCAATAAACTGGTGCTTAATATGATGAGAAAACGGGCCTGCTTTACATTTAAACCAAGGCTTTTGGCGTAGTTCTCACTGAGCAATAAGGCATTTAATGGTTTAACAAGAATAAAATTTAAGGACAATCCTACCAGCAGAATAATGGAGAGAATCAGCACCTCACTCCAGTTCAGTCCGCCTAAACTGCCAAATGTCCAGAACAGATATACTTGAACCTCTTCACCGGTACTGAAATATTGTAGGATGCTCACCACCGCACCTGTAAGGCTCCCAAACATCAGCCCGATGATTAACAATGTCATGCTGTCTCTCACACGAAGCGAAACAATCATGACAAGTATGAGTACCAACCCGGAACCTGTGCTGGCTGCTATAGCCACCAGCCAGTTCGTGAAATTGAACAGTCCAACTCCATAGACAGAAACACCTGCCAATAGTAATAATGCCACACCCAAACTAGCACCAGAGCTGATACCCAGCACAAAAGGGCCAGCTAAAGGATTTCTAAATAGTGTTTGCATTTGCAGACCGCTGATAGATAACCCCGCCCCAACAACTAATGCTGCCAAAGCTTTAGGCAATCTAAAATTGAGAATAATGTTTTTCCAGCTCACGGAATCACCTTCACCACCTGTTATAATGGCAAGTACATCAGGGAAAGGAATGGTAATACTGCCCAAAGAAATATTGAGAATGAATAGCAGCATTATGGCCAAAGGCAGCCAGAATAATAGTTTTATTTTGTAGCTAGATGTATTCAATTGTTTATTGCTATAGCGTGGTTAAAAATATAAACCGCAGAGTTCACTTAGAACCGCAGAGAGTTTTAATACACCAATTTAAAATCATTATTACTTTTCACTATTCCTCTGTGTTTCTCTGTTTGCTCCTATGTGGTTAAAAATAATAATTATATCATTCCAGCTGCTTATGAAAATAAAGCTCATGTTCAGGTATTTGATTTGGGTAAAGGATTTTAATCAAATCTGCCAAGATCAGATCTGGTCTTAGATAACCTAATTCTAAAAACTCACTACCGCCCTTAGCGCCTTTTCGAGCGTTATAAGTGTATACTTTTTTATTCTTAAAAGCAGCAAAATCTGCATACCTGTTATCAGCCTCTTCTATTGCCTGGAGTGTTTCGAAACTGGCCACGCCTATCCAATAATCTGCATCCAGTGCTTTGTCATAAACAGCTTCAAAACTAAGCTCAAGAAAGCCACTGGTAGAATCAGAGGCCCATAAATAATCGCCACCTGCATCGCGCATTATTGTAGAAGCATAATTTTTTCCTCCCGGCATGTACCAGGTGTCTCCATAAACTACACCGGATAAAATGGTGGGCCTTTCCGTTGCCTTATTTGAAATAGATTTTAGGCTATTGTATTTTTCTTCTATTTCAGTAAAAATAGAATCAGCCATGGCTTCTTTATTAAAAAAGGCAGCCATAAATTTTAACCATTCTGCTCGTCCTAAGGGGTGTTCTTCCAGATACTCAGCATTAAGAATAGCAGGTACTCCAAGTTGCTCCATTTTATTAAACTGGCCATAATCTCCGCCTATGGTATAAGCCATAATCATATCAGGATCAAGTGAGATAAGCTCTTCCAAATTGATATCACTATCAACTCCAAGGTCTTTCACTAAACCTTCATCTATTCGCGCTCTCATTTTTCCTGAACTGATGTAATCTGTAGTAGGAAAACCGATGAGCTTGTCAGATTCATTAAGGTAATCCAATAGTGGAATATGTGTGGTTGAGGTGCATACAATGCTCTTAATTGGCACCTGAATAAGTCGCTCATTTTGAAGGGAGACAGGTACTTTCGACTCATCAGAAACCAAAATATATTTAAAGCTTGTCTTGGCATTCATATAAGGCCTTTTTACTTCAACTATTTTGTAGCCATCAAAATAGTCAATGGCAAAGCCGGTAGCATATTTTAGTTCCAGAACCTTGTCAGAGGCGGTATTTTCACCCTCATTGCTGCTTGTTTGGTTGCAGGATATAAGGCCGATAAATAAGAAGAGGGAAATTGTACGGAGCATAGTTTAGTTTAAAATTCCGTCAACAATATTAAACAAAATGTTAGTACATGATAAAACTTTTCTAACTTTGGCCTTGATTAATGGTTCTCGATAAGGCCCACGGCCAGTCGGAATTAAAAGGGAATCTTGTGAAAATCAAGAACTGTACCCGCAACTGTAAGCTCTAACAAAGCTTGTTGTACAATCTAAGCCACTGTCTCGACATTTCGGGGTGGGAAGGCGGCAACAAGAGAGCAAGTCAGGAGACCTGCCAATAATCGAATAATTTTCAAGCCTTCGGGAGTTGGGGCTAATGAAATGAACAATTTATTGCTCATATCACTAACACTAATCCGAAGCTTTTACTCAGTAAACTATGAGGAAGAAGCTTTATTTGTTTGTAGCACTTTTTGTGCTGACTAATTGTGCTTACGCGCAGCTGGATTCACTTTTGTTGGACGCAGTTGAGGTAAGAGGCATTCCGTATGCTAAATATGCGGTGGGTCAGAAGGTGGTGACTGCAGATAGCAGCATTAGGAAGCAATATGCCCAAAACAATATTGGTGATTTACTGGCTGCCACAAATCCTGTCTATATAAGGTCTTACGGCAATAACATGGCTGCTGGCATTTCATTCAGAGGCACTGGCCCAAGCCATACCGGAGTATTCTGGAACGGCATAAATATCAACTCAAGAACTTTAGGGCAATCAGACTTCTCGCTACTTCCAGTAATTGGGACAGATGAGATTTCTCTTCAATATGGATCAGCAGGAGCTTTATATGGATCGGATGCTATTGGCGGAACTGTTCATTTAAATAATCATCCTAACTGGAAAGAAGGACTCACTCTGGGCTTGAATCAGGGACTTGGCAGTTTTGGAGCCAGACAAACCTCGGGTCTTATTAATTTCACCAAAGGGAAAGTCAACTTTAAGTCCTCGGGCTATTATCAATATGCAGATAATGATTTTTCTTATACTATTCCTTCCAATGGCAGGGTAGTAAAGCAAAATAATGCCAGCTATAAATATTATGGTTTTAATCAGGACATCTACATCCAACTGGCAAGTAATCAGCTCATAACTTTTAATGGCTGGTTCAATTCAAATTATAGAGAGATTCAGCCTGTACTTGGAAACTTTGCCTCTCTAACTGATCAGGAAGATGAGAATATTAGGCTGACTGCTGCGTACCATCATAATTCTGATTTTGCCTACACCACTTTCAGAACAGGATTTGTTAAAGACTATCAGTTGTATGATCAAGGGTCAGTAGTTCAGGCAAGGCAAATCATAAATCAGATTCAGTCTGAGAAAAAGTGGAAAAAAGTTAAGGCTACTATAGGTGTTAACCACAATCATATTATTGCTGATGTTGACAGCTATGATAAACAGCAAAATGAAGATAGAATAGATTTCTTTGCGCTTTCAACTTTCCAGCTTTATAAGCTCACATTAGCAGCTAACCTCAGATACAATCTTGTCAGTGGGTATTCATCTGCTTTTGCACCTGCGTTGAGTGGAGAATATGCTTTGAACCCAAATTGGAAACTTGTTGGTCAGCTGTCCAAAAACTACAGGGTGCCAACTTTAAATGATAGGTACTGGAGCCCAGGGGGCAATATTGATTTAAAAGCTGAAACGAGCTATAACACTGAAGGAGGCATCAATTTTACTCAAGGGGCATTTTCTGCATCTGCTAATTATTACAAAATGTGGGTGAGCGAATGGATCATCTGGGTGCCTGAATCCAATTACTGGACACCTAAGAACATCAGAAAAGTTAATTCGGAGGGGGTTGAGGTACTAGCCAATTATGTAGTAAAGCGAACAGACTTATCAATAAATTTAAGCGCAGGTTATTCTTTCAATAAAGCTGAACCCACTAACACCATTTCTGCAACGGACAGAAGCCTTGGCGAGCAGCTACCCTACACGCCAAAACACAATGCCAATGCCGCAATCAATCTAGTTAGCAAATTCGGAAGGCTATTGATTTCAGGCAGGTATACAGGTGAAAGATCAACTATTGGCAGTACAATGCTGGATGGTTATTTCTTAATGGATGCCACAGTTGGTAAAAGAATTAAAAGCAATATCGGAGAATTTGACCTCAGCCTTTCAGCCAAGAATGTGTTGGGCGCTGAGTATCAATCCATAATCAACACGGCCATGCCAGGTCGCTATTACCAGTTTAATTTCAACTATTTAATTCAATTCAAAAAACGATGAAAATCAACAACATTTTTAAACTATTTGTGCTTTCCATTTTTATAATCACCAGCTGTAGTGATGACGATAGCGGCCCATCATTTCAATCTAATGTTTTAGTAATTAATGAAGGCAATTTTTTAAGTGCTGAAGGGTCAATTACAGGGTTTAACAGCTCCACTGGTGAAGTGGAAGCAGACCTTTACCACAGTACTAACGGATTCGCAATAGCAGCTACTATTCAGCAAGTGGAGACGTTTGGAAATGAATTTTTCATTACTTGTAACAACCCAGATAAACTGGAAGTGATCAATAGCACTTCTTTAATGAATTCAGGAACCATCAGTGAAGGATTTGCATCACCATACGCATTTGCAGCAAAGGGAGATAAGGGCTTTGTAACTAACTGGGGGACGTACAACAGTGATACTTATGGATATGATGACCCATTTCTTGCGGTGGTTGATCTTACTGATTTGACCATCTCATCTACGATCCCATGGGATTTTCAGCCTCAAGATGTGCTTGTGATAGGTGGTAATCTTTATGTTTCCAATGTCAACTCCAATTCTATCACTGTACTGGATATTGCCACTTTGGAAGAAGTTGTGTCAATAGAAACTCCTGCTGGCCCTGACAAAATGGAGTTGGATGCTGCAGGTGATATTTGGGTGATATGCACTTCAGGTAATCTGGCTAAAATAGATGTTGCTACTAATGAAGTTGTAAAAACTATAGAGAATGTGCCAACTTCCGGGTTCAATGAGAAAATGGTGCTGAATGCTGAAAAGAATAAAATCTACTTTTTATCTATCACTTATGACGCGGATTGGGTAGCTACTTCAAATGTTTTTGAAATCAGCACTACCGCTTCTTCAGCACCATCAACCCCAATTGTTTCATCAGCTAGCTTCTATGGTATTGGCATAGATGGTGAGGTTTTATATGTTGGTGACCATAATAACTATCAGGGCAATGGTACTGTTTTTAGATATGACCTTCAAGGTGAAGAAATTGATAATTTTGAAAGCGGGATAGTCCCTAATGGCTTTATCTTTAGATAATGAGCATTGAACAAAGAATAATAAAATCAAAAACATCAATTTTTAAGGCGGTTTTTCCAAACACCACCAATCATTATGATACGTTGTTTGGAGGTGCCGCCCTTCAGCTGATGGATGAGGTAGCCTTTATCACCGCTACTCGGTTTTCAAGAAAAAGGGTGGTTACAGTTTCTTCTGATAAAGTGGATTTTACACACCCAATACCAGCTGGCACCTTAGTAGAGCTGATAGGTGTTGTTAGTCATGTTGGTAATACCAGTCTTAAAGTGCAGGTTGAGATTTACATTGAGCAGATGTACTCCGAAGATAGGAAAATGGCAATTCAGGGTGAGTTTACATTTGTGGCTGTTGATGAGAATAAAAACCCTGTTGCAGTTTTGTAATGGCAAAAGATAAGAAAGATAGTAAGCGTTTGTACTACATGGAGAATGGCTTTGTGGTTTTCACAGAAGCCTATCACCTGCAGCGTGGCTACTGCTGCAAGAGTGGGTGTCGCCATTGTCCGTATGGATTTAAAAAAGATTGAATTTGACAGACAAACCAAAAATATCGATCAGTTGGAGCGGAGGCAAAGACTCTGCACTTGCACTCCATAGGTTAATCAATCAAGATGAATTTGAGATTGTAGAAATCCATACGGTATTTGAGAGTGATACAAAAAGGGTCGGTATCCATAATATTCCAGAAGCTTTCATTGAAGCCCAGGCTGAGAAACTAGGCATGCCACTGAAAAAGCTTTATTTAGAAAAGCGACCTATGGCTTATCAGAAGTTAATGACTGACTATTATAAGCAATTAAAGTCGGAAGGAGTGGAGCATGTTATGTTTGGTGATATTTTCCTTGAAGACCTAAAAGATTTTAGAGAAATGATGCTCAAGCCTGCTGGTATTAAGGGCGTTTATCCCTTATGGAAAGAGGATACTAAGAATTTGATTAATGAGTTTTTTGAATTGGACTTTCAGTCTGTCCTATGTGCCGTTGATTCCAAATTCATTGACCAAAAATATTGCGGAAGACTTATCTCTCCTTCGTTTATTAATAATCATCCTGACATAGACCCTTGTGGAGAAAATGGAGAATACCACAGCTTTGTGATTGAGGGGCCTATATTTGATTTTAAGATTAAGGTTAATTCGAATGACACCTATTCACAGCAGCATACTTTTAAGGTTAAGGATGAAGACGGATCAGAAAAGGAGTTCAAAGAGTTATTCTATTATTCAGATTTGGAGTTGCTACTCAAAAGCTGACGTGCAGCTGCCTGCGGTGTGATCTGTTTTAATTTTACTTTTTCTTCAATAGCTTTCAGAGCTACCTGATTTGATTTCTGTTCGTAAAAGGCAGATAGCAAACCCTGATTTAAAGTTTCATGAAGCCAATCAATATTTTGCTGCTGGCGTTGAATTTCTAAAGCGTTATTGCCTTCCATATGCGCCTGAAAATCAAGAATCAAATTCCACACCTCTGCTATCCCAACATTATCCTTTGCAGAACAAGTCAGCACCTTTGGGTACCATCCATTGTCATTTGGAGGAAAGAGGTGAAGCGCATTTTGATATTCACTTTTAGCACGCTTGCTGGCTTTCACGTTCTCGTCATCAGCTTTTGTTATGGTTACGCCATCAGCCATTTCCATAATGCCTTTCTTGATGCCCTGTAGCTCATCTCCTGCGCCAGCCAGCATCAGCAGCAGAAAAAAATCAACCATTCCTTTAACTGCCACTTCAGACTGTCCAACACCTACAGTTTCTATAAGAATTATGTCAAAACCTGCCGCCTCACACAGCAGCATTGTCTCACGGGTTTTGTTGGCCACCCCACCAAGAGATTTGCCTGTGGGCGAGGGCCTTATAAATGCATTGGGATGATGGGCCAATTGCTCCATTCGTGTTTTATCACCCAAAATGCTACCGCCACTTTTCTGACTGCTAGGGTCTACAGCAAGTACGGCAACGTGATGTCCCTTATCGCAAAGGAGAACTCCCAATGCTTCAATAAAGGTACTTTTTCCAACTCCCGGTACACCTGTAATTCCTACTCTTAATGAGTTTCCTGTTGATGGCAATAACTCATTAATTATGGTTTCACTTAAATCGCGATCAGCAGCCAATGAGCTCTCAACCAAAGTGATGGCCCTGCTAAGTATTACTCTTTTGCCATCATTAATACCATTGATATATTCTTGCGTTGTAAGTCTTTTTCTCTTTGCAATGGCCATAATTACTCGAAAATAATAAGTACGGATACATTTCAATTGACAATTCGTAATTATTTGCAATAATGTTTATCTTGACTTCCCAATTAATTGGCAAGCTATGACAAAGAAAAAAAAGCAAGGAGGAAGTATTTGGTTAGATAGTATATTCGCTACTGCATTCATTTACCTTTTCATGTACCTCATTTCTAATATTTCGGCCTTCAAAATCTTTGATGCCTTTGACTCCATAGGTCAGGCATTGGAAGATATGGAGATGACGGATATTGCTTTTTCTCAATTAAGAGACCCACTTCCTCCTGATACCAGTATTGTACTTGTAAATATGGGGCCTCTTGGAAGAGGGCAAATAGCGCAGCAGCTCCAAATTATAGACAAGTATGATCCAAAAGTTATAGGAATAGATAGTTTCTTTAAAGGCTATGGCCCGTCTAATGATACCCTAGGTTCTATTTTTTTAGCTGATGTTCTTACAAATATTAAATCAGACCTGGTAATGGTAGCCATGGTGCAGCAAAGTGATTCTTTAAAGGCATTACACGAAGGTGATGAGATGTATGATATTTTATATACTTCTGATAGCATGTATACTAAAAAGGCACATCACGCAATAGCTAATTTGGAAACTGAAGCAGAGTATCAGGATGATATTAAGATTTGTCGACAATTTCCACCACAGCGTGATATTTTAGGCACAGATTTAAAGCCCATTGCTTTTGCAGCAAAAATGGCAGAAGTTTTTGATCCCACTTCCGTGGAACCGCTATTGGAAAGAGGCAATGAATTTGAAATCATTAATTATAGAGGTGACTTTGTTAACTTTTTTGAGGAAGATAAGTTTGCGACAAGGTTTTATGCATTGGATTGGGATCAGGTTTTAAATGAAGATTTTGTTCCCGGTTTACTTAAGGATAAAATTGTCATATTAGGATTTATGGGGGAATATTTTGGGGCACCAGAGTGGGAAGATAGGTTCTATACACCACTAAATTCTAAAATAGCAGGCAGGGCCAACCCAGATATGTTTGGTCCGGTTATTCATGCCAACATTGTTTCTATGATATTAAATCGTGACTATGTTGACAGGCTTGGAGAAACTACTGAGAACATTATAGGGCTAATTTTATGCTACTTCAATGTAGTTCTCTTCTCCTTTATCTATATGAGAATGGGAGCGTGGTACGATGGTGCCACCAAGCTTATTCAGGTAGTTGAGGTTTTGGTCATATTGTTTTTGATTATCTATTTATTTTCCTGGATCAGTTTCAAGCTGGAATTAACTGTAGGCCTGTTTGCCATCGCTTTGGCAGGTGATTTGCTAGAGATATACTATGGTGTAATACGAAATATGGTGTTGAAAGTGGCGGATAGACTTACATCTAAACGCAAAAAAGTAGTAGAAGAGGGTACATAGAAGTTTGTTTTCATTTCATTTGAACAATATTTAAATTACTTTTGAAGGTGCATTCTTAGCGTCTATGTAAGTTTTGTAATTAATGTTAATAAATTTGCAATGGGTGTTTACCTATTTAAACCAGGGCGTATATAACCACACATTGTGTGAAAAATATTAAAGAATATTAAAAAGTTTAAATAATTAAATTAATCATGAAAAGGATATTAAGTGTTTTAGCCGGCCTTTTGTTAGTAAGCAATCTGGTTTTAGCCCAAGGCTATACTTTTAAGGTATTGGCTAACAAAGGTGATAATAAAGTGAAGTCTGGGAGTGAGTGGCAGGCATTGAAGACAGGGTCTTCTTTAAATGAAACTGATGAACTACAAGTTTCTGCAGATGCATACCTTGGGCTTGTTCACTCCAGTGGTAAAACATTAGAGCTGAAAGAAGCTGGAAATCATAAAGTTTCAGACCTGGCGGCAAAAATTAATACAAGCGGATCTAGTGTAGCAAGTAAGTATGCAGACTTTGTGTTATCAAAAATGTCTGCCGAGAGCAAGAAAAACAGATTGAGTGCAACTGGAGCGGTACATAGAGGAACAAATGATGCGATCAAAGTTTTCTTACCAAGCTCTGTAGGAGTATTTAGTGATAAAGCCATAGTAAGATGGGACTCTACTACTGACAACTCAATTACTTACAAAGTGACTTTGAAAAATATGTTTGAGGATGTGCTACTATCTATTGAGACAAACAATCCGAACGTAGAGATAGATCTTAATGATGAGAAAATAGCCAAAGAAAATGTGGTATTGTTATCTGTAGTTAATAAGAATGATGAAACCATAAAATCAGGTACTTACGCTATCAAGAAATTGCCAGCAGCAGATGCTGAAAAAGTAAAAGCAGCACTTAGCGAGTTAATGTCTGATGTTGAGCAAGAGTCAGCGCTTAACAAATACATTCTTGCAGGCTTTTACGAAGAGAACAATTTGTTGGCAGATGCGCTTACCAGCTATGAGGAGGCCATGCAATTGGCTCCTGAAGTAGACAGTTACAAAGAAGCTTATCTTGAGTTCTTGCTTAGAAACAGACTTGGCGGGGAATAATTAAGAAATAAATCAATAAAAAAGGAAGTTGAACTAAGTTCAACTTCCTTTTTTATTGTACACGTAATTGTAAGTCAAATGCTTAACATCTTAATTGCAGTTATTGCAGCTTCATCACCCTTGTTGCCATGCTTTCCACCTGCTCTGTCAAGTGCTTGCTTCTGATTATTTGGCGTGAGTACTCCAAAAATAACAGGCTTATTATACTTTAGGCTCACATCGGTAACTCCTTGAGCCACAGCATTACAGATAAAATCAAAGTGCCTTGTCTCACCTTGTATAACACAGCCTAGGCAAATCACAGCATCTATATCATCTTGCTGAGCCATCCATTGAGCTCCTAATGATAATTCAAAGCTGCCAGGCACATCCTTTCTTATTATGTTATCACGATTGACACCATTGCTAATGAGTGTTTCATAAGCACCTGAATATAGTGATTCCGTTACTTCGTTATTCCATTCAGATACTAGTATGCCGAACCTCTTGCCAGACATATCGCCTATATTTTTAGCAGTGTGGTCGCTTAAGTTTTTGAGTGATGATGACATGTTTTTAAGTTTATTCAAAAATAAAAAAAGGGATAAGGCTAACCCTATCCCTTTAAATAAATGTTTTCTATATTATGATGCCGAGTCTATCTTAGCCCTGAATTTCTTAGCATTTTGAACTTCAGCAGAATCCCAATACTTCTCTATAACCTGAGAGTAAGCATTTTTAGCAGCTTCAAGATCATTCGCATTCTCATAAGCAAGTGCCGCTTTCATTAAATATCTTGGAGAGAAATATTTGTTAGCCTCATAATTTGCAGCTTTCTCATAGTAGATAGCTGCCTCATTGTATTCGCCAAGTTCCATGTTAGCATCACCAATTAGACTGTAAGCCCTGGCTTGAATCAAAAGATCATCAGCTGAGAAGTCTTCTAGATATAAAATAGCGGATTTAAAACTGCCTTGTTTTAGGTAAGCAGCACCCGCATAGAAATTAGCTAAGTTAGCTGCATCTGTAATGCTGTACTCATCTATTATTTTTAGAAATCCGTAATTAATTCCGTCACCGTTAAGGGCAAGGTCTAAACTATCAGCTTCAAAGTAATAGATTGCCTGAAACATATCGTTCTGAGCTTGCTCATTTTGAGAATTCTTATAAGTGTTGAACCCGAAATACCCAGCTACCAACAAAACAAGCACCGTACCTACTCCTAGCACTAAAGCTTTGTTGGCATTAATAAACTCTTCTGTTTTAGATAATTGGTTTGCAAGCGCTTCTGGATTTTCCAACAAATCATTAGCGTGATTCTCTTGATCTTTCTTTTTCTTCGTACTTGCCATTAGTAAATAAAATTTAAGGCTGCAAAGCTAAGAATTTAAAATTGAAGAAGAAATGAACTTCCTCAATTTTAAATTCAACATTAACTACTGTTTATTTTATTCCATTAAAAATGGATAATCCTCTTGAACGTAAACATCCTTAAATGCTTCACTCGGATCTGGGTATGATGATTCTTCAGCAAATTTCACACATTCCGCTACTTCTTTTTTGACTTTTTCTTCAATAGCAGAAAGGTCTTTTTCACTGGCATATTTATTTTTTAAGATGACATCTCTAACCTGCTCTATAGGGTCTTTCTTCTTGTACTCTTCAACCTCATCCTTAGTTCTGTATTTTGCAGGATCAGACATTGAGTGGCCTTTATATCTATATGTTCTAAATTCCAAAAGGGTAGGCCCTTTTCCATCTCTTGCTCTTTTGGCCGCTACCTCCACTGATTTATGTACTTCTTCAACAGACATTGCATCAACAGCTTCAGAAGGCATTTCATAAGCTTTTCCTAATGTATGTAGTTCAGTAACATTAGATGTTCTCTGAACCGATGTCCCCATAGCATATCCATTGTTTTCAATTACAAATATTACAGGCAGTTTCCAGGTCATAGCTAAATTTAAGGCTTCATGAAAAGCACCTTGTCTTACTGCACCATCTCCCATGTAACACATGCAGAGATTTCCCGTCTTGTTGTATTTTTCAGCAAAAGCAATACCAGCTCCTAGCGGCACCTGTCCACCTACTATACCGTGCCCACCGAAGAAATGATTTTCAATGTCAAACATGTGCATTGATCCACCTTTTCCTTTAGAGATACCGGTTTCTTTAGCAAAAAGCTCTGCCATAATCTTTTTAGGATCAGACCCCAAAGCAATAGGGTGGGCGTGATCTCTATATGCGGTGATGTATTTATCCCCCTTCTTTAGGGCTGATACTGCTCCAGCAACACATGCTTCTTGTCCTATATATAAGTGGCAAAACCCTTTGATTTTTTGTTGGCCATATAATTGACCTGCTTTCTCTTCAAACTTTCTCATCAAAAGCATACTCTCAAACCATTCCATGTATGTTTCTTTAGAAAACTTGGCGGCAGATGATTTTGATTGGGCTTTTCCTTTTGTTGTACTTGCCATAGTGTTAATTTTGAATACAAATTTGGACTGCGAAAATAAGCAAAAAAAGTTAATGCACATTGAAAAACTAAGTTTGATTAACTTCAAAAATTACGAAGAAGTGTCATTGGCTTTTTCTGATAAAATCAATTGCCTTGTTGGCCTCAATGGCAGTGGGAAGACCAATATCCTCGATGCAATTCACTACCTGTCAATGACCAAAAGTGCGCATAATTCCATTGATAGTCAGAACATAAAGTTTGGTGAAACCTATTTTAGTATCAAGGGATTATTTGCGAATGGAAAAGATCGGAATGAAGTGGTTTGCTATTTTCAGGAGGGCACTAAAAAGTCATTCAAAGTAAATAAGAATGACTATGATAAACTGTCAGAGCATATTGGAAGGTTCCCCGTAGTCCTAATTACCCCTTATGATACAGATATTATCAGAGAGGGCAGCGAAACCCGTAGACGTTTTATAGATACTATAATAAGTCAGATCGATATAAACTATTTACGGCACCTTATTAATTACAACAATAACCTGAAGCAAAGGAACAGTGCTCTAAAAACATTTAATAAAACCAAGAGGATTAATTATGATCTGCTAGATAATTATGATAATGTACTAATTGAGTTGGGAAATAAGATTTACGAGCGGAGACAGGAGTTTAGCGAAGATTTGAAAAGTGTTTTTTTAGCAAAATATGCTTTTTTAAGTGATGAGTTGGAGCGTGTGGACATCCAATATTCTTCCAATCTATCTTCAGATGACTTTAGAGGCGACTTGAAAGGTGCTGTAAGTAAAGATGTGGCATTGGAGAGGTCAACCTTAGGGATCCATAAGGATGACTTTAAATTCTTAATTGGAAATAACCCTTTAAAGAAATTTGGCTCTCAAGGGCAACAGAAGAGCTTTTCTATTGCCCTTAAGCTTTCTCACTTTCAGATTATTGATGAGTCAATGAAATATAAGCCTATTTTATTACTAGATGATATTTTTGATAAATTGGACGGCAACAGGATAGAGAAGTTACTAAACATGGTTATAGAGGAGCAGTTTGGACAAGTTTTTATTACTGATGCCAGAGAAGAAAGGACAAGAGAAATGCTCAATTCATTAAATATATCAGCCGCTTATTATAAAATTGATGCTGGTCAGCTGAGTGCTGTTTAGCCGATTGTAAGCTTAAAGAAAAAAGACCAAAGCAGATTGAGTTTCTTATTCCTGCTCTTCAATAAATCTACTCCATATACTTTAATACAATGATACAACAGGGCTAAAGAGCAAAATAAAACAATTAAAAAGACCCACCACCTGCTACTTAAGTTACCAAAGGCAAAAAGCACCAGAGATATGTTTACTATGAAATAAATGATAATATGAGCTAAAAAATAATTTAGGTCATTGAGAAGTTGTCTAGTTTTTTCCTGTAGGTCATCACTCATAACGATAAATATATTATTTTAAATCAAGATTATCTCAAATTGATAATGTTTTTGACAAAATAGTTTTTCAGTAACGCTTATTGATAATTGTAATCATAAAGGTTTGCGAAGTATGTTATGTACCTTTGATCTGCATGGCCAAGTATTACAGTAAAAGAAAATCCGAAACCACATCTTTAGGAGATGCTATAAGTGATTTGCTTCAACAATATCACTTACAAGAGAGGTTTGATGAAAAGCGTCTTATCCACTCATGGAAAAAACTAATGGGGGCAACCATAGCAAACAGAACCTCAAAGATATTTATAAAGAATAAAGTACTATTTATAGAGCTTAGCTCCGCCCCTTTGAAGAAGGAATTGTCCATGTCCAAAGCAAAGATTATCTCGATTTTTGAAAAGGAAATTGGTAAAGACATTATCAAAGAAATTATTTTCATGTAAAAAGTGCTTTGTACGGCTTAAAAATGAGGTGTAGGAAAATAAATCTACTTTTTTTTTCAAAAGTTTGATAAAAATAAAAAACCGTATAATTTTGCACTTCCTTTCGAAAAAGTCACCTATATGAAGGTGCTTTTTGGAAGTTAGTTCTTAATAATATTGTACCACGGGGGGATACCAAAGCGGCCAACTGGGACGGACTGTAAATCCGTTGACTTATGTCTTCGCAGGTTCGAATCCTGCTCCCCCCACTGATTAATGACAGCGCATTTCTGAATTGACAATAAAAATCGTAAATTCGCTGTCCCAAATCTTAAAGCGGGAGTAGCTCAGCTGGTAGAGCGACAGCCTTCCAAGCTGTAGGTCGCGAGTTCGAACCTCGTCTCCCGCTCTTAAAATGAGGTCTTGGTTTGACGTTCTAAGTTTTTAAAGGTTGCTTCAACTTACACAGAGAACTGAGAGCTAATCAGCCGAGATAGCTCAGGGGTAGAGCGCTTCCTTGGTAAGGAAGAGGTCGGGGGTTCAATTCCCCTTCTTGGCTCAAAAATCAATGGTTCTTATCCGGAAGTAACATTCTGTATATGATCCATTACTGTATTGTAAAATAGGTAAACAAAAATATAAATTTTAAAACTAAACTAGGGATTTTCAAATATGGCTAAAGAAAACTTCGACCGTTCAAAACCCCACGTTAATATTGGTACCATCGGTCACGTTGACCACGGTAAAACCACTTTGACAGCGGCTATTTCTAAAGTATTGTCTGACAAAGGTCTTGCTTCGTCAAGAGACTTCTCATCAATCGATAATGCTCCGGAAGAGAAAGAAAGAGGTATTACTATTAATACTTCACACATTGAATACGCAACTGAAAACAGACATTACGCTCACGTTGACTGTCCTGGTCACGCTGACTACGTTAAGAACATGGTTACAGGTGCTGCTCAAATGGACGGTGCTATCATTGTAGTTGCTGCAACTGATGGTCCTATGCCACAAACTAGAGAGCATATCCTTTTATCTCGTCAGGTAGGTGTTCCTGCTTTGGTTGTTTTCATGAACAAAGTTGACTTAGTTGATGATCCTGAATTGTTAGAGCTTGTTGAAATGGAAATTAGAGAGTTACTTTCTGATTATGATTTCCCAGGAGATGATATTCCAGTTATCCAAGGTTCTGCTTTAGGAGCGCTTAACGGTGAACCTCAGTGGGTTGCTAAAGTTGAAGAGTTGATGGAAGCAGTTGATACCTATATTCCAATTCCTCCAAGATTGGTTGACAAAGATTTCTTGATGCCTGTTGAAGACGTATTCTCTATTACTGGTAGAGGTACTGTTGCTACTGGTAGAATCGAACGAGGTGTAATCAACTCTGGTGATGGTGTTGATATCTTAGGTATGGGTGCTGAAGGACTTAAGTCTACAGTAACTGGTGTTGAGATGTTTAGAAAAATATTAGACAGAGGTGAAGCTGGTGATAACGTTGGTTTACTTTTAAGAGGTATCGAGAAAGATCAAATCAAAAGAGGAATGGTAATCTGTAAACCAGGTTCTGTAACCCCTCACCAAAAATTCAAAGCTGAAGTTTACGTTCTTTCAAAAGAAGAAGGTGGACGTCACACTCCATTCTTTAACAAGTACCGTCCTCAGTTCTACTTAAGAACAACTGACGTAACTGGTGAAATTTTCTTACCAGCTGGTGTAGAGATGGTAATGCCTGGTGACAACGTATCTATAGAGGTGCAGTTGATCAACAAGGTTGCTATGGAGAAAGGCCTTCGTTTCGCTATCAGAGAAGGTGGTAGAACTGTAGGGTCTGGTCAGGTAACTGAAATTCTAGACTAAGAATAAAAATCATTAGAGAAAGCGTTCTGGAAATTATTCTGGAACGCTTTTGTTTTCTAAAAAACTTTATAGTACCTTTGCAGACCATTTTGGACTGTAGGGGGATTAATTGCGGCTAAGCAAGTTCAAAATACGAGGGTAGAGAAGAAGAGAATTTGCTCGTAATAAAAATACAAACGGGTGTAGCTCAATTGGTAGAGTAGTGGTCTCCAAAACCATTGGCTGGGAGTTCGAGTCTCTCCACCCGTGCTAAAATTTAAAATACTGTTTCAATGCATAAATTAAAGACATTTATTCTTGAGTCATACGATGAGATGAAAAACAAAGTCTCGTGGCCAAAGTACAGCCAGCTACAAAATAGCTCTGTTCTTGTACTCATTGCATCTTTGATTTTTGCGCTTTTCATAGGTTTGATTGACTATGTTTTTCAAACTGGAATGGATTGGTTTTACGGTGAGTTTTAATTATAACCGATACTAGTGATGAGCGATTTAAATTGGTATGTAGTACGGGTTGTTAGTGGACAGGAGAAGAAAGTGAAAGCTTATCTGGAAACTGAAATTGAAAGAGAAGGACTCACGGATTTTGTTCCTCAAATTTTAATACCTTCAGAAAAGGTGTACGAAATGAGGAATGGCAAAAAAAGAGTTCGTGAAAGAAATTTCTTTCCTGGATATGTTATCGTGTCCGCTGATCTTTCAAATGGAGAGGCTAATCATGTAGTGACTAGTATACCAGGAGTAATTGGCTTCTTAGGTAATAATGGTACAGGTCAATCTAAAGAGCCTGTTGCTTTAAGACAAAGCGAAATCAATCGAATTCTAGGGAAAGTAGATGAGGTTGACGAGTTTGAAGAGAAATTAGATACACCATATATAGTGGGTGAATCCGTGAAAGTAATGGATGGGCCATTCTCAGGATTTACTGGTACGGTTGAGGAAGTTTTTGAGGAAAGGAAGAAACTCAACGTTATGGTGAAGATATTTGGCAGGAATACTCCTGTTGAACTAAACTATATGCAAGTAGAAAAATTAGATTAAGAAATGGCTAAGGAAATTAGTGGATACTTGAAATTGCAGATTAGAGGTGGGGCAGCTAACCCATCGCCTCCTGTAGGACCGGCTTTAGGTAGTAAGGGTCTGAATATCATGGACTTCTGTAAGCAGTTTAATGCAAGAACGCAGGAGAAACAAGGACAGGTATTACCTGTTTTAATTACTATCTTTTCAGATAAGTCTTTTGACTTTGTAATTAAGACTCCTCCAGCAGCGGTTTTAATTCTTGAGGCTGCAAAGAAGAAAAGTGGTTCCCCAGAACCTAACAGAAATAAAGTTGGAAATATTACCTGGGATCAGGTTAAGGCTATTGCCGAAACAAAAATGCCTGACCTTAATGCTTTTGAGGTGAACTCTGCCATGAAAATGGTAGCGGGAACTGCTAGAAGTATGGGTATAAAAGTGACTGGAACAGCTCCCTGGAGTTAATAATTTATACAGAAAATGGGAAAGTTGACAAAAAATCAAAAGGCTATTGCCGACAAATTCGAAGCTACAAAGGAGTACTCGCTAGACGATGCTTCTCAACTGGTGAAAGACATCACTTTTACTAAGTTTGATGCTTCTGTTGATTTAGATATCAGGTTAGGAGTAGATCCTAAGAAAGCTGATCAAATGGTGAGAGGTGTAGTTACACTTCCTCATGGAACAGGTAAGGATCTTAAAGTATTAGTACTTTGTACTCCTGATAAAGAGCAAGAAGCCAAGGATGCAGGTGCTGATTACGTAGGATTAGATGAGTTTATCACCAAAATTGAAGGTGGATGGACTGATATCGATGTAATCATTACTATGCCAACAGTTATGGCTAAAGTAGGTCGTTTAGGAAAAGTATTAGGCCCAAGAGGTTTAATGCCAAATCCTAAATCAGGTACTGTTACCCTTGAAGTGGGTAAAGCAGTAACTGATATCAAGGCTGGTAAAATTGATTTCAAGGTAGATAAGTTTGGCATTATCCACGTGAGTGTGGGAAAGGCCTCTTTTTCTCCTGATAAAATCAAAGAAAATGTAAGAGAAATGTTACAAACGGTTTCAAAAATGAAGCCGGCTTCCGCGAAAGGAACATATTTTAAGAGTATTAATATCTCTTCTACTATGAGCCCTTCAATTACAATAGATAAAAGTACAATTTCAGGAATACAATAATGACACGTCAAGAAAAAGCACAAATCATTGATGAACTAAAAGACAAGTTCTCGAAGAATGCTCATTATTACATTACTGATGCTTCAGGACTTTCAGTAGCCCAAATCAACAACTTTAGAAGACTTTGTTTTACTAAAGGTGTAGAGTACAGAGTATTTAAAAATACTTTGATAAAAAAGGCTTTGGATGAAATGAACACGGATCATTCGCTAATTGACGATCAATTAAAAGGTTTCTCAGGAGTAATATTCTCTGAAGAAGCGGCTAATGTTCCTGCAAAAGTAATTACTGAGTACAGGTCAAAGCAGAAAATGACTAAACCCCTATTGAAAGCTGCGTCAATTGATACAGATTTCATCATAGGTGAAGAAAACTTGAAGATGTTGAGCGAGCTCAAGTCTAAACAAGAACTTATCGGTGAAGTTATTGGATTGCTTCAATCACCAGCCAAAAATGTTGTTTCTGCTCTATTGAGTGGTAAAAACACAATTGGTGGCTTGGTAAAAGCATTATCTGAGAGATAAATTTTAAAATTTTTAGAAACTAACGAATAATTAAATAAGAATTAAAATGGCAGACGTTAAAGCACTTGGAGATCAACTGGTAGAATTAACAGTTAAAGAAGTTAGCGAACTTGCTGAGTATTTGAAAGAAACTCACGGTATCGAGCCTGCAGCAGCAGCAGTAGCAATGGCAGCAGCTCCAGCTGGTGGTGGAGATGGCGAAGCAGCAGCAGAGAAAACTGAATTTGATGTTATCTTGAAATCAGCTGGTGGCGCTAAATTAGCAGTTGTTAAATTAGTTAAAGAATTAACTGGTCTAGGATTGAAAGAAGCTAAAGAATTAGTTGATGGCGCTCCTAAAGCACTTAAAGAAGGTGTATCTAAAGACGAAGCAGACGGCTTAAAAAAGCAGCTTGAAGAAGCTGGAGCTGAAGTAGAGTTGAAGTAAGCCTTGACGACATATTTGATCGTCTAACACATAGTTAGGCCCCGATTTTAATCGGGGTCTTTTCCTGTTTGTAGCAACTTTACAGACAAAACTCGTCAGCGTTTCAACACCTGGCGGCACTTGCAATATCTTGTAATTAAAACTTTTAAAGCTTTGGCTAATAAAAAAGAAAACTCAAGAATCAATTTCTCTTCTATTAAGAAAGTAATAGACTATCCTGATTTCCTTGACATTCAAGTACAATCATTTCAGGATTTCTTTCAGTTGGAAACCCCAGCCGAAAAAAGAGAACAAGAAGGACTTTTCAAAGTGTTTTCTGAAAATTTTCCAATTTCAGATTCTAGAGAAAATTTCGTTTTGGAATTCATCGATTATATCGTTGATCCTCCCAAATACTCTGTGGATGAATCCATAGATAGAGGTCTTACTTATTCTGTACCATTGAAGGCTAAATTAAAATTAACCTGCAATGATGAAGATAATGAAGATTTCGAAACCATTGAGCAGGAAGTGTTCTTAGGAAACATTCCTTATATGACTAAGAAAGGGTCATTTGTTATCAATGGTGCTGAGCGTGTTATTGTATCTCAATTACACAGATCTCCTGGTGTATTCTTTGCCCAGAGTAAGCATACAAATGGTACAAAATTGTATTCTGCCAGAATTATACCTTTTAAAGGATCATGGATAGAATTTGCTACTGACGTGAACAACGTTATGTACGCTTATATTGATAGAAAGAAAAAATTCCCCGTTACTACTTTGCTAAGAGCAATTGGTTATGGTACGGATAAAGATATATTAGATCTTTTTGGTTTGTCTGAAGAAGTTAAGGCTACTAAAAAGGATCTTAAAAATGCTGAAGGCAGAAGATTAGCGGCAAGGGTTCTTAAAACATGGACTGAAGATTTTGTGGATGAGGATACAGGAGAAGTTGTATCTATCGACAGAAATGAAGTTCTACTGGAGAGAGATCACATTCTAACAGCTGAAGATATTGAAGTAATTGTTGATTCGGGCTCAAAATCTATCATCCTTCATAGAGAGGATGTAAATGCGACTGACTTTACAATCATTTTCAACACCTTATCTAAAGATAACTCTAACTCTGAGAAGGAAGCTGTTGAGCAGATTTATCGTCAGTTAAGAAATACCGAAGCTCCTGATGAGCAGACAGCAAGGGATATTATCCAAAGCTTATTCTTTAGTGAGAAGAGATATGACCTTGGAGAAGTTGGTAGATATAGAATTAATAAGAAGTTAGGACTTGATATTAGCTCTGAGCAAAGGGTACTAACTACTGAAGATATTATTCTTATTGTTAAATACTTAATTGGACTTATTAACTCTAAAGCAGTAGTTGATGATATTGACCACTTAAGTAACAGAAGAGTTAGAACAGTTGGAGAACAATTATACGCTCAATTTGGTGTAGGTCTTGCCAGGATGGCCAGAACAATCAAAGAGAGAATGAATGTTAGGGATAATGAAGATTTCAAGCCTGTTGATTTGATCAACGCCAGAACGCTTTCTTCGGTAATCAACTCATTCTTTGGTACTAACCAACTTTCTCAGTTTATGGATCAAACGAATCCATTGGCAGAGATTACTCACAAAAGAAGAATGTCAGCATTAGGACCTGGTGGTCTTTCAAGAGAAAGAGCTGGTTTCGAGGTTCGTGACGTTCACTACACTCACTATGGTAGACTTTGTACTATTGAAACTCCTGAAGGACCAAACATTGGTTTGATTTCTTCACTTTGTGTTCATGCTAAGGTAAACCATATGGGATTCATTGAAACTCCGTATAGAGAGGTTGCAAATGGCAAAGTGGATATGACAGGTAATGTTAAATATCTGACGGCTGAAGAAGAGGATACTTTCAACATTGCACAGGCTAACGCTCCTCTTAAAGACAATGGAAACTTTATCAATGAAAGAGTTAAAGCAAGATTTGAAGGTGACTTCCCTGTAGTTGAGCCGAAGGAATTAGGTTATATGGATGTTGCTCCAAATCAGATTGTATCCGTTGCTGCTTCATTGATTCCTTTCCTTGAGCATGATGATGCTAACAGGGCCTTAATGGGATCTAACATGCAGCGTCAGGCGGTTCCTTTATTGAAGCCTGAGGCACCTATCGTTGGTACTGGTCTTGAGGGAAGAGTAGCCTTAGATTCCAGAGCTTTGATCCTTGCAGAAGGAGATGGAGAGGTAGAATTTGTTGATGCCAAGAAAGTAGTTGTCAAGTATGACATGAATGACGATGATGTTCTTGTCAGCTTTGATGCTGATAGCAAAGAATACGAACTTATCAAGTTCAGAAGAACTAATCAGGATACTTGCATCAATCTTACTCCTATCGTTAAGAAAGGACAAAGAATTGTTAAAGGTCAGCCTTTAGTGGAAGGTTATGCTACTGAGCAAGGTGAATTAGCACTAGGTAGAAACCTGATGGTGGCATACATGCCTTGGCAAGGTTACAACTTTGAGGATGCGATTGTTATTTCTGAAAAAGTTGTAAGGAATGATGTTTATACTTCTATTCACATTGAAGAATTTGAATTAGAAGTTAGAGATACAAAAAGAGGTGAGGAAGAACTTACTTCTGAGATTCCAAACGTAAGTGAAGAAGCTGTTAAGCATCTTGATGAGTTTGGTATTATCAGAGTTGGAGCTGAAGTTAAAGAAGGAGATATCCTTATCGGTAAGATTACTCCTAAAGGAGAGTCTGATCCTACACCTGAAGAAAAATTATTGAGAGCTATCTTCGGTGATAAAGCTGGAGATGTTAAAGATGCTTCAATGAAAGCACCTCCATCATTAAGAGGTGTTGTTATTGATACTAAATTGTTCTCAAGACCTAAGAAAGACAAAGATCTTAGAGCCAGGTCTAAGAAGGAAGTTGAAATTCTTAAGAATAAGTATAGCAAGCAATTGCTTGAGATTCGCGCTGAGGTTATTGAAAAGTTAACTAAACTTTTGAGTGGCAAAACTTCTCAAGGTATTAAGCATAAGTTTGGTGATGAGATTGTAAGTAAAGGTGTTAAATTCTCAGGTAAATTGATTGAAAACAATTTATTCCCAGAGAAGAACATTTACAAAGATGAAAGTACATACAATGTTCCTGAAGAAGTAAATCTTGTTTCTGATGTTAACCTTGATAACTGGACTACTGATGACAATACTAATCAGATGGTTTTCAGAATGATCAAGAACTATAATATCAAGAGAAATGAGATAGCAGGCGATTTCAAACGCGAGCGTTTCACTCTTGAAGTTGGAGATGAGTTACCAGCAGGTATTGTACAATTAGCTAAAGTATACATCGCTAAGAAACGTAAGTTGAAAGTAGGTGATAAAATGGCTGGTCGTCACGGTAACAAAGGTGTTGTTGCAAGGATAGTTAGAGAAGAGGATATGCCGTTCTTAGAAGATGGTACTCCTGTTGATATCTGTCTTAACCCGTTAGGTGTACCTTCAAGGATGAACCTTGGTCAGATTTATGAAACAGTTCTTGGATGGGCTGGTTATAAATTAGGAAGAAAGTATGCTACCCCTATTTTTGACGGAGCTTCTATGGAAGAAGTTGCTGCTGAATTAGCTGAGGCCGGACTTCCAGAATATGGTAGATCATACTTATATGATGGATTGACAGGTCAGAAGTTTGATCAGCCGGTTACTGTAGGTATAGCTTACATGCTGAAACTGGGTCACTTAGTTGATGATAAGATGCACGCAAGGTCTATCGGACCATACTCATTAATTACTCAGCAGCCTCTTGGTGGTAAAGCACAGTTTGGTGGTCAGCGTTTTGGTGAGATGGAGGTTTGGGCACTAGAGGCATTTGGTGCATCACACGTACTTCAGGAAATTCTAACAATCAAATCTGATGATGTGATTGGTAGGGCAAAAGCTTATGAAGCTATCGTTAAAGGCGAAAACATGCGTAAGCCAAATATTCCTGAGTCATTTAATGTATTGGTACACGAGCTTCGTGGACTTGCATTAGAGATCACTTTAGACTAATAAATTAAAAATTCATGGCCTCGGCTTGGCCGAGGTTATAGAAATAAATAAACATACTATGTCATTCAGAAAGAATAAAAAGCTAGACCTCGATTTTTCAAAGGTTACTATCAGTTTGGCGTCACCAGAGTCAATTTTAGAGAGCTCTCATGGTGAGGTTACACAGCCTGAAACAATCAACTACAGAACTTATAAGCCAGAAATGGGTGGTCTTTTCTGTGAGCGGATTTTCGGTCCTGTAAAAGACTGGGAATGTCATTGTGGGAAATACAAGAGAATCAGATATAAAGGCATTATTTGCGACAGATGTGGCGTTGAAGTTACTGAGAAGAAAGTACGAAGAGAGAGAATGGGACATATCGAACTGGTAGTTCCTGTAGCCCATATCTGGTACTTCAAATCTTTGCCTAACAAGATTGGTTACTTACTTGGTTTACCAACAAAAAAATTAGATCAAATCATTTATTACGAAAGATACGTGGTCATTCAGCCAGGTACTAAAGAGGAAGATGGTTTGGCAATGATGGATTTCTTGACCGAGGATGAATATCTGGATATTCTGGATAAACTTCCTAGAGAAAACCAATTATTAGACAATAATGACCCTAATAAATTCATCGCCCGAATGGGAGCTGAGGCATTGGAAATGCTTTTGGCAAGAATTGAATTGGATTCATTGTCTTATGATTTAAGACATCAGGCTGCAACAGATACTTCTCAACAAAGAAAAGCAGAGGCTTTGAAAAGATTGAAGGTTGTTGAAGCATTCAGGGAAGCAAGAACAAGAATCGAGAATCGTCCTGAATGGATGGTAATCAAAATGGTTCCTGTAATTCCACCAGAACTTAGACCATTAGTGCCTTTGGATGGTGGTAGATTTGCTACTTCTGACTTGAATGATTTATACAGAAGAGTAATTATCAGAAACAATCGCCTTAAGAGACTTATTGACATCAAAGCTCCTGAAGTAATTCTTAGAAATGAGAAACGTATGCTTCAAGAAGCAGTTGATTCATTGTTCGATAACTCAAGAAAAGTTAACGCTGTAAGATCAGATGGTAACAGAGCATTGAAATCTTTAAGTGATATGCTTAAAGGTAAGCAAGGACGTTTCCGTCAGAACTTATTAGGAAAAAGGGTAGATTACTCTGGCCGTTCTGTAATCGTTGTAGGCCCTGAGTTGAAGCTTCACGAATGTGGACTTCCAAAGGATATGGCGGCAGAGCTTTTCAAACCGTTTATTATCAGAAAACTGATAGAAAGAGGTATTGTTAAGACTGTTAAGTCGGCTAAGAAAATAGTTGATAGAAAGGATCCAGTAGTTTGGGATATTTTGGAGAATGTATTGAAAGGACATCCTGTTCTTCTAAACCGTGCTCCAACGCTTCACAGACTGGGTATTCAGGCTTTCCAACCAAAACTTATTGAAGGTAAGGCGATTCAGTTACACCCATTAGTATGTACAGCTTTCAACGCTGACTTTGACGGTGACCAGATGGCGGTTCACGTTCCTTTAGGACAAGAAGCTGTTTTGGAAGCCTCTATGCTAATGCTTTCTTCTCACAATATTTTGAACCCTGCTAATGGTGCTCCTATTACGGTACCTTCTCAGGACATGGTATTGGGACTATATTATGTAACTAAAGGTAGAAGAGGTACTGAAGATCAACCAGTAATGGGAGAGGGAATGACCTTCTACAATTCTGAGGAAGTTATCATTGCTATTAACGAAGGCATTCTTTCTAAGCATGCTTTCATTAAAGTTAGAACTAAAGTAAGAAATGCTGCCGGTGAGCTTGAAACCAAGATTATCGAGACAGTGGCAGGTAGAGTATTGTTCAATGAAACCGTCCCGGAGGAAGTAGGATATGTTGACGAGCTTCTAACTAAGAAGAAACTTCAGAAGATTATTTCTGATGTATTCAAAATCACAGGAATGGCAAGAACTGCTCACTTCCTTGATGATATTAAAGAATTAGGATTCCAAATGGCATATAAAGGAGGTCTTTCAATGGGACTTAACGATGTTGCCATTCCACCAGAAAAAGAGGCTCTTGTTGCTCAGGCTAAAGAAGAGG
This sequence comes from Fulvivirga sp., assembly GCF_040218215.1. Classification (NCBI taxonomy): domain Bacteria; kingdom Pseudomonadati; phylum Bacteroidota; class Cytophagia; order Cytophagales; family Fulvivirgaceae; genus Fulvivirga; species Fulvivirga sp. The sequence goes on from NZ_JAVJQL010000011.1 coordinate 99,592, forward strand.
TTGATGCAGTGTGGAACAACTACCTGATGGGTCTGATTACTGATAATGAGAGATACAACCAGGTAATTGATATTTGGACAAGAATAAATACACAATTGACTAACACCTTGATGACTCGTCTTGAAGAAGATGATCAAGGATTTAACTCAATCTACATGATGATGCACTCTGGAGCAAGGGGTTCAAGAGAGCAAATCAGACAGTTGGGTGGTATGAGAGGATTGATGGCGAAACCACAGAAAAACCTTGCAGGTTCAGTAGGTGCGATCATTGAAAACCCTATCCTTTCTAACTTTAAAGAAGGTCTTGATGTATTAGAGTATTTTATTTCAACTCACGGTGCTAGAAAGGGTCTTGCAGATACTGCTCTTAAAACAGCTGATGCTGGATACTTGACTAGAAGGCTTGTGGATGTAGCCCAGGATTTAGTTATCTCTGAGGTTGATTGCGGTACTTTAAGAGGATTGACAGTAGCTGCCTTAAAGGATAACGAAGATGTGGTAGAGCCATTATCAGAAAGAATCTTAGGTAGAGTATCTGTTCATGATATCTACGATCCAATAACAGATGAATTGATCTGTGCAGGTGGTGAAGAAATCACAGAAGAGATTACAAATAGAATTGATGAGACAAGCATAGAAGAAGTTGAGATTCGTTCAGTATTAACCTGTGAGACTAAGCAAGGTGGTTGCGCTAAATGTTACGGTCGTAACTTGGCTACAGGTAACATGGTTCAAGCTGGAGAGGCTGTTGGTGTAATAGCCGCTCAGTCAATTGGTGAGCCAGGTACACAGTTGACACTTCGTACTTTCCACGTTGGGGGTACTGCCTCTAACATTGCAGTTGATGCAAACATCAAGGCCAAGTTTGATGGTGTAATCGAATTTGAAGGAATTAGAACCCTTAAGACTACTAATAAAGATGGTGATAAGGTAGAAGTAATCATGGGACGTACTGGTGAGATCAAAGTTGTTGATCCTAAGAAGAAACAAGTACTTATCTCAAATCACGTTCCTTACGGAGCTTTCCTTAAAGTTAAAGAGGGTGATACAGTGGAGAAAGGGCAGGAGCTTTGCTTCTGGGATCCTTACAATGCTGTTATCCTTTCAGAGTTTGATGGTACTATTGAATTTGATTCTATTATTGAAGGTATTACTTATAAAGAAGAATCTGATGAGCAAACAGGTCACAGAGAGAAAGTAATTACTGATACAAAAGATAAAACTAAGAACCCAGCAGTAGTTGTTAATGCGAAGAGTGAATCTAAAGGATATAACATCCCTGTAGGGGCTCACTTGGCAGTTGATAATGGCGAGAAAATCAAGGCCGGACAAATCTTGGCTAAGATACCTCGTAGCATGGGTAAATCACGCGATATCACAGGGGGTCTTCCAAGGGTAACTGAGCTTTTCGAGGCTAGAAACCCATCAAACCCAGCTGTAGTTAGTGAGATTGACGGTGTTGTTACGTATGGTGGTATCAAGAGAGGTAATAGAGAAATCTTTATTGAATCTAAGGATGGTATTAAGAAAAGATATTTAGTATCTCTTTCTAAGCACATCCTTGTTCAGGATAATGACTTTGTGAAAGCTGGTTATCCACTTTCTGATGGAGCTATTACTCCTGCGGATATCCTGGCTATTAAAGGACCAACTGCTGTTCAGGAATACTTAGTAAATGAAATTCAGGAGGTTTATAGATTGCAAGGTGTGAAGATCAATGATAAGCACATTGAGGCAATTGTTAGCCAAATGATGCAGAAGGTAATGATCCTCGATCCGGGAGACACTAGTTTCCTTACGGGAGAAAGTGTTGATAAATTTGTCTTTGCCGAGGAAAATGACCTTGTGATGGACAAGAAAGTAGTGACTGAAGCTGGAGATTCCCAGAATTTCAAGCCAGGTCAGATCATTACTGCAAGAGAATTAAGAGATGAGAATTCTACTTTGAAAAGAAAAGACTTGAAACCTGTTGAGGTTAGAGATGCTATGGCAGCTGTTTCAAGACCAGTCCTTCAGGGTATCACTCAAGCTTCATTGAAGACCGAGAGTTTCTTATCAGCTGCTTCGTTCCAGGAAACTACCAAAGTATTGAGTGAGGCTGCCATAAGAGGTAAGGCTGACGGATTACTTGGATTGAAAGAGAATGTTATCGTTGGACATTTAATACCTGCAGGTACGGGACAAAGAAAGTTCAATGATATCATGGTAACTTCTCAAGAAGAGTATGATAACCTTGTTGCTGCGGCTGCGGAAGGTTCTCAAGTGAAGCAATTGCAAGAAGATAACTAATGGCTGACGAGCAAAAGGATAAAAAGGTAAACGCCAATCAGATTAACATCGAGCTATCAGAAGATGTTGCTGAAGGCGTTTACGCTAATCTGGCAATGATTGCTCACTCTAATAGTGAGTTTGTAATTGACTTTATTAGACTAATGCCAGGGGTGCCAAAAGCAAAGGTGAAGTCAAGAATTGTGATTACACCTGAGCATGCCAAAAGACTATTAACTGCTTTGAATGAAAACATTCAAAAGTATGAAGATACCTTCGGCCCTATTAAGAAAACAGATGAAGCCCCTAAATTTCCGATTAATTTTGGAGGTACAATAGGGGAAGCATAACGATAAAAACGACCTTTTTTGGTCGTTTTTATCGTTTATTTCATCCATAAATATATTTCTATCAAACTATTTGATAAATACGACCGCTTTAGTACCTTTGCAGTCCGAATTTTTGAAAAGAACAGAAACATAAGTTAAAATATATTAATAAATGCCTACTATTCAACAACTGGTAAGAAAAGGTAGAACCAAGTTGGTGTCGAAATCAAAGTCACCTGCACTTGACTCTTGCCCTCAAAGAAGAGGAGTTTGCACAAGAGTGTATACCACAACACCTAAAAAGCCTAACTCGGCCATGAGAAAAGTGGCTAGGGTAAGATTAACAAACGGTAAAGAAGTAAACGCATACATCCCTGGAGAAGGTCATAACCTTCAAGAGCACTCTATTGTGCTAATCAGAGGAGGTAGGGTTAAAGATTTACCAGGTGTAAGATATCACATCATTAGAGGTGCTTTAGATACCGCTGGGGTGAATGGTAGAACACAAAGAAGATCAAAATACGGAGCAAAACGCCCGAAAAAATAAATTCTAGATAAGCATGAGAAAAGCTAAACCTAAAAAAAGATATATTCTTCCAGATCCAAAGTTTGGTGACACTTTGGTAACGAAGTTCGTTAACTACTTAATGGTTGATGGTAAGAAGAGTATTGCCTACAGTATTTTTTACGAAGCTATAGAGCAAGTAGAAAAGAAAACAGGTGAGAATGGTCTTGATACTTGGAAAAAGGCACTAAGTAATATTAGCCCCGCTGTTGAGGTTAAGAGTAGAAGAGTTGGAGGTGCAACATTCCAGGTACCTATGGAGGTTCGTCCTGAAAGAAAAATTTCTTTGGGTATTAAATGGATGATTCGTTACGCAAGACTTCGTGGAGAGAAAACCATGAGAGACAGGCTTGCTGGCGAAATCGTTGCAGCCTCTAAAGGTGAAGGTGCTGCTATCAAGAAAAAGGATGATACGCACAGAATGGCTGAAGCAAACAAAGCGTTTTCTCATTTCAGATTCTAAGATTTAAATTATAATGGCAAAAAGAGATTTAAAATTCACACGTAACATTGGTATCGCAGCTCACATTGATGCTGGTAAGACAACAACTACTGAGCGTATCCTTTATTACACAGGTGTAAGCCATAAAATTGGAGAGGTTCATGATGGTGCTGCTACTATGGATTGGATGGAGCAGGAGCAAGAAAGAGGTATTACAATTACTTCTGCTGCAACTACAGTATTTTGGCCTTACAAAGATGATACCTATCATATCAATATTATAGATACTCCAGGACACGTTGACTTTACCGTTGAGGTAAACAGGTCATTGCGTGTGTTAGATGGTCTTGTTTTCTTATTCTCAGCGGTTGATGGTGTTGAACCTCAATCTGAGACTAACTGGAGGCTAGCTGATAATTATAAGGTTGCTCGTATCGGTTTCGTTAATAAAATGGACCGTGCTGGTGCAGACTTTTTGAATGTTTGTAAGCAAGTGAAAGAAATGTTGGGTACTAAAGCGGTGCCTTTACAGTTACCTATTGGAGCTGAGGATAATTTCAAGGGAGTTGTGGATTTGGTTGAAAACAAAGCCATGGTTTGGAATGAAGACGATATGGGTATGACTTTCGATGAGGTAGAAATACCGGCTGATATGGTTGAGGAAGTACAGCAATATAGAGAGTTATTAGTTGAATCTGTGGCTGAGTATGATGAGCATCTTATGGAGAAATTCTTCGATGATCCAGACTCAATTACAAGAGATGAGATAGTTGCTGCTTTAAGAGCTGCTACCATTGATTTGGCATTTGTGCCGATGTTATGTGGTTCTGCATTTAAAAACAAGGGAGTGCAGACAATGCTTAACTATGTGATGGAGCTATTACCATCTCCTCTTGACAGAGATAACATAGTAGGAATTAATCCTGATACTGAAGAGAAAGTTGAGCGTAAACCTAGTGTAGACCAGCCTTTCGCTGCCCTTGCATTTAAGATTGCTACAGATCCATTTGTGGGTAGACTATGTTTCGTAAGATCATACTCTGGTATGTTAGAGTCGGGTTCATATGTATATAACACAAGAACTGATAAGAAAGAACGTATCTCACGTATCTTCCAAATGCATGCTAACAAGCAAAACCAGATTGATAGACTTCACTGTGGTGATATTGGTGCTGTGGTAGGATTTAAGGACATCAAAACAGGAGATACACTTTGTGCAGAAAATGCAAAGATCGTTCTGGAGTCAATGGTGTTCCCAGAGCCTGTTATTGGTTACGCTATCGAGCCTAAAACTCAAGCGGATGCTGATAAGTTAGGTTTGGCTATTTCTAAATTGGTTGAAGAGGATCCTACACTGCAAGTTGAGACTAACCACGAAACTGGTCAGACTATTTTGAAGGGTATGGGTGAGCTTCACTTAGATATCATTATTGATAGGCTTAAGCGAGAGTTTAAGGTTGAAATCAATCAGGGAGCTCCACAGGTTGCTTATAAAGAGGCTATTCAGGGTAATGTTGAACATAAAGAAGTTTATAAGAAACAGTCCGGTGGTAAAGGTAAATTTGCTGATATCGTTTTTGAATTAAGTCCAAAAGACGAAGATTACGAAAAAGATGGATTGCAGTTTGATAACAAAATTGTAGGTGGTGTTATTCCAAAAGAATTTATACCTGCAATTGAAAAAGGTTTTAGAGAGGCGATGAAAAATGGTCCTTTAGCTGGATATCCATTAGATAGCATGAAAGTGAGATTGTTCCATGGGTCATTCCATGATGTTGACTCAGATTCGCTATCATTTGAATTGGCTGCTAGAATCGGGTTTAAAGAAGCTGCGAAAAAAGCAAAACCAGTTTTACTAGAACCAATCATGGGTGTTGAAGTTGTGACCCCTGAAGAATATACTGGAGCATTGACTGGTGACTTGAACAGAAGAAGAGGTATTATGAGAGGTATGGACACAAGAGGTACAGCCACTGTAATCAAAGCTAATGTTCCTTTGTCTGAGTTATTTGGATATGTAACTGACTTGAGAACAATGAGTTCAGGCAGAGCGACTGCTTCATTGACATTCTCTCATTACGATCCAGTTCCTAAAAATATTGCAGATACAGTAATTGCTGAAACTAAAGGGCAATTAGCATAAAGATTAATATTATGAATCAGAAAATAAGAATTAAACTAAAGTCTTACGATCATAATTTGGTTGATAAATCTTCAGAGAAGATTGTAAGAGCGGTAAAAACTACCGGTGCTGTTGTTAATGGCCCAATACCTTTACCAACTGTGAAAGAGAAGTTTACTGTTTTGAGATCTCCTCACGTAAACAAAAAGTCTAGAGAGCAGTTTCAGCTTTGTACATACAAGAGACTAGTTGATATCTACTCTAATAGTACTAAAACTGTTGATGCATTGATGAAATTGGAATTGCCTAGTGGAGTTGATGTAGAAATCAAAGTATAACAGTACTTTAAATTTATGAGAGCCCTATTCAGAAATACTGAATAGGGCTTTTTTATTGCTTTGTATTTTAACTGATCACAAAGACTGTAAATTGTATAAGAATTTTATTAGTTTGCATTACACATAATAATGGCATAATGAGTGAGAAACTATTTGATGAAGTACCTTCATTGGATCTGGCAGATTTCTTATCTAATGATGAAGGAAGGAAGAATGAATTCGTTCAGAAGCTTGGAGAGGCATATAATAACATCGGTTTTGTGGCCATTAAGAATCATTTTTTGACGGATGAATTATCAACTAAGTTGTACAATGTTATAAAAAGATTTTTTCAGCTAGAGGATGCTAAAAAATCTAAATATGAAATTGAGGGACTGTCAGGACAGCGAGGCTATATAGGTAAGGGAAAGGAGCACGCAAAAGGCAGAAAAACTGGTGATTTAAAAGAATTCTATCATATTGGACAAGAGGTGACAGATGGAGATCCAATTAAAAGTGAATACCCCGATAATATATTTCCGGATGAACTTCCCGAGATGAAGGAAATAGGTCTTGAAGTTTATCATCGACTTGAGAAGACCGGTATTTATATGCTAAGGGCAATAGCGCTTTATTTAGGATTAGATGAAAGTTATTTTGACGCTAAAGTTAAAAATGGTAATAGTATTTTAAGACCAATACATTACTTCCCGATAGAAAAGCCGGAGGAGGTGCCGGCAGATGCGGTGAGAGCCGCTGAGCATGGAGATATTAACCTGATTACACTCTTAATGGGTGCAAGCGCAGATGGGCTGCAGGTGTTAAGAAGAGATGGCAAATGGATACCAATTACAGCGCTACCTGAACAGTTGGTAGTTAATGTTGGGGATATGCTGGAAAGACATACTAATGGCAAGCTGAAGTCCACCATTCACCGGGTGGTTAATCCACCACGGGAGTTAATGGGTAATTCAAGGTATTCAATACCCTTTTTTATGCATCCCAGGTCTGACATGGACTTGACTTGCCTAGATGAATGTATAGATTCTGAGCATCCAAAAGCCTTTGATGATATAACCGCTGGAGAATTTTTAAATCAGAGGTTGGCAGAAATAGGATTAAAGAAATAAGCCTTGTTCAAGCGAGTTCGATATTACATTTTCCTTCGCGATGTAATGGTGCTTGCTGTGACGGCTTTTGGAGGGCCTCAGGCGCATATCGCTATGTTTCTTGATCTTCTTGTCAAGAAGAGGGGATATCTCTCAGAAGAGGACTTAATAGAGCTTAACGCACTATGTCAGGTTTTGCCTGGCCCCACTTCAACACAAACCATTACAGCCATTGGATTTAGATTAGGTGGCCCCAACCTGGCCTACCTTACTCTTTTGATTTGGATGATACCTGCAGTCACTATCATGACTATTGCGGCAATCACTATATCCAATCTACAGGAACAGGATATTTCTATTGAATTTACCAAGTTTATCCAGCCTATGGCGGTTGGTTTTGTGGCTTATGCTGCAATGAAAATAAGCTTGAAGGTGGTAAAGTCTGTAACGGCAGTGATACTGATGATACTTTCAATGTTAGCCGCCTTGTTTTACCCTTCTCCTTATTTGTTTCCAGTCATATTGGTGGTGGCTGGTCTTATAAGTTCTGGTAAGTATAAGGCACAACCAATTGAGGAGAAGGACGAAATAAAGATTGAATGGGCCAATTTTATCTTGTGGGCTGGTGTATTTGTACTGGCCGCGGTTCTCGGTGGGGTCACAAAGTATTTGCCATTGCGTCTTTTTGAAAACTTTTATAGAAATGGAAGTTTAATATTTGGAGGCGGTCAGGTTTTAATACCATTTCTATATACAGAGTTTGTGGAGTTTAAGGGTTATTTAAGCTCAGAGGAATTCTTATCGGGTTATGCGTTGATGCAGTCACTTCCTGGGCCGGTGTTCTCCTTCTGTGCCTATGTTGGATCTCTGTCAATGAGAAGTTTTGGGCTTGGGGGAGAGATTATTGGAGCCCTGGCAGGTGCCTTGGGAATTTTCTTGCCAGGAGTTTTCTTAATCTTCTTTGTAATCAGGTTTTGGGACGGCTTGAAAAAATATAGGCGTGTCAAGGCATCATTAGAAGGAATAAATGCTGCCAGCTCAGGAATGGTAATTTCTGCTGCAGTGCTTATGTTTTTGCCTTTAGAGCCTAATTATATTAATTTTGGTATTACTATAGGCACCTTCCTGATTTTAACATTTACCAAATTACCATCTCCAATTCTTATTATTATAGGGTTGCTCGCAGGTATTTTAATTTAACTTAAATACTATTTGAATCATTGCTCTTTGTTTGACAGGCTTACCTCTTTGCTTTGGAGGAGACCATTTGGGAGCACCTTGTAATATTCTCTCGGCCTCTTCGTCACAACCTGCACCAATACCTCTAACTGTTTTTACCTCAGTGAGTGCACCGGTTTCATCTACTACAAACTGTACAAACACCCTACCTTCAATGTTCATTCTCCTGGCCTGTGCAGGGTATCTAAGTTTCTTTGCTACATATTCATAAAATTTGGCATAACCACCTATAGGGGCAGCAGGATCTTCTACAATTTGAAATACCTGATCGGCAACCTCTTCTTCTGGAGCTTCTTCCAGAATAATATCTTCAATTACGGTCTCTTCTGTAATCTCTATATCCAGATCTACTTCAATTTCCTCTTCTATCTCCTCCTCATCAGGAACTTCTATAATTTCAGGCTGCTGAATCTTTGGTGGTGGGGGAGGTGGTATTTCGGTTGGCGGTATTTCTAATAGCTCTTCAAAATCATCATTAAGACTTTGAAGGTCTACCATTGACGTTTGGTCATATGATCTCCACTCAAATGAGATAGTAACAATTGACAGACTAAGGAATAAGCCAATGTTGAAAAATAGAGATCGGTATCTGAAAATGTTAGCTTCTTTATTCTTTTTATCATTCATAACTAATTATTTAATTATAAAACTAAAAAATTAGTTATACACTTCAAAATAAAAGGCTTGAAAGTCTCAAGCCTTTTATTTCTTAGCCTAACTTAAATGTAATAGGCAAGATAATTCTTTGCTTTACAGGCTTACCTCTTTGCTTTGGAGGTGACCATTTAGGAGCAGACTGTAGAACTCTTACTGCTTCTTCATCACATCCGGCACCTATACCTTTAACGGCTTGTACTTCAGTTAATGATCCATCTTTGTCTACAACAAACTGCACATATACTTTGCCTTCAATACCCATTCTTCTTGCCTGAGCTGGGTATTTAAGCCTTTTACCAACATACTCATAGAAAGCCTGATATCCTCCTGGAGGCATTGCTGCATCTTCTACTATTGTAAATACTTCATCAGCTACCTCTTCTTCAGGAGCTTCTTCTACAATTATATCTTCAATTACGGTTTCTTCTGTTATTTCAACATCAAGATCCACTTCAATCTCCTCTTCTATTTCCTCTTCATCGGGAACCTCTATAATTTCTGGTTGCTGAATTTTTGGTGGTGGGGGAGGTGGTATTTCAGTTGGTGGTATTTCTAATAGCTCCTCGAAGTCATCAGAAATTTGACCCAAGTCAGCTAAAGGGCCATCTTCATAATTTCTTTTTTCGAAGGCAAAAACCACGATACACATAGTAACGAACAAGCCAATATTGAAAAATAAGCCTTTCTTATTATTCAAATCAGCCTTCTCTGTTTTTTTAGCTTCCATCTTATTGTTAATCTTAAATGATAAATTAAATCACTGTAGTTTTCAAATATACAAAACTTAGTTAAAAAGTTATTGCCACTTTTTCTTAATACTTACATAAAACAAAGAAATTCCTAAAATAGATCCTGAGCAATTGGCAACGAGATCATAAAACTCCATGCCTCGTTCTGGAATTATTGACTGCGACAACTCAATGCTCGCCCCGTATACCATTGTAATTACAATGCCTAATAAAATATTGAATCTCAATTTGTCAGGTTTATTTTTATTCAGCCCTGATACAAAAAGATATGATAGTACTAGAAATATTACAACATGGCCAAGCTTATCATAACTAAATAACTTACTACTAGGTAGTGACGAACTTGGAGTTAAAGTGAGCACTAAAATTAATAGTGCCCATAAAATTGCCCCAATAAAATATTTATTCAATTTCAACCTGTCGTTACAGATTTGTAGTCATCAGCACTAAGCAGACCTTCTAATTCTGATGGGTCACTGATTTTAATCTTTATCATCCAGCCTTTTTCGTAAGGGTCTTCATTTACGGTTTCAGGAGTAGCTTCTAAATCTGAATTAACTTCTTCGATGGTTCCGCTTATAGGCATGAAAAGGTCTGAAACTGTTTTTACTGCTTCTACTGTTCCGAAAACATCACCGGAGCTTAGTTCTTCGCCTTCAGTTTCTATTTCAACATATACTATGTCGCCAAGTTCTCCTTGTGCAAAATCAGTAATGCCAACGAAAGCGTAATCTCCTTCGATTCGAACCCATTCGTGGTCGCTAGTGTATTTAAGTGATGCGGGTATATTCATATTAATATTTTTTTAGATTCAAAAATACATTCTTTTTCTAATTGCCGAAATAATTATTGTGCTAAACTGAAGCGTACTTGGAAACCTAACCTTGTAGTAGCTCTGGGAAAAGAGGTAGAGATTTTAGGGTCAGTAATATTACGCTCGAAATAGAATTGAAGGTTCAACTTCTCATTTAATACGTAGCTTATATTTGGTCTTATCTGGATGTTCAGATTACCTTCAGTAAGGGTGTTGATTTCTTCAATTCTTCTCTGTACTGTCTTAGTGTCTCTAATTGTAAAATTAAATCTGAAAGTAAGGTCATTTTTCAAAGTTACCACGCGGCCTTGAGACTTCCATGGCATTTTCATGCCAGCTTTGGTAAAGCCCATTTCAAATACAATATCATTACTCTTCTGCTCTGTAACCTGGGCATTCGTGATGTTTAAAGCCACGTCCCGTTTGGTTCTGTATTCAACTTTAGCAGAAAGCCTTTTTTTGGTTCTAACATTAATTCCAATTAAAGGACCAAATTGCTCTGATACCATGACCTGGCTAATGATGTAAACTGGAATCAGCTCACCGTCTATGATACTGGCAAAGTTATCCTCATTATATTTTTCAATACTATTTTCTAGGCCTATGCCACTGTTATATTCCAAAGAGTTGGAATAGTTAACCACACTAAAATTAGACTGGTAAGAATGGTTTAGAGTGACACTTTGGAAGACTTCCTGAATGGCAGGAATCTTACTCAAACCTGTATAATCAATACGCCAATTAGGAATTGGGTTCTTTGGAAAAGGACTTAAGCTGACATCGTTAGCACCCTTTCCTGAATAAGCGGCAATAAAGGCAGGTATCAGCACGTCCTGAGAGTTCAATCCGTAATAAGTACTATCTAAACCCTGGTTGAATCTATTTGAAATTGTTGACCTGTTTCTTTCAAACTCTTCAAATACAGTTGAATTATTTTGATCGTCATCTTTTTTAAAGGCCGTTTTTATGGTCATAAAAGAGATAGAGTAACTACCCGATCTGTTTGGGCTTAAAGTCACATAATTGTCAACTGGCCCAATTTCGGGATCGTCAGGGTTATACCTAAATATTTCCTCGTATGAGGCACTCTTAAGTTTTTTTGCATTGAGCTGAATGTTTAAATCTGGTGTTAAGCTAACATCAGCCTTTAATGTATAGTCCTCAGTTTTGGATTGAGTAAATGGAGCCGTTAGATTTGGATTTTTTGTAATAAAGCCTTCATTGTTCTGATAACCTTTAATAAGTTGCTCTTTAATTTTCGGATTTTGAGAACCTAATAAGAACGGAATACCTGGTTGTGAGAAACTACTATCAAGCCCAAATAAATAGGCTCTTTTATTAAACCCAGGCAGAATTGTACCTTCACGTAATGAATACGTACCATTAATAGATCTTACAGACATCAGGAGTCTTAAAAATCCGTTTATTCCCTTATTCCCTTTAGGAGGTGCTTCTTGTTTTTGGCCAGCAGTAGGTTTTAATGTACTTCGTCTGGAACTGGATGCTGGAGAATTGATATTTTTGAGAAAGGTAACTTTGTTATAAAGTTTGACCAGATCGAGTTTACCTGTAACAGAATTATCTCGACTGTTCTGAATGATATTACCATAGTCAAGACTATCGCGCTGTTCTTTATCACTGTAGAAAGGCCCGGCCCTCCATGAGTATGATGCCTGATACCTGTATTCAGTACTAATCCAGTCTGTTAATGGAATTTTATCTAAAGGCAGTTTGTAATTTGCACTCACTGATTGATCAAAGTTTTTGAGACGTCCAAAACTTTCAAGGCTGGTTTTAATGGAGTCGTTATACTGCTTTTGTGTGACATAATCACCGTCTTCATTAAAACCTCCATTTGGAGAGGTGTTGGGTTCATCAATTATGGCATTGGCCCTTGCATTGTAATCCAAGGTAAGGCTTTTAGTCAAATTCCATTTTAGGTTGTATGTCCTGTCAAAAGTGAAATATTTTTGAAAATTCTCATTGTCTTGTACTCCACTGCTGTTTCTATACACAGTTTGGATTAACTCTCTTCTCAAATCAGCCCTAAGTCCAATACTTGTAGGCACTAAATTGAAGTTGAAATCTTTAAAGACTTTTAAATATTTCTTGTCAAGGAAACCGATGTTTTTGAAAGGTTCTATGGGTTCTACGGTTGGGCTGTAATTATAGGCAACGGACGCATCATAGTTGCGTTTAGAATAGTTTTGAAGGTTGAAATTAGTACGCATTACCTCGCTGTAGGCATAAGTAAATGCCAAATTCTCAACGTCCCAGATATGTTTTTTGGCTTCTGGGTTAACTTTGACTTTTCTTACATTGGTAAAATTTATACTTCGCCTCGTGGTTTCATCAATCACTGTTTTTCGATACTCTTCTCTCTCACCTTCATCCTGATAGGAGAGTAATGCAGCTTCAAGTTTAAGATCAGGGTTGGCAGGGTCAAAGCGGGGTGTAATTGTAGTCTTCTCATAACTAACATACATAGGCACTTTTAACCCTAGTTTTTCAGGTATCAGCTTATCTACATTAATATTTGCTGAAATGTCATAAGAGTTGGTTTCTTCCCTTGTTCTTTCGGCAATTCTGGATTGAATACCGCCAAACCCAAATGAGGTATGACGTGCTGTAGAAGTTACATTGGCAAAATCAGCCAGTTTAATATTTAAAGTGGCATTGGCGGCCCAGCCCTTGGTTCGATCAAAATCTGATACCCTCAATTCATTTGCCCAAATACAAACCGAATGTGACCTGCCATCGGGAGTAGCCGGGTTTCTAACGCCAATGGCTAACCATTTAGCAGAACTTAAGTCAGGGTTACCACGCATTCTAATTTGATTGTTGCCAATTTTTCGCGGGCCTTCCAGTGGATAGACTGCTCTTTTGGAAATATTGAGTCTGTCTCTTTCAGCTTTTAAGGCATAAAGCTGATCAATGTCCATGTCAATCTCATTTTCCAGAGGCCATATCTCTCTAGGATCAATGGTGCCTTTTGGAGAAATTTTAAGGGGCACTTCAATTTCGTAATAGTTGGAGTCAACATCATCACCTAACCTCAAAAATGCTGTAATCTCATCATCACTGGATTCACTGTCCGCATGTAAGAACATTTTAATTCTGCCATAATTGATTAAATCTAACTGAACTTGCTTGATCACAGCTCTCGCATCTCCATCTTCTAAGTCTTCAGCGCAAACTTGCAATGACTGTTCGTTTTGCCTTATATTGACAGTAGTTGTATTGTCTTGATCTCTATCGAAACCTGGGGGCAGCCGATATGGCGATTGGGTGTCAGTACCTCCACTATTTTCTTCAATATTAACCACAGACACTGTGAAGTTATCAATGTTATCAGTGTCGGTATCTTTAGATAGGTTCGCTTCTTCCAATGTATTAAGATATCTTCTCCATCTGCTGGCAACGAACCTAAAGTTTACCATCCGTAGTACAACTGGTTCGGAGAAGTTGGTAAGATAAGTTCTTAAATACCTGATAGATTTAAAGCCATTAATATTACCAAAACTCTGATCAAATTGGCGAATTGGAATTCTGTAGAGATACCACGTAACATCTTCACCAGAATCATCTGATGTTATTTGATCTACAATGTATTCGTTAAGTTCTACACCACCACCGGCAGCAGGACGTATAGGGACTCTATATTCATAATACTCTTCAAGTTCACTGAGTGTATTATCAGCATTTAAATCTTCATTATCAGCAATTGTTGTTGAAGAGGCTGTGCTGGTGCCTGTTACAATTGGTGAGTTATTCTCCATGCCATTAAAGTTCTTGTATCGCTCTAATATTGTAGCATCACGCGCATCAAGATCGCTGCCAAGAAAATAGGAGAAGTTGTCCGCTGAAGGGTCTTGCTCAACTATAATTCGCGCACTACCGTTCACAGAGTTAACAAAGTCATTAAAGATGTCCAATTCCTGACTATTTGTAGCTCCATCTAATCCAACATCCTGATTAGGTCTTGATGAGCTGTTATTATCAAATGCATTGGTAAGAAATGGCTGAGTGGTTACATAACCCCAACTGGCATCAAGCTCAGCAGCAGATAAAACATCTCCATCTGGTGCTAAACCGCTTTCAAAGGCATGCTTACCATCAGGTAATACATCTTCAGAGATACTTCCTAGGTTGAAATAAAGGTCACCACCAGTTGTATTTGATCTGGGGTTATCCCGTCCATCATCTACAATTCCTCTTGCTGTTTGGATAAACGGATCCATCAACCAGAACTCAATGTACTCTACATTAGCCCTGTCAAAATCCACTTCAGAACGGATGGCATTGGTTATGCCTCCCCAATTACGCCTAGGGTCTCCAGCCAAATTTCCATTGGCATCCAGATTAGTGTTGTAATTGTACATGCCTCGCTCATTAGGGTAAAAGGCAAGATCAAATACCTGTTGGAAATTAATTATGTTCAAATCTCTTTCAGAAAAAATTTCCTGCTGATTGACTTGTCTTACATAGTGGTTTGCCACTTCCTCGTCAGAAATACCGTCTGGTTTCCTGCTTCCATCTCTATAAAAAAGATTGTCAACTTGATACCATGCCAACTTGGCTCTAAAATCATTTTCTGCTCTTGGCCCACTTCCAAAAAATCGCCTATCCTTGGTTTGTGGATATGCTGCCAGCTTCCAGGCAAATGGATTGCTCAAGGAAAATGGGGTTGCTGTGTTTTCAAAATCATCAATATAAGAAGTGCCTTCACCATCAACTATGTTGGATGTTCCTGGTATCAGCTGGGCAAATTCGGCATTAAATGTTATTGCAGAAGGCTCTTTGGTTGAGATTAAGGGAAGCTTGTCAAGCATTTTGGTAAGAAACCTTGACTCTTTTCTAAAGTTGACATCAAACCCGTACTTAGTATTTCTTATGGGTTCATTTCCTACACTATTTCTGGATATTAGTGGACGTTCATTTAGGTGAAGGAGCGTGGCTCCCAAATTGATGTCATCATTTATTTTATAGTCTAATCTTGTGCCTAATAGAGTTCTAGACTGAAAGTTGAAAAGGTCAGCTTTCTCATATGAAATGGAAATGGTCTTACCAGAGAGCAAAACACCTTCATTGATGATACTTACTTTTCCAAAAGTATAATCTACCTGATAATCAACGCCTTCAATTAAAGCAGAGCCACCTGCAAACACCCGAACAGAACCCTCTGCAATATTAAAGCCTGGGATTATAATCTCATTAGATGAGCCAGACTGAAGAGAACCGGAAATGACATACTTGTTTTTTTGTGAAACCAATTCCGCATCATTCTTTGTCCTATTATAAAGTTCTTCGAAAACAAATTTCTCTTTTAGTGCAGATTCATTGGGTAGAAATACATCGTCTAATGCTGTGTTAAAAGGCTCTAAATATGGAAATATGATCAGCCCGTTTTCAGGTTGGATTGTGATGCCTTCTACAAAGTCAAAATTTCCGTTGGGTTGAGGGTCATTGTTTTGATTTAATCTATCAAGCCCTAATATTTCAATAAGGGGTCTTGTACTGGCTATTGATCCGGCCTGTAATTGCGGATTATCTACACCAGTTAGATCATCCCTGTAAATAATTCTAAGCTCGAACCCATCTGACTCAACATTTGTGGCATTAACGGCATAAATGTTCTTCATCATCAGTTCCCAAGTCAGTATTCTATTACCCTGGGGGTCATCAATATTGATTTTTCTTGGGCGAAGTAATTTCATAAAGATCACGTCATCTTCAGAGACTGTGTTGTAATCCTCGGAAAGCTCACCTACTTTGTAATTTTTACCTTGGTAAGTATATTCGAATGATACTGCTAGAGCCTCATCATTTTGTAGTTTTCTGAATAATGAGATATACCCCATTTTTTTATTAATGGTAAACTCATTTGGATCTAGCTTTCTAGCCGTAGTTACTTTTTCAAAATCCAACCCATTTTCCAACCCTATTCCTTCTAATGCTGCATTTATGAGATCAGCGTCTCTGGAAATGTTTCCTAAATAATCAAATAGGTTGTTCCCATTATTTTTGGCAGGATTATTAGCTGTTGGGTTAAGAGGACTTATGACATTGTCTCTATAAATATTCTTTTCAATGGATTCACCCATGTCCATGAAACCAACTACATTTCTTGTAGTTCGGGTATCATTGTTTCTGTTTACTACATACACTTCAACACGAGTAATGTTTACTCCAGAATTTATGTTTGGAATAGTTGAAAGCCATTTCTCATAATTTTCCTTAAAGAAATGGGAAAGGAAAAAGTGCCTGTTTTCATCATAGTTTGATGCTTGAAGCTCAAATTTTCGCCCTTGGGCGCCACCACCGCCATCTATGGTAAGCGTTTCAGTCTTACCACGCTGTGTTGATGCTACTGAAGTGACATACAAGTCTCCAAATTGGAGTTGAGCTTTTACCCCAAAAAGGTTCTGGGCACCAGAGATTAAACTGTTATTCAAAGGCAAGCTTACATTACCAATCTCCAGCTTTTGGAGCATGTCTTCTTCATAACCCGTATATTCAACTTTCAGGTTATTCTCAAAATCGAAGGAATTGTTATTGTCAAAGTTGGCAGTAACCTGAAGTTTTTCTCCAATCTTACCAACCACATTCATACTTATCTGCTGATCAAACTCAAACCCTCCATTTCGCTGCTGTCTAATGGGTATACTTGGGTTATTTACTCTCTGCCAGCGCCCGCCAAAGTCCAGCGTAACAAAACCCCTTGGGATAATTTCCACATAAGTACCTCCAAAAATCCGATCGAAGATGGGGCTCACATAAATAGGGGGTATAAGGTTTCTTCCACTAACAGCGCTTTCCCCATCAAGTCCTGATGACCTGTTTTTCCAATAGTCTTTAAGTTGCTGCCGTTCCTGATATTGCTTAAACTCTTCAAAGGACATTGAAGAAGTAGGGCGGTAGTTGAGGTCACCAATTTTCTCATAAATGGTGTAGTTCATCCCGGTATCAATTTCAACATCGAGTTTAAGTGAAGCGGGATCATCGAGTAATAGTGGAGATGGACTTTCCTGACTGCTAAAAGGATCACCAAACCTGTCTTTAGGTTTGAAGGTTGGCTGTCTGGATGGTTTGTAAGGCTCGTTTTTAGTACTGTCCTTTTTTACCGAGTCAGCAGCTACAGGTTTTTGTTCTTGAAAAAATGACTTCCTCTTATTTTCGGAATTAGCAGATTCAGCCATGCCGAAGCATAGACCAAATGCGCAAATTACGGCATAAAATGACTTGTCAATTTTCCAAAAAACCAAAACTTAAAAATCTCAGGCGTTTTTCAATGTGAGCTTAATTAATTCCTCCAAAGTAATCGTATTTCCCGAATTTTTAAGGATGCCATCGATACTTTTTTCGGCAGCGCTTTTGTTTATTCCAAGCGTTGTTAACGCTGATAACGCTTCGCTGCGCAATGTATTGTGTGAGCTTGAGCTAATCTTATCTGCCTCAGTATATAGTCCTTCTTTACGAATTTTGTCTTTTAACTCAAGAATAATTCTTTGGGCTGTTTTGGCACCAACTCCTTTAACTCCCTGAATGGTTTTTACATCTTCAGAAGCTATGGCCTGCTTCAACTCTTCTGCTGACAAAGAAGACTGAATCATTAAGGCAGTACTTGGCCCAACACCTGAAATTGAAAGCAGGTTTAAAAACATTTTCTTTTCAGATTCATGGCTAAAACCAAACAGTGTATGCCCATCTTCTTTGATATGGAGATAGGTGTGAATGAGTATGTTTTCCTGACTTTTTATTTCTGAGAACGTACTCAAGGATATATTTACATGATAACCTACACCATTAACATCAATAATGACATGAGTCGGTTCTTTTATTACTAATTTTCCTTTAAGGTAAGATATCATTTGTTGGCTTTTTGGTCATAGAATTGAGCATCAACAACAGTAATGGCAGCCATATTTACAATTTCCCTTACAGAACTACCTAACTGCAATACATGAACGGGCCTTTTCATTCCTAATAAAATTGGGCCTATTGTTTGTGCTCCACCTATTTCCATTAATAGTTTATAAGCAATATTTCCCGATTCCAGATTAGGGAATATTAAAGTATTGGCACCTTTTTCAGCCAGGTCACTGAATGGATAGTTCTCCTGTTGAATTTTCGTGTCTAAGGCCACATTAGCCTGAATGTCACCGTCTATATTTAACTCAGGAAATTTTGCCTTGGCTAACCTAACGGCAGCTTGAGTTTTTGTAGGAATTGCTCCTTTACTTGACCCGAAGTTTGAATAGGAGAGTACCGCTATTCGAGGTTCTACGTCAAAGAATTTTACACCACGGGCTGTCAAACCAATTATATCAACTAATTCTTCAGGCGTAGGGTCTACGTTTACTGTTGTGTCTGCAAAAAAGAAAGTCCCTTTTTTAGTAAGCATGATATACATACCCGCCACTTTCTTTACTTCAGGCTCCATTCCAATCACCTGTAAGGCCGGCAAAATTGTTTTAGGATAGTCTTTGGTCAAACCAGAAACCAATCCATCAGCTTCATCATGTTCTACAAGCATACAGCCAAACATATTACGCTCACGCATAAGTTTATTGGCGTCATAAAGTGTAACTCCTTTTCTTTTTCTCTTTTCATAATAGAAGTTGGCAAATTTTTCAACCCTTTCATCTTCTTCGTAGGTATCGAATATTTGACAATCAGCCAAATCGAGATTATTTTCTTCTATAAGCTTTTGGATTACCGATCGCTTACCCAATAAAATAGGAAATCCAATGCCCTCGTCTGCCACTATTTGTGCAGCTTTTAAAATTCGCAGGTCGTGTGCTTCTGCAAAAACGACACGCTTTGGGTTTTTCTTAGCACGGCTGATGATCCGCGAAATCAATTTTTGATCTATACCAATGCGCTTTTCTAAATCCAATTTATACTCTTCCCAATTGGTGATTTGCACTTTTGCCACTCCTGAATCCATAGCAGCTTTTGCTACAGCAGGGGAGATAGTGGTTATCAATCTTGGGTCTAATGGTTTAGGAATTAGGTATTCTGGGCCGAACTGGATTTTATTATCACCATAAGCCTTATTTACCAAATCGGGCACAGTTTCTTTTGTCAAGGCAGCCAAAGCAAGTACGGCCGCCAATTTCATTTCTTCGTTAATGGCTGTTGCCCTTACATCTAAGGCACCTCTAAATATGTATGGAAAACCAAGTACGTTGTTCACCTGATTAGGATGGTCTGAACGACCAGTTGCCAAAATAATGTCTTCTCGTACTTTTTTCGCTAAATCATAAGCTATTTCAGGATTGGGATTGGCCAAGGCAAATACAATTGGATTTTCTGCCATGGATAATATATTTTCTGGCGTTAAAATATCTGCAACCGAGAGGCCTAAGAAAAAATCTGATCCTTTTATAGCATCTTCGAGTGTGTCAATATCTTTTGATGTTATAAATTCAGCCTTTGATTCATCGATATTATCACGTTTTTTATTGATAACACCTTTACTATCGCACATGATAATATTTTCTTTTCGAGCGCCTAATGCCAGGTAAATTTTTGTGCAAGCAATAGCAGCTGCACCAGCACCATTGACGACAATTGAGATGTCTTCAATCTTTTTATTGACTAATTCAAGTGCATTGATAAGTGCGGCAGCAGAAATAATTGCAGTACCATGCTGATCGTCATGCATGATAGGAATATTCATCTGCTCTTTGAGCGTTCTTTCAATCTTGAAACTCTCAGGTGCTTTTATATCCTCTAAATTTATCCCTCCAAAGGTGGGTTCAAGCGACTTTACAATTTGAATAAATTTATCAGGGTCTTCTTCATCAATTTCGATATCGAATACATCAATACCTGCAAATTTCTTAAAAAGGACTCCTTTTCCTTCCATGACAGGTTTTGAAGCTTCGGGGCCTATATTTCCCAGACCTAAAACGGCAGTACCATTTGAAATAACACCTACGAGATTACCCTTGGCTGTGTATTTATAAACATCCTCTTTGTTCTCAGCTATTTCTTTACACGGCTCAGCTACACCGGGGGAGTAGGCTAATGCTAAATCCATTTGGGATTCCATAGGTTTGGTAGGCACAACTTCTATTTTGCCTGGCTGCCCTTGTGTGTGATAATTTAGAGCGTCTTCTTTTCTGATTTTTATGCTCATGAGGTTGTAATATCAAATTTTGACTTAATTGGTTAAGGAAGTAAAAATACGAAATAATAGAACCTATTTCGCAGTGGTGAATTCAGATGATACTTTAAATGTATTAAGTATGACTTCCAGTTCCCGCATAAACTCGCGTTGCTTTTTGCCCGGGCTGTAAATAAAGCCTTCAATATAGTACAACCTGTTTAAATCTTCATCTACAACGGTGTATCCTATAAATGGGCCTCCCATAGAAAGATTGTTCGTTTTCCAAAGACCCCTGGTCTCCACACCAAACTTATTGTTGAAGCTTACTTCTTTGCTTACTACAGGAATGTAAGGAACTGAAGTTTCGGTCTTAATATAAGAATTCTCATTGGAAGGGTCTTCAAATAACTGGTTCTGGGCAACAGAATCCCTGAATTTGATAATATTTTCTTGAGTAAAGGCAGATTCGCTAGTATAGTCCTTATAGGTTATAAATATATCTTTATCGCTTTCGTCATTTATTTGTCTAAACCAAATGAAACCCGGCTCGCTTATGACCATTTTGTAGCCAAAGGGAATTCTCATCGAGCATTGGTGTTCGTTTTTCAAAACATCTGTAAACCCCGTCATTTCATTGGCCTTATATAATCCGCTATAAAGCCGCTTGTTTTCAACCTGATTAAAATGTGCTTGCAGTTGCCCTTTTGACTTGGTGATATTATTGTAAAGCGTGGCTTCATCCTTTCCAAACAGGTACATGACACTTTGACCACGGGCAAATTCATCAGCAGCCGTATAAACAAATAAGTTGTCGTTGGATCTTATCCTGTCTATTGAGCCTTTGGTGAAGTAACTTTTTAAGGTTTTTGAGCTTGGTGTATTACTGTCCAATGTCATTACAAAAATCAAGTTGCGCACAGATTTTAGAACATCATTCATTTTGCGCGGATCAACTTGATTCAGCTTGAACATGTATTCCTGACGGGGCAATGTATTAATTTCAGCCTGAAATGCTGACCTCACCGCATCACCCAGTTGACCTTGCCATTGGGTAGAGTCCATTACAACTATCATTTCTGCAGAATTACCACTAGCCTTGGGTAGTAAGGCAGTTTCTTTTTTGCCATCACAGCCAAAAGCAAACAATAAAATTAATATCAATAGGTGCTTAAAATTCATAGATAATGCCGTTTTATGATCATAATTATTTTGATCGCCAAAGTCACAAAGAAATGAAGGTTTTTAGATAAAGACTAATAGAAAGGGAAATCTGTTAAGATCCTATAATCAGAGTCTGACCTGCTTTAATATTATTAGACTCTAGTTCGTTCAAAGACTTAAGTTTTTCTATGCTAAGCCCTTCAAATTTTCTTGAAATATCCCACAAGGTGTCACCCGGCTGAACAATGTAAGTTTTGCTTCCATCAGGTAACTGTTTAAAAACTGGCTGAATGTTTTTGGCAACCAAACCTGGTTTCTGCCAGACGGTAAGGTTTTGGCCAACCCTAATAGTAGTTCCGTAGATTTTGTTCCAGGTTTTAAGGTCGCTTACCCTTACTTGATAGCGTTCAGCAATTTTACCAAGGACATCACCACTTTTAACTTTATAAATTACCTTCTCCCGACCATAGGTGCTACCTTCCATATTTCTGGCTAAGTAATCTATTTCCCTTTTACCTACTTTACTCGCTGAATCTAAAATATTGACCCTACTTAGTGCTAATGCTTCTTTAGAGTCTAACGGCACTTTTATGGCATACCCCTTAGTGTTTTCAGGAACAACGCCTCTTTTTAATCCTGGATTAAGCTTTTTTAAATCATCCTCGCAAAGATTTAATTGTGAGGCCAGAGTCTCTAAGTGTACATAATGATCTACATATACGGTATCCAGCTCTTGCGAGTATTCTAGTTCACTTTCTATAAAATTGTGCTCATGAGCATAATTCATTGTGTAAATCATGGCAGTAAACTGGGGAAGGTATGATCTTGTTTCTCTGTATAAGTGGGGATAAATCTCCCAAAATGTCTTTTTATACCCTGATCTTCTTATTGCTTTTCTAATATTACCCGGGCCAGTGTTATAAGCGGCTATTGCCAATTCCCAATCGCCAAACATGTTATATAGTTGCTTTAGGTATCTGCACGCAGCTTCAGTAGATTTCTCAGGATCCATGCGATCATCAATATACCAGTCATTTTCCAAACCAAAATATTTGCCTGTTGCAGACATGAACTGCCATAAACCAACCGCTTTTGCACTTGAAACTGCTGCAGGGTTAAGGCCAGACTCAATTATGGATAAGTATTTTAACTCATCAGGAAGGCCATATTTAGCAAGATATTTCTCAAACAAAGGAAAATATGCATTTTTCCTTTTCAGGATCATCTTTGTGTACTCTCGGTCCTTAACCGTAAAGTAATTGACAAAGGCATGAACCCTTGTATTATAAATTAACGGAATGTCTTTTTCGAGGCAGCTCAGCCGATCTTGAATAAGATCAAAATCAGCTTCTGCGGGCACATACTCCGTATTGTTATTTACTTCAGCTAACGCATCGTCTTGAGACCATGCGTTAATCACAGGTAATGTGCCAAGCAAAAAAGTAAGCAGTATCGTGATTCTACCAACCATAAATTAGTTCAACTTCAGTAAATATTCTGAGAAAGCCAAAAGTTTCTCCTCCTCAAAGTCATCTGCAATAACCTGAATACCAATGGGTAAGTTCCCTTTTCCTTTTCCTGCGGGTATCGAAATTGCCGGTAAGCCAGAGACTGATGCCTGTACAGTGTACAAATCGGCCAGGTACATTGATAAAGGATCAGTGCTGTGTTCCCCGAATTTAAAAGCAGTTGTAGGAGTAGTTGGGGTAATTATAAAATCATATTTATTTAAAATCTCTTTACTGGCATCTCTGATCAGTCTTCTAACTTTTTGCGCTTTATTGTAGTAGGCATCGTAATAGCTTGCACTCAATACAAACGTACCAAGCATTATCCTTCTTTTCACTTCTTCTCCAAATCCTTCAGATCTGGATTTCTTATACATGCTTTCAAGTGAGTGAGCGTTTGGTGATCTGTAGCCATATTTAACGCCATCAAATCTTGACAGGTTCGAACTTGCTTCAGCTGTCGTGAGTATGTAATACGTTGGCAGAATGTAATCCAATAAAGGAAAATCTACGGCTTCAACTATATGACCATTCTCCTTAAGCTCAGCTATTTGGTGTTCGATACTATCTTTTATTTCCTGATCAAGTCCTTCAGAAGTTAAAGTCTCTTTAATATAAGCGACTTTAAATTTTTTATCGTTGAGACTTAAGTTCTTTGAGTATTCAGGTACCGGTAAATGTGAGACTGTGCTATCAAATTCATCGCCCCCAGAGATCACTTCCAGAACCAAGGCCACGTCTTCAGTCCCTTTCCCGAAAATGCCTATACAATCGAAAGAAGAGCCATAAGCAATAAGACCGTGTCTGGAAATTCGTGAATAAGTTGGTTTTAATCCAATAATGCCACAAAATGCTGCTGGCTGTCTCACTGAGCCACCTGTGTCAGAGCCTAAAGAAATGAGGCACATATCAGCCTGAACAGCAACTGCCGATCCACCAGAAGAACCGCCTGGAACACGCTCATTGTCAATGTCATTTAAAACATTGCCAAATGACGAGTTTTCATTAGAAGAGCCCATGGCAAATTCATCGCAGTTATTGCGACCAATTATAATGGCATCCTCATCGATTAATTTTTGAACTGCAGTGCCGTTGAATTGAGATTGGAAATCCTTAAGAATCTGGCTTCCCGCTTGAAGTCCGTGATCTTTATGACACAGCACATCTTTAAGGGTAATAACCATTCCGGCCAGCTTACCAGCAGTTCCGTTGGCTATTTTAGCATCTACTTCTTTGGCGGCTTGCTTTGCCTCATCTGCATATACCTCTACCAATGCATTCAGATGTTGTTTCTTCTGAATGTTAGTTAAATAATCTTCAACAAGTTGGGTGCAAGTTAAGGTGCCGTTTTTTAAACCTTGTTTGATAAGATTTAAAGAAGTGTAAGTCTTCAAAGTTTACGCTTTGTTTTCTCCTTCTATTTTGCTGGAATCCTCGATGTCTTTTTTAATCTCCTTAGTAGCATCTTTAAATTCCCTGATGCCTCTTCCCAGACCTCTGGCCAATTCAGGAATTTTTTTGGCGCCAAAAAATATTAAAACAACCAAGATGATTATGATCCATTCCCAACCCCCGGGCATGCCGATTGCAAGTATGCTTTCCATGTTATTCTTATTAAAAAATGAAATGTAAAGATAGTTATTAATTACCAACGTAAAAAAGCTGGATTTGATAAACGGAGATTAATATTTTTTTATTCAACTAGTTTTTGGCCAGCCACAACATAGGATCGAGTGCAGCGGCACTTTTATGGATTGCAAATTTCAATTCAGAAACACCATCCTTATTCGTTAGAATAGTGCCAATTTCCTGACCAATTGTTACTTGATCACCCGTTTTGATAAAAACATCGCGAAGGCCTGCATAAACTGTGAAATAATCACCATGACTAATAATCACCGTGTTGCCAACAAGATCAACAAACGCAACCTTGCTCACAATGCCGCTAAAGATTGATTTTACTTTTTCATTTTGCTTTGTTTGAATGTTTATATTCGTGTTGTTCATAACAATACCTCTTAAAACAGGATGGTTTTGCTTACCAAATTTTTGAGACACAAAGCCCTGAACGGGCCACGGTAATTTGGTTTTGTTGTCAGCGAATTCACTGGCCAATTTTGTGCTGGCTTCTATAGTAGACTTCTCAGCGATTCTTGCTTTTTCTATTTCGGCTTTGATAATGTCATTTATAAGCTTATCCAGTTTTGCCACCGCATTCTTCCGATCTTCAAGATCTCTTTTCAATTTGTTTTCCTGTTTTTGAAGATTCGTAACAAGGCTACTCTGCGATTTTTTAAGTTCCGCTAAACTTTTATTTTCCTGAACATTTTCTGCTAGCAAAATATTTTTTTCTGACACTTTACTTTGAATGACAGTGGTCTGGTCAGCCAGCACTTCTTGTACTTTAGTAATTTGTTCTGCTTGTTTTTTTCGAGCCGCACTATATTGTTCCAGGTATTTATAGCGCATCACCAGTTGATTGAAAGATTTAGCTGAAAAAAGAAAGGTTAATTTGTTTTGCCCTTTGCTTGCCTTAGATGCTGCATATATCATAGCAGCGTACTCCTTTTTTAACTGGTCAAGGTCCTTGGAAAGTGATTCGATAATAGCGTTGTTCTCGTCAATCTCATCATTCAACAAATACATTTCACCTCTAATTGAGTTGATAAGGTCTTCCTGGGTTTTTATACGTTGATTTAAAGCACTTAGCTGTCCTAATGTGTTCTGCTTCTTACCTTTGGTCTCAGAAAGAATTTTCTCTGCCTGGGCAATTTTTTCAAGGTTTTCCTGCTTCTCTTTTTGAAGCTGGGTTTTAGATTTTTGAGCAAAAGAGAGCTGACATGATAAAATCAGTATAAAGAATAAAAATCCTAGTTTCCTATTTACGCTCATATTTCTTAGGAATGCTAAAAGGGAACTTCAGCTCTTTAGTTTCTATTTCAGCCTTGTTATACTCAAACTCTATTACCGTATTGAGTGTGCCGGCATTTGCTTTGTAAAATAGTGAAATTATCGCAGAATAAGGAAATGCCTGATCTTCCACCATTTGATAGTCATAATATCTTATAACAGCAGTGTTTTTAGAATCAGGTTCCAGCATTTCCACACGCTCAATCTTCATTGTCTTAGGGCTAACGAAGTTCTGGATCAATACATTGCCTGATCTTTGTTTCAGAATAAAGAAATCGTCATTTTGCTCGACCTCATCGTTTCGATCTTTTGCCTTAATTAAGTTACCAAGGGCTACTGATTGTATTGCTTCAAAATTGATGTCGAAATTGAATCTCTTGCTCAAAGAGTCGTAGTTAAAGACATAATATTCCTTTTTTACAAGATTAATAATTGTGATGGAGTCTTTATCAATTAAACAACGGGCACCTTGTATGCCAATGGCTGAAAATGAAATCCAGATAACACTGTCCTTTCTTATTCTGATATTAGCCTTTGCTTTAATATCGTGCTCGTCATCTTTATAGTTGATTTTGGCTTTGCCAGAAAAGTACTCGAAATTAGTCTCTCGTACCTCCAACTTGTTTCTATCTAAAAAATTCCAGCTAATACCAGAAAATTTTTGACCACAAGATGATAGTATTATTAGTAAGGCTACTAGCCAAAGAGCCGTTCGGATCTTACTCATATAGTTTTCTGTCTGCTATTTTTTTGTCTATGAGCTCGGAGTTGGGATCCATCCCTTTAGCCACCTGCCATTGCTTTACAGCCTCATCGACATTGCCAAGTTTAAAAAGTATATCACCATAATGCTCATAATGAACGGCCTCTACATCACCAATGGAAATGGCTTTCTCCATCACTTTTTTGGCTTCTTTATATTTGCCTTTTGAGAATAGTACCCACGCATAGGTGTCTAAAAAGGTGACATCATTAGGGTTGTTATCAACCACTTTCTTTGACATTTTTTCTGCCTTATCAAGATTTTCTTTTCTTAATGCCAAATAGTAGCTATAGTTATTAAGAATCCCGTAATTGTTAGGGTCAAAGTCAAGTGCTGCTTCAAACGCTTCATCAGATTTTTCATACATTTCCTGGCCATTGTAGGCATCACCCAACATAGAATTAAAAGCACCTATAAGGTTAAGGTTTGCTGAAGCCAATTTTTTACCTTGTTCCAATGCATAGCTGGCTTCTTCATAGTTGTTTTCCTGAAGGTTAGCCGCTCCATTAAAGTAGTACAAAATCGCTTGGTTAGGAAACAACTCAAGTGCAATATTTGAAAAGTCAATGACACTGTCAATTTGGTTTAATTGAAAGTGTAATTGAATTATATTTTGCCACACTCCAAAATTAGAAGGGTCAATTTTAATGGCCGCCTTATAATTTTGTATTGATTGTTCGGGTTTATTGGCTTGCTGCAGTAGGTCACCATAAATGATATGAGCATCGGCTACTTCAGGATGCACATCCACTAATATTTCTGCTAAAGGTGTGGCGAACTGTAGTAATTGCTCTGCAGTTAGTTCTGATCTATACTCCGCTAGTAGCTGCACTTTGTTGTCAGGGTTATAATCAGGGTTTTTGAAAATTACTTTTAAATCTTCCAACGCTCCTGGGTAGTCATTATTTCTGCGCTTAAGCTCAGCCAATACCATTCGGGACTGATATCCTTCCGGGTTCTCGGTTAAATACTCGTTCAAATACTTTTTGGCCTCTGCATCCCTCTTATTATGAATAAGAATCTCAGCTTGCTTTAGTACAAAACTCTCTTCTCCAGGAAAAGTGGATATTAACTTGTCGCCTTCAGCAAGAGCCTTGTCGGCCTGATTTAACTGGAGATAGATCTTCTGTTTTTGAAAGGAAATTTCTTCCGAAACACCATAAGAATCTTCAATTCTGCTATAGGTGCTCAGCGCATCATCATATCGTTGTTGATAGAGATAGAGAGCAGCAAGTTCAAAAAGGTATATTTCTGTTTTCTCGATTTTACCAACAAGATCTTCATACACCTTTGCGGCTTCAGGGAAATTGCCCATTTGGGTGTAAATATCTGCTAATAGCACGTAGAAGTATTTGTTCTTTTCATCAAGATCAACGGCCTTTTTAGCGTTTGTCAATGCTTTTTCCAGCTCACTACTTTGCGAATAAATCTGACCAATCTTAAAATAAACGGTTGCGTTATCCGGGCTGATATCTAAAGATTTTTGGAATAAAACCAAGGCCTTGGCATAGTCCTCAAGGATATAATACTTTTCACCCTCAGTGAAGTAAAATTCAGCCTCCCTCAAGCTTTTATCAGAAGGCTTCTTTTTTTGTGCTAACACAAATCCATTCCCTGCCAGTAAGAGCAGAACAAATAATAGGATATGGATTTTTCTAATGACCATGCAAACAGGTTAAATTATTGAGTTGAAGTCTCCAACGCTCATGTCGTCAGAAGAGCCTTCCAAGGTAACGAAATTGCCAATCATTGAGTTTTTTAAATTGGTATTATTTAACTCACTATTGGTCTGAATGATAGAATTTTGGATAATAGAACTCTTGATTGTTGTATTGTCACCAATAGACACATGCGGCCCTATAACACAATTTTCAAGCACTACATTTTGGCCTGCGTAAACTGGAGGTATAATCACAGAGTTTTTGTTAACTACAGTTGAGTGTACCAGATTTTCACCTTTAATAAATTCAAGGTATCTCTTATTGGTATATACCGTAGCATTTTTGTTGCCACAATCAAGCCACTCGGAAACCTGTCCGGGTTCAAAATTAGTCCCTTTGTTTTTCATATTCTCAAGGGCATTGGTTAATTGATATTCACCTTTGTCCTTGATATCGTTATCTAGTAAATACTGTAATTCTGATTTAAGAAATGCTCCGTTTTTGAAATAATAGATACCAATTATGGCTAGATCGGATATAAACTCCTCAGGTTTTTCAACGAAATCGGTGATTACATTATCTTCTATTTTTATAACGCCAAACGCTGAAGGGTCATCAACTTGCTGCACCCAAATAATTCCGTCTTTAGATGCATCAAGTTTAAAGTCAGCTTTAAACAAAGTGTCAGCAAATGCTACTACAACATTACCTTCCAGCAATGACTGAGCACATAAAATGGCGTGAGCCGTTCCCAAAGCTTCATCTTGATAAAATATTCTTCCCTGTCCACCTACTTCTTCAGCGATTTTTAAAAGTGTAGCTTCTACTTCTTTACCGAAATTACGGCCTATTATAAAGCCTATTTCACCTATGGAAGAATCACACACTTTAACAATGTCTTCTACTAAACGGTGTACTATTGGTTTTCCTGCAATGGGTATGAGGGGTTTAGGAGTAGTTAATGTATGTGGGCGCATTCTTTTGCCCATGCCTGCCATAGGTATAATTATATTCATAGCTTTTATTTTAAACTCAAGCTTCAAAATTAAGAAAAATTAGAAGGTTTTGGTTGCCAAATTCTTTTTTTCAAACCAAATAAGAAAGATTAAAATGATTGCTGAAAAGGCTATTCTAATAATGGAGTCTAAAACGAAATTTGAGATGTGCCATGTAAAGAAGAAATATACTATGGTTAAAGAGATTGCTAAATAGGGGATTAGTTTCTCGAATTTATAAGGTACTGGAAAGTATTTTTGACCATAAAAGTAGCAGGCCAATGACATAATGGCGTAGCATATAACTATGCTAATAGCACAGCCTGTTAAACCAATAACAGGAATTAAAAGAACATTGGTAACAACCATTATTACTACCCCAAGAATGCTAAAATAGGTGCCAAACATGGTTTTATCTGTGAGTTTAAACCAGATGCTCAAGTTTAAATACACTCCATAAAGCAGCTTCCCAAACAACAGTAGTGGAACTAAATAAAGAGCAACACGATATTCTGGGCTTCTTAAAAAAACAAAGGCTATCAAATCTACATTGATGCTAACCAGTACAAATAACAGAAGGGCAGATATGACAAAATAGTGCATGACCTTGGCGAATAGCTCTGGAGCATTTTTATCCTCTGCTTTCGAAAAGAAAAATGGTTCACCGGCATACCTAAATGCCTGGATAGCCAGCATCATGAAGATTCCAAGCTTTAATAGTTGCCCGTATACACCCACAGCTTCGGTGCTGTTCATATCATTATAAAAGGAATCGGGAAGAAGGTATTCCAGCAAAATCTTATCTAATTGTTCGTTAAGCATACCGGCCAACCCCATTAAAAAGATTGGGAATGCATAAAAAAGTATTGGCTTAAACTCATCCCAATTAAACCTTAATCGTATCAGTTTGATTTCACTGAATAAGATTAAAATTAGTGATGCATTGGCAATGAGGTTAGAAAGAAAAATAAAACCTATGCCAATATTCCATTGCTCAATATCTGGAGCCATTGATTGTTGAATTGTTGGTAACAATAACAACAGGACAACCTGCAAGATTATATTTAACAGAATGTTAATGATCTTAGCCGTAGCAAATTTGCGGGCTTTATTCTCATGTCTCAGTTTGGCAAAAGGAATGGCAAGGAAAGAATCAATCCAAAGTATGATGGCAAGCCAGCGAATATATAAACCGGTATCAGGGTAGTTGATCAGCTGGGCTAGTGTATTGGAAAATGAAAAAATAAACACTGAAAACAAGGTGCTTATCACAATCACCGCTGAAGATGTAAGCTGAAAGGCGTTTAAGGGGTTCTTTTTAACGAATCTGAAATAGGCTGTTTCCATACCGAAAGTATAGATAATCATAAAGATAGCCGTGTATGCATAAAGGTTAGTTACAATACCTAATTCACCTCGTGCAAAAACGACCGTATGGAGAGGAACCAGTGCATAGTTGATAAGCCTGCCTAAAATACTACTAACACCATATATGGCTGTCTGGCCTGCGAGACTTTTTAGCTGACTCATTAAAATCTGATGTTATTCACCTGTAAATGAGGGCTTTCTTTTTTCTAAAAATGCGGAGGTGCCTTCTTTGAAATCTTTAGTGGTGGTGCAATGAGCAAAATCATTGGCTTCTGTCTGATACCCATCTTCATTGCTGAAATTGGCATTAATGCAGTTAACCACCATACCAATTGCCAAGGGGGCCTTTGAAGTTATTTTACCTAATATTTTCCCACATAATTCATGAAGCTCTTCCTGAGTTTGTACCACATGATTCACCAATCCTAACGATAAAGCTTCTTCAGCGGACACCATATCACCAGTCATCATTAGCTCAAAAGCCTTACCTTTACCCACTAATTGTGTTAGCCGCTGAGTGCCACCGTAGCCTGGAATAACGCCTAAGTTTACTTCAGGCTGACCAAATTTGGCATTTGATGTAGCAACTCGCATATGACAGGCCATGGCTAATTCGCAGCCGCCACCCAAAGCAAATCCATTGACTGCAGCGATAACCGGTTTCGGACAATTTTCGATTGAGCTAAATACCTCCTGACCCTTTTCAGCAAACTTGCGGGCGTTCATTTCATTAAGAGTGGCTATTTCTGTTATGTCTGCACCAGCTACAAAAGCCTTGTCTCCTTCCCCAGTTAAGATCAATGCCTTGACTTCAGGGTTATCATAGACCTGTGTCATGAGTTGCCTGATGCTTTCAATAGTTTGAATATTTAAAGCATTTAAGCTTTGCGGTCTATTTATGGTGGCTGTGAGCACACCATTGTTCAGGTTTGTTTTGATATTTTCTAGTGAAATCATGCCATAAAGATTTAAGGTTATAAAGTTAGCTTAAAGGGTTACTTTAACAAATGAGGAAGCATAAATCGAGAAACATTCCTAAATTGGGAATTGGCTTTTTAAAAAATGGGCTCAAATATGCTTGAAATGAAGCTTTCAAGTTTGGAGTGGAAATTGTTACTTTGCGGTTTGGCTCTTTTTAAAACAAAACTTGGGTCTTAAATTAGTTAGAATATAAATGAAGAACATACTTTTTAGAGTTAAAAAAAATCTCAAATCGAGCTTTATTATTTTGATTGGGTTAATTGCGACAAATGTGGTTTGTGGTCAAACTCAGTCTGGTTGTACAATTGCTTTTCCTAACAATTTCGATAATCAAGTTAATTTAAGTAGTATTTACAATTCCGGATCATGTCCTAGCGGAGATTTGATTTTGGATAATTTAAATGATAAGAATGGAAATTCTACAGTAACATTCGATACTAATATTACTCTGAACAGCTTAACCTTAAATTATAAGTCTGGTAACAATCCTCTTGAAATAATCATTCCAAATGGAGTTACTGTTACTGTTGTTGATTTTGTGGATATGAATTTGAGTTCTGTAGTACAAGACAAGTTCCTATCCGTATCCGGAGTCTTAAATGTTGGGGGAAATATAGACTTTGGAAATATAGACTTAGAAATAGATGGTAATGGGGGAACTATAAGTGCAGGTTCTATTACCGGGGCGGGTAATACATCTTGTGGAGCGGATACAGACTGCCCCACATTTGATGTGCCTGGTGGTTGTGCCCCTGCTAGCTCAGGCTTGTGTTCTGAAAGTGCCTTGCCAATAGAATTATTGTCATTTGGAGTTTATGAGTCAAATGGTATGATGTTGGTAAACTGGGCTACGGCTTCGGAAATAAACAATGACTATTTTACCATTGAAAGATCATCTGACGGACTGAATTATCAATCAATAGCAACTGTTGCTGGTGCTGGTAATAGCTCAGAAGAGTTGGAATATTCCTATGTTGATAGGAATCCATTATTTGGCAGATCATATTATCGTTTAAAACAAACAGATTTTGATGGAGCATCTGAAACTTTCGCACCTGTTGCTATGGATTTCACTTCTCTTTCCAATGGAGATATTACTTTAACCAATCCTGTTAGATCTGGAGAAGAGGTAACAGTTTATGCAAATACTGACGAGACAGAAAATCTGAAATTAACCATATTTAACATGGTTGGTGAGAAAATTATTGACCAAAACTTTTCAGGGGTTTCATATAGCTTTCAATTGGATGCTGATGTCAGGCCAGGTATTTACTTTGTCAGGATATCTTCCGTTAATTCCGAAAAAACCGGACGCCTTCTAATTCAATAATTTTAATTAAAAGCCATATCTCATTGTGTTGAAAGTATGTGATGACTTTCAGCACAAGCAATGTGGTTTAATCCAATTAAAATCTCTCAGAGGGCCTGTATTTCCCGATATGGGAATCTAAAAACGAGTCTTTCATGTTATAAAGCCGAAAAACTATGTTTAAACATCGTTTTATATTTTGGCATTCTAATGGCTCTGTGATATGCTTAATCAAATAAGCAATGAAATATTCATTTTTACTATCGTTATCATTAATCACATTAAATCTTAAAGCACAGCAGGTTTACAATTCCAGAGATAACCACACAGGAGGCTGGGATGAAAACATTTGGTCAAAAAGCCAAAGTTGGATGGCTAATATGCCAAGTCCAACTGGAGGCTCCTGGAAAGTAGTAAATCTTTATGGTTACATTACTCAAGCAGGAGACCTAACTTTAAATAATGGCTCAACCCTTAACATTTACGATACACTTCGAATTACGGGAGATTTATTTTCAAAGCAAATTATTAATATACAACCGGGGGGAATATTGATTGTGGAAGGAGACTATATTACCAATCAGGGAGGAGCGAATAATGTTGGTGGTAAAGTGGTGGTGTTAAGAAATATGACTACTTCAAATGGCGCAGACGTAGATATTAGTGGAGGGGACTTTTATATTGTAGGTAGTCTTACTACCGGAGGTTCGGGAGAGCGATTTAACGGAGATCGTAATCCTCCTTCTGGATATTTTGGTAACGAGGCTGATTTAGACAGCAATGACCCTGCCCTAAGTAACTTTGCAAAAAATGGTGCTTTGCCAATTGAACTTTTAGCTTTTAGCGCAGTTGTAAACAAAGCAAGAGTTGAATTGGAGTGGTCAACTTCCTCAGAGATAAACAATGATTTTTTCACAATTGAAAGGTCATCTGATGGATTGAGTTTTGAGTCTGTTGCAACAGTGACCGGTGCCGGAAATAGTAGCGAGACTTTGAACTATTCTTTTGTAGACAGAAGCCCTTTATTTGGTAAGTCTTACTACAGGTTAAAACAAACTGACTTTGATGGAGCTTCGGAAACTTTTGCGCCAATAGCCGTAAACTTCACATCATTGATTAGTGGTAATATAACTTTTACAAATCCTGTAAAACATGGAGGTACGGTAACCATTTATACCAATGCAGATGATAAAGAGATATTGACCGTTTCTGTTTTCAATATGACTGGTGAGCAACTTTTAAATGAAAAATTCACGGGTGTAAATTATAGCTTTGATATGAGCACAGATATCAAACCAGGGATTTACTTTGTAAAGGTTTCATCTCTAAGCTCTGAAAAAACTGGCAGACTAGTGGTTCGGTAATTATTAAAATATTTTAAAACAAAAAAAAGGGTGGATTCTGCTGAATCCACCCTTTTTTGTTGGTCTGTTTTTTTACTTACTTCTTTAATAATTCAGATAACCCTTTCAGAATATCTTCTGACATTTTCTTCAAATCAAAAGATGGTTTCCAACCCCAGTCTGACCTTGCCTGCGAATCATCAATGGAATCCGGCCATGAGTCAGCAATCTTTTGCCTGAAATCAGGATTGTAAGTTATTTCAAAGTCTGCAATTTGTGATTTAATCTGATCTGCAATTTCAGCAGGCGAAAAGCTAATGGCACTTACGTTGTAACTTGACCTTACCTTTATCTTATCACTATCTGACTCCATTAAGTCAATGGTTGCTTTTACAGCATCGTCCATGTACATCATAGGCAGGTAAGTATCTTTAGATAAGAAGCACTCATACTTTCCTTCTTCCAATGCCTTATAAAAAATATCAACAGCATAATCAGTAGTGCCCCCACCTGGCTTAGCCTTATAACCGATCAGTCCAGGGTATCTAAGGCTTCTAACATCAACACCATATTTTTGGTGGTAGTATTCGCACCATCTTTCCCCAGCTAGCTTACTGATACCATAAACTGTATTTGGATCCATTACTGTAGTTTGAGGTGTGTTTTCTCGTGGTGTTGATGGACCAAATACTGCTATTGAACTTGGCCAATACACTTTATCTAATTTCTTATCCTTGGCAAGATCCAAAACATGGATTAAACTTTCCATGTTTAGCTGCCAAGCTAATTTGGGATCGCTTTCGCCTTTAGCAGATAATATTGCAGCCAAGTGGTAGACCTGAGTTATGCCGTGCTTTTCAGCTATTTCGTAAAGCCTTCCCCTGTCCATTGCATTAAGCAACTCAAATGGCCCTTCTGCTATTTTGCCTTCAGGTTGCTTCAAATCTGAAGCAATAACATTCTCTTTGCCGTACAACTCCCTTAAGGCAAGTGTTAATTCTGAACCTAACTGACCTAACGCACCAATAACCAATACTTTGTTCATAGCTTTTTTAATAAGTGCTGCGAAATTAAGAATTTCACTCAAACGATTGAAATACAATTCGTGCTTTACTTGACCAAGTTTATATATTTGTTGCTCCAATGAGTTTCGAAGAATATCTAAAAGAAAAAAAAATAGATTCACCCTGCTTTAAGCAAGGTGACATTGAGCTGTGGAATGATTTTAAAAATCAATTTGAGCAAATGCATCCTAAGAGTTTTACGGCTCAAAAGCTCTTTCTTATCAATGATATTAGAAGAAAATATACGCTTAAAGCAGCGGAGGTAACAGCAGGCACTGAAGCTAAAAAGCCATCAAGGCCTGTTATAAAAAAAGTTGGGAAACCAGTTATCAGTAAACCTGATGATGAGAATGTCGACAAGCCAAAAAAGCCGCAGAGGCCAGTTATGAAAAGACCTAAAATGAAATGATATGTATACTTTAAAGGAAAAGTTAAATTCTGAAATAGAAGATATAAAAGCGTCAGGATTATATAAGAAGGAGAGGGTAATCACAACTCCTCAAGGTGCTGATATTAAGACTACTGAAGGAAAGGAGGTAATTAATTTTTGTGCTAACAATTATCTTGGGCTTTCATCTCACCCTCGTGTTATTGAAGCCGCAAAAGCGACCATTGATACACATGGTTTTGGAATGTCCTCAGTAAGATTTATCTGTGGTACACAGGATATTCATAAAGAATTAGAGTCTAAGATTTCAACTTTTTTGGGGACTGAAGATACTATTCTTTATGCAGCGGCTTTTGATGCCAATGGAGGCGTATTTGAACCATTACTTGGCCCTCAGGATGCTATTATTTCGGATGCTCTTAATCATGCTTCTATTATAGATGGAGTTAGGTTATGCAAGGCCATGCGCTACAGGTATGAACACAATGATATGGCAGACCTTGAATCTAAGTTGAAGGAAGCCAGAGCTGCTGGGGCTGAGCATATTATGATTGTTACCGATGGTGTATTTTCAATGGATGGAACCATAGCTCAATTAGATAAGATTTGTGATTTGGCAGATAAATATAAGGCTATGGTAATGTCTGATGAATGTCATTCAACAGGTTTTATGGGTAAGACAGGACGGGGTGTTCATGAGTACCGGGGGGTCATGGATAGAATTGATGTTATCACAGGTACTCTGGGTAAAGCACTAGGGGGTGCATCTGGCGGTTTTACTTCTGGAAAGAAGGAAATCATTGAATTGTTAAGACAAAGATCACGGCCTTATCTGTTCTCAAATACATTGGCTCCCTCTATAACAGGTGCTTCGATAGCAGTTATAGATATGTTGAGCGAAACTACTGATTTAAGGGACAAACTTGAAACCAATACAAAATACTTTAGAGAGAAGATGACTGCGGCAGGTTTTGATATTAAGCCTGGAGAACATGCTATTGTTCCTATAATGCTATATGAAGCGCCATTAGCTCAGAAATTTGCTGATGCACTGTTGCAAAAGGGCATTTATGTTATTGGATTTTTCTTCCCTGTTGTACCTAAAGGTCAGGCTAGAATTAGGGTTCAGATTTCTGCTGCTCATGAGCAAGCTCATTTAGATAAAGCAATTGATGCATTTAAAGAGGTAGGCAAGGAACTAGGCGTGATTTGATTACGCCTTGGCTTCTTGCCCAATAGGGTTGTTTGCTGTTTCCTTATCAGCAGTTTCAGCTCTGACCTCTGCTTTTTCGGGCTTAGCGGTCAGGTATTCATTGATCATTTTTCTCAACTCTTGAGGAGATAGGTTACTGAACAATTTCCCATTCTGAGTTAATGAAAGTTGTCCTGTTTCTTCTGAAACAATTAAGATAACTGTATCTGTAACTTCAGACATGCCCATGGCAGCTCTATGTCTTAAACCGAACTGGGCTGGCAGGCTATCACTTTCTGATACGGGCAAAACACATCGGGCAGCTTTTATTTTGCCTTTGTGAATAATAACAGCTCCATCATGAAGAGGGCTATATTTATTAAATATTGAGAGCAAAAGTCTTTTAGAAAGGAATGCATCGATAATATCTCCAGATTCAGCATAGAATTTAAGTTCAGAATCACGCGAAAAAACAATTAAGGCACCTGTATTTGTACCACCCAGTGACTTTGCAGCCTCTATAATAGGTGTAATATTATAACCTTCACGATACTCCTTGTTCTTCCATAAGAATATGTTTTTGATAAATCCAGTACTCTTATTGAAGTCTGTAGTTTTTCCGATTAAGAGTAAGAATTTTCGTATCTCTGGCTGGAATAAAATGATAGCTGCAAGCACACCAACACCCATAAACTGGCCTAGAATCAACCCCAGAAGCTCCATTTGTGCAGCTCTTACAATCAGATAGATAAGGTAAAGTGACAGCACACCTAAAAAGATGGTGACAGCCACGCTTCCGCGCATAAGTTTATAGACTTGATACAATAAAATACTTACAAGGAGTATATCTATAATATCAACCCAACTAACTTCTAAAAATCCTATGCTAAACAGAAAAATCAATCTAAAATTACCTTTTTAGTTTACATACGTTAAATTAAACAATTTGACCGTTTCTACGGCCTCTTTTACATCATGAACTCTCAAAATATTTGCTCCCTGCTGAAGGGCAATCATATTTAAAGCGGTAGTTCCGTTCAAAGAGTGCTCTGCATCGGTATTCAATGATCTATAGATCATTGACTTTCGCGACAGACCAATGAGCATTGGAAGTTCAAGCATTTTAAATGCATTGAGCGATTTTAAAAGCTGAAAATTTTGCTCAATAGTTTTTGCAAACCCAAAACCCGGATCAATAATAACGTCTTTAATCCCTCTTGATTGCAGATCTGAAATTTTTCCTTGAAGGTAATCCAGCATTTCTAAAAGCAGATTCTCATAATGAGCCTCTGCTTTCATGTTTTGTGGTGTTCCTTTCATGTGCATTAATATATACGGAACATTTAGCTGGGTAACCGTATCGAACATTTCCTCATCTAAATTACCACCCGAAATATCATTAATTATATCAGCTCCTGCTTTTACAGCTTCTCTGGCCACCGATGATCTGAAAGTATCAATGGAAATATAAGTATCCTGATGTGTGGACTTAATCAATTCTATTACGGGCACTACTCTGTCAATTTCTTCCTGAACTGAGATGTCTTCAGCCCCGGGTCTTGATGAGTATCCTCCAATATCTAGAATAGAGGCCCCATCATCGATCATTTTATTAGCTATGGAGATGGCATTGCCACCTTCTTTTACCCTGCTTCCACTATAGAATGAATCAGGGGTTACATTAAGAATTCCCATTACCAAAGGACTATCCAATGATATTAGATTTCCGCGAAGGTTAAGTGTCTTTTTACTCGAAAAAAATGTATCTTGCGCCACTTCTAAAGCAGTTTTTGTTATAAAAGGATTCAGCGTTGATAGACAAAACAGTAAGCGAATATACACAGGTAATAAAGGAGTGTAAAGCGCTTTTCGAAAAGAAAACCAAAGATTATGGTACTGCATGGAGAATACTAAGATTACCCTCCATAACAGATCAAATATTCATCAAAGCCCAACGAATAAGGTCAATCCAGGATAAGGGAATGCAAAAAGTTGGGGAGGACATCAACAACGAGTTTGTTGGTATAATCAACTATTGCATCATAGCTATTTTGCAGTTGAGGCTTAAAGACAATAAAGAAATGAGCCTTTCTTATGACGAGCTGGAACCACTTTATGATAAAGTTGTTGAAGATACTTTAAGCCTACTTCAGAATAAAAATCATGACTATGGAGAGGCCTGGAGAGAAATGCGTGTGAGCTCCATTACCGATATTATATTGATGAAATTATTCAGGGTTAAGCAGATAGAAGATAATGAAGGCGCTACATTGGTTTCTGAAGGTGTGGAGGCTAATTACCAAGACATGCTTAACTATTCAGTATTTGCGTTGATTAAGTCAAACTTTATTTAAGATGTTTAAGAAGATTATAGATATATTCTCAAGGGTATTTGTTGGTGGGTTGTTCATTTTCTCGGGACTGATTAAACTGAATGATCCTATTGGAACCAAAATTAAACTAGAAGAATATTTTGAAGTGTTTTCCAGCGATTTTGGCTCTTTCTTTGAATGGTTTATTCCCCTGGCACTCCCTATTGGGATGATTTTGATCGTGCTCGAGCTAGTATTGGGTGTAGCAGTACTAATCAATTATAAAATGAAATTGTCAATGACAGTGATGCTGTCGCTGATGTTGTTTTTCACCTTTCTCACCTTTTACTCAGCCTATTTCAACAAAGTCACTGATTGTGGATGTTTTGGTGATGCTATACCACTAACTCCTTGGCAGTCTTTTTATAAAGATGTTATTCTGATGGTGTTTGTAGCACATCTGTTTTGGTACCGTAACAGTTACGAACCAATGTTGAAAAACAGGTTGTCACAAATAATTATTGGAGGAACAACCATAATCAGCGTTATAGTTGGCGTTGTGGCTATTATGCATTTGCCTTATATTGATTTTAGACCATACAAAATTGGCAATAGCATACCAGAGAAAATGATACCTGAGGAAAGTCCCATTCTTCAATATACTTTTGAAAAGGATGGTGAAGAGATAGAGTCTTTGAAATTCTTAAGTGCTGATGAAGGGTATAAATATGTGAGCTCCAGGGTGCTTAACGAAAAAGCATCTACGGCTAAAATTACGGACTATCAGGTGGTGAGTGTTGAAGGTGAAGATTTTACTGAGGAGACCTTTACAGGAAATAAACTGCTTCTACTTTTCTATAACACTGAGTTTGACGATAAAGAAAAGATGGATCAAATAAATGCTTTAATAGAGGGTTTAGAAAATGCAGAGCCAATGGTGCTTACTTCCTCTGGAGAGGCTGAATTTGAAGCTTTTAGACATGAGTATCAATTGGCTGTTCCATACTATCTGACAGACGCAACTGTACTGAAGGCGATGATTAGATCAAACCCTGGGATAATGCTGGTGAGACAAGGTATTGTATTTGGTAAGTGGCATCATAATGATGTGCCAACAGCTGAAGAGATCAATGCGCTTACCAGATAAGGTTATACTAATCGGAATGCCTGGCTCAGGCAAAACCACTTTAGGAAAGCAAATAGCTGAAAGTTTATCACTTCCCTTTTTTGACCTAGATTCAATCATTGAATCAAGTGCTGGAAAATCAATCAAATCAATATTTGAAGATGAAGGGGAGGAGTATTTCCGAAAAGTTGAGTCTGAGGCTGTAAAAAAATTTCTTTCAGATCATTCTAAGTTTATCATGTCATCAGGTGGAGGAACGCCTTGTTTCTTTGATAATATGGATAGAATGGTTGAAGTTGGGACTGTAGTATTTATCGATGTGCCAGAAACTACATTAGTTGACCGGCTGCATACATCAAACATTACAGAAAGGCCCTTGTTGAGTGGTGTGGGTTTAACTGAAAAAATAAAAAACACCCTTTATAAAAGAAGGGTGTTTTATGAAAAGGCTCACTTTACTATAACTGGCACTAATATATCCTCATCAGAAGTCATGAGGCTTTTAGAAAAAGAAGCCTAAAGTAAAGGCAAATCCTGAATTGCGGTTATTAACTACTGCTTGTTGCCCAGGGTAAGGAGATACCACCGATTCTTTTCCCTGAGAGGCTAATACAGTTAAGTCAGCGAAGAAATCCTCAGTTCTTATTCCACCACCAAAGTTAAACTTAAGTTGACCCTGATCTACATTGTCATCAATAGGATCAGCAAGCATAGAAACACCACCTCTGAATCTGAATATTTCATATCTAAACTCAGCACCTAAGCGGTAATTTATGCTTGATTTATAGCCACTTATTATATTGTTCTCATTAGAGAAAGATTCTCCCGCAGATGGGTTTGATAAATTGGCTCCAGAATAATTTACTGTTTCTATATCTCCGGTAACAAAACCCAGCTTACCAAAAAAGTAAGTTGCACCCAGTCTCAGTCTTGAAGGTGTAGTTACTACATAGTCAAATGGTTCATAGTCAAATCCGTACGACTCTTGCACATTCCCAGCATAATTAGCAGTAAGGGTAATATCCCGTATTTGCTCAATTACGTAGTAAGACGGGGTAGTATAACTTAAACCAACTAATAAAGTATTAATGGGACGACCAATTAATCCAAAAGTGGCAGATATACCAGTTCCATTTTGCTCGTAATTATCTTCCAGAATGATATTGTTTAAGTCGGCATTTGTTGGCCTTTCAATATACTCCCTTTCCACCCTTTTGGTCATTGTAAGGATGCCAATGTTACCTCCGAAATACAGTCTGTCGTCATAGTTGCCTCCATAGGCTATTGAGGTTTGATAGGCTGCGCCCCGAGAATCAATTGTTTCGCTTTGGTAAACAGGAAAGTTAGGTTCGCTATAAGCTGGTACAACGTTGCCATTGTCATCTATAATTAAATCGCCATTTTGGTCAATAGCATAGAAATCCCTGTCTACAAAATAATTACCATTTCCATCTTGAAAAGGGCTAATCAAGAAAGTCTCGTAGGCCAGTTCTGCAAAGTCATTATCAAAACCGATATTGCCATTATTATCTACATAAGAACTCAAGGCTGCATACTCAACAAAATCAGCAGGTCTTTCAGGATCAAAAATTATAATTCTATCTCCAGTTTCTGAGTCTATTTCAACATCGTTAAAGCTATTACCTTCATACCTAATTTGGTTTTGAAAATCTGCCACTCGGTTTATACTTATTCCAAAGGCTCCACCTTTAAATTTCCCAGAACCATTATTATTTTTAATTACCGCACCAAGATTTGCAAAGTTGAAATTTAACCTTCCCTCAGATATTTCAGTACCTTGATATGTTGAGGATGCATTTAAATAATTAAATGATGGAGTAAATGAAAACACTGATTTATTGAAAAAACCTAGCCCCGCAGGGTTGGAGGAGGCGGCACTTATATCGCCTCCTAAAGCTGTCTGAGCTTCACCAAGGCCAAGTATTCGTGCTGTTCCTCCCGGACTAGTCTGACTCAGCTGAAGTGCGGTGCCAGCAAAGTCACTTGCATCCTGTGCATGGCCATAATTCACGCAAAGCGTTGCCATGCTTATAATAATAAGCGCTGATTTTAATTTCATGTTAATAGTGTTTAAGCTATTAATTACCTCTTCTTGATCCACCAGATGATCTGGAATTTCCTGACGATGATCTAGAACCACTGCTTCTTGAGCCAGAACTTCCTGAAGATACACCACTTCTGCTTCCTGACCCTGAGCTGCCAGAAGATACGCCACTCCTGCTACCAGAACTTCTATTGCTGCCACCGGTTGAGAAACTGCCAGATCGGCTTCTTCCTGAATTACTAGGAGTGCCCCAGTTAGACCTTGAGCCAGAGCTTCTGCTATTACCATAGCTTCTTGAGCTATTTGACCTTGTATTTCCATAAGATCTGGTGCTATTCGTAGATCTTGAGTTATCAAAACTACCGTAAGATCTTGATCTGCTCTCTGTAGAAGGTCTTGAGTATGTTCTGGTGTTTTCAGAACCAGATGTTCTACCATTATAGGTCGATCTTGAATTTGTGCCTGAAGATGAACCATCCACAGAGCTTGATCCTTGTGACCTTCTATAGTAGCTTGATCTGCTACTTACATTATCAGAGTACCTGTTTCTTACACTAGTAGAGTTACTGGCGGTTCGCCCATTAGTTCGCCCATTGTCTACAGTACTCGAATATCTTGAACGACTTGCAGATGATCTGCCATTGTAGGCAGTTCTATTTGATCTTGAAGGACCTGAGCCTCTTGTAAATGATCTGTTACCTCTGGACTCATAGTTGTTGACTATTACTACTCGGTTATAGGGTGAGTAGAAAGAATTGTAAAATCCACCATATGGGCTGCACCATGGGTCATAAAATCCACCACCCCAGCCATAGCCACCGCCCCAGCCGTATCCTATACCCCAGCTGCTTCTCCAGCCACTATATCCCCAGCCCCAGCCAGTGCCAAATCCAATAGAAACTGACCATCCAGGACGAAATGCAGGACGATAAAAGCCACCATAGTAAGGGCGGTACAAAGGATCAAAGATTGTTCCTTGATAGTAAAACGGATCACTCCAGAAAATATCAGAGTAATCATTAAAATATGAGTAATTACCACGATAGTCCCTTACAGCATAGTTGGCATTGTTTATATAAGCATCAGTAGCCGAATAGTCATCTTCTACATAATACTCATCTTCATCATAGCCATTATTTTTCTCATATTCGTCAGCCGAATAACGGGATATATATTCAGGATTGACATTTTTTTGAGAGAAGCTCTCATTTGGGTCAACATCCTTAAAATTGGTCTGAATGTTTTCGACTATTAAGTCTTCAGAATTAGTTGCCATGAGCTTTTTCTTCGCTTTACGATCTTTAGGTGTGAAATACATGTCATCGTATTCCTGTGCGACAACCTGCCCACTTATAACAAGAAAGGTGGCAATAATCAGTGTAAGAGTTCTATTAATCGTTTTCATGGCACTTTTTGTTTATGG
This sequence comes from Fulvivirga sp., assembly GCF_040218215.1. NCBI lineage: Bacteria > Pseudomonadati > Bacteroidota > Cytophagia > Cytophagales > Fulvivirgaceae > Fulvivirga > Fulvivirga sp. The sequence continues at coordinate 143,891 of NZ_JAVJQL010000011.1, forward strand.
TTACTAAACATAATTTATTAAACGAGAATTCCCAAAAGCAGGGTTATATATCATTATATTTGCTCGCAATAAATATTTATTCTAAAACAAACAAAAAACATACCAGAAATTAGTTATGGCGAAAGGATTACCAAAAAGAAGTGAAGATTATTCTCAATGGTATAATGAATTGGTGAAAAAAGCTGATTTAGCTGAGCATTCATCGGTAAGAGGTTGTATGGTAATTAAGCCTTACGGGTTTAGTATCTGGGAAAAAATGCAAGCAGCACTTGATAAAATGTTTAAAGACACAGGGCATTCAAATGCTTACTTTCCATTATTTGTGCCAAAACATCTTTTTGAAGCTGAGGAAAAGAATGCGGAGGGTTTCGCTAAAGAATGTGCAGTAGTTACTCATTACAGGCTAAAAAATGATCCGGATAATAAAGGAAAACTTATTGTTGACCCAGAAGCCAAATTGGAGGAAGAACTTGTGGTAAGACCAACCAGTGAAGCGGTTATCTGGAGTACTTATAAAAATTGGATTCAATCTTACAGGGATTTGCCATTACTTATTAACCAGTGGGCCAATGTGGTGCGTTGGGAGATGAGAACAAGACTGTTTTTAAGAACGGCAGAGTTTTTATGGCAGGAAGGGCATACTGCGCACTCAACAAAAGGTGAGGCTATTGACGAGACCAAGCAGATGCTAGAAGTATACGCAACCTTTGCCGAAGAGTTTATGGCTATGCCTGTGCTTAAAGGTGTTAAGACAGAGAGTGAAAGGTTTGCCGGAGCTGAAGATACTTATTGCATTGAAGCTTTAATGCAAGATGGAAAAGCACTGCAAGCTGGCACTTCACATTTCCTTGGACAAAACTTTGCCAAAGCATTTGATGTGAAATTTGCAGGCAAAGATGGTAAAGAAGATTATGTGTGGGGTACATCATGGGGTGTGAGTACAAGATTGATGGGTGCATTGATTATGGCTCATTCTGATGATGAAGGATTAATATTGCCTCCAAAATTGGCTCCTATACAAGTGGTTATTGTCCCAATATTTAAAGGAGAGGAGCAATTAGCTCAAGTAAGTGAAGTAGCAGAGAAATTGAAAAATGAACTTCAGGCTCTGAACATCAGTGTGAAATTTGATGACAGGGATACGAGTTCACCAGGGTGGAAATTTGCCGAATATGAGTTGAAGGGAGTTCCTGTAAGAGTGGCTATTGGGCCAAGGGATTTGGAAAATGGTACTTTAGAGATTGCTCGAAGAGATACTAAAGAAAAGCAGATATTTAAAGTAGAAGATGCTGTTGCTCATATCAATCATTTGATGACAGACATTCAGGAAAATATCTATAAAAGAGCATTTGATTTTAGAGCAGACAATACTACTGAAGTGGAAACCTATGATGAATTTAAGCAGGTTTTAGATACTAAAGGAGGTTTTGTACTTGCACATTGGGATGGCACAGCCGAAACAGAAGATAAGATCAAAGAAGAAACCAAGGCCACTATTAGATGCATTACGCTGGATTTTAAAGAAGAAGCAGGAACTTGTATCTATTCAGGAAAGCCTTCTAAAGGTAAGGTGGTTTTTGCCAGAGCTTACTAACTGAATTTAAAACAAAGCAAAAGAGGTCATTATGAGAATAATGACCTCTTTTTTTTACCATATGTCAGTTGACGGACTCAAATAAGTTAACACCTACATCTTAAGACCGTTATGTTCAAACTGATATGGGAGTAAACATAATTAAGGATATAAGAGGTAAGGACAGGCTAATGTTAGTGGTTCTGATTGGCATAGCCGTTTTACTTATTTATTTCATTGCCTCATCACATTATTTGGGTTTAAAAAAGTCAAAGGAGCATGTTTTACAGAAGCTGAGGTCAGTAGCTGTAACGGCAAGTATGATGATAGATGGAGATGATCATCAATACATTTCAAAGAATTACAAAAGGAAAAATGACCTGATTAATTCCAAAGACGATTCAATTTATTTGGAGCTTCATCAAATCCTGAAAAAGATAAAAGAGCTAAACCATTTAAGCAGTCCAATCTATACAATGGTGTACAATGGTAAGTCAGATGAATATGAGTTTATTATTACTTCCTCTGATGAGCCTTATTACCGTCATATGTTTGTCAATTATCCATCGCAACTAAGAATGAATTATGATTTTGGTGGCGTAATAGATGAATACAAGACCGAAAATGGAACATGGCTATCAGCTTTCGCTCCTATAAAAAACTCGAAAGGAGAAGTGGTAGCCAACCTTCAGGTAGACGAAAGGTTTGACGATTTTATTGCAAAAGCTAACGCAGATTTGGTAAAGAACATAGCGGTCACCTCGGTGCTGTTCGTTCCTTTTATGCTTTTCTTATATTCTTTTATGAAAAGCACGTTGGAAAAGGAAGAGTATAGCAGGCGTATGCTGGAAGAGCAAAATGAAGAAATTCAAATTCAAAATGAATTGATTAAAGAGTCGAATTTGACGCTGGAAGAGGCTAATGCCATTGTTAAGGCAAGGAATCAGAACCTTGATAAGATTGTAAAAAGGAGAACAGCGGAGTTGACTTTGGCCAATGAAGATTTGGCTACCTTTTTATATCGATCATCACATGATATCCAAGGACCAATTGCTTCTATAAAAGGGATTTACAATTTGGCAAATTACGACCTTGAACCTTCTAAGCAATACCTGGGAATGATCAATGACAGTGTAATGCAACTGGACACAAGGGTTAAAAGCATAAATGCGGTGTTTGAGGTTAAACAAAGAAAAGTGCATAAGACTTCATTGGGTTTAAAGCAGTTTATATCTAAAACACTGGAAGCACAGACTGGTCAAATTGGATGTGAAAATTATGAGCTTCTGTTGAATATTGATGATGGGCTTGCCATCGAGTCTGACCAGCTTTTGCTGGAAATTGCACTTAGCGAATTAACTAAGAACTCATTTCAATTCAAGTCAGATATTGGCCTTGTATTAAAAATTGAAGCTAAAAAATTAAGTAAGAAACTATGTAAAATTTCATTTTCAGATAATGGACAAGGGATAGCGGATGAAATAAGAGGAGAAATATTTGACATGTTTAAACGGGGTCATGAAAAATCACAAGGAGCAGGACTTGGTCTTTATGCTGTTAACTTGGCAATAAACAAGCTAAATGGTAAAATCGAAGTATTTTCAGATGGCCTAACCGGTACGACATTTGAAATAACTTTGCCTATTTACTAATTGGTAACAATTGTGACAATTTGTAAAGCAGAGATTCACTTACTTTGCAGCCATTTATGAAGTACATAGTTAATGTCATTATACCTGCCTTCAATGAAGAGAATGGAGTTGGTTCAGTAATAAAAGAAATCCCAAAGGGTTTGGTTGAAGAAGTGATAGTAGTCAACAATGCATCAACAGACCAGACAGAAAAGGAAGCGGTAAAAGCAGGGGCAACTGTACTGAAAGAAGAGGTTAAAGGGTATGGGCGTGCTTGTTTAAAAGGCATGCATTATATCTCCATGAAACAGGTAAAGCCAGATATAGTGGTTTTTATCGATGCGGATCATTCTGATTACCCTGAAGAAATACCTTACCTGTTGAAACCAATTATAGATGATGATATTGACTTTGTAATCGGTTCCAGAGCGCTGGGTAAAAAAGAAAGGGGAGCTATGACACCTCAGCAAGTATTTGGCAATTGGTTAGCAACAAGCCTAATGAGGTTGTTTTATAATGTTAGGTTTACTGATCTTGGGCCATTTAGAGCTATAAAGTACGAGAAACTGATGGCTCTGGATATGCAGGATAAAACTTATGGCTGGACGGTGGAGATGCAACTCAAGGCAGCTAAAATGAAAATGAAATGTGTGGAGGTACCTGTGAACTATCGCAAGCGAATTGGGTTTTCAAAGATATCTGGTACTGTAAAAGGTACTATCTTAGCAGGCTATAAAATCATATGGACTATACTGAAGTATTTGTAGAGTAAATGGAGTGGATTGTTATCATATTGTACTGTGTTACTTTGCTGTTCATCTTTATGTTTAGTCTTGGACAGCTACACCTTGTAGTGCATTATATAAGGGCTAAAAGAAGCCAGGTAAATACACCAACTCAATTAAAAGAGTTGCCTACAGTAACTGTGCAGCTGCCAATTTATAATGAAAAATACGTGGTTAATCGACTGATTGATGCAGTTGCTGCTTTTGATTACCCAAAGGACAAACTAGAAATTCAATTGTTGGATGACTCTACGGATGAAACGGTTGATATAATAGCACAAAAAGTTACTGAATGGAAGACCAAAGGGCTGGATATTGAACATATCCGCAGACCAGATAGAGTGGGTTTTAAGGCTGGTGCACTACAATATGGGATGGAGATTTGTAAAGGGGAATTCATAGCCATCTTTGATGCTGATTTTGTCCCTACTCCAGATTTTCTGATAAAAACTGTTAATCAATTTGAAGATAATACTGGCGTGGTGCAAACCCGCTGGGGCCACCTCAATAAAGATTATTCAATATTGACCGAACTTCAGGCGTTTGGACTTGATGCACATTTTTCAATTGAGCAGTCGGGGCGTAGTCATGCAGGTAGTTTTATCAATTTTAATGGTACTGGAGGAGTTTGGAGAAAGCAGTGTATTATAGATGCAGGTGGTTGGTCAGCTGATACATTGACAGAAGATATTGATTTGAGCTACAGGGCTCAGCTGAAAGGATGGAATTTTAAGTATTTAGAAGATTGCGTTGCTCCTGCTGAATTACCAGTGATCATGTCCGCAATAAAATCGCAACAGTATAGGTGGAACAAAGGCGCTGCAGAAACGGCCAGAAAGAACCTTTGGAAGGTGTTAAGGTCAAAAATAAAATTTAGCAGCAAAGTACATGCTGTCTTTCACCTATTTAATAGTTCAGTGTTCGTTTGTTTGCTTTTGGCTTCTATTCTAAGTATTCCAATGCTCTTTATTAAAGATGCCAATCCAAAACTAGAGTTGATATTTGATCTTGGTAGTATATTTCTTTTGGGCTTTTTCTCCATTGCTTTCTTCTATTGGGTGGCTTCAAAACAAACTAACCCGATGAATACAAAAAGACATTTCTTTAGAATATTCCCAATGTTTCTTACAGTATCAATGGGTTTGTCATTACACAATGGGCTGGCAGTTTTAGAAGGTCTTTTTGGGTTTAAAAGCGATTTTATCAGAACACCAAAATTTAATATTGTCAACAAAACAGACAGCTGGAAAAACAATATTTATGTCAAACCAAAAATCAATTTACTAATCATACTTGAAGGACTTTTGAGTTTGTATTTTGTAGGGGGTGTTGCGGCAGGAATCATGCTAAATGACTGGGGGTTGATGGTTTTTCATATCATGCTGGCCCTGGGTTTTGCTACGGTTTTTTACCAGTCTGTGAAAACGATAAGCCATGCCTGAAAAGGTGAGTTTAAATAAGCTCTGGCCTGTAGTTGCCCTTTCAGCAATTCTATATTTTTATTTTGCCTATTTTCTTGAACGCACTCAGACTTTTGATATCTCAATTGTTTATGCCGCACTATTTGGACTGTACTTGTGGACTATAAATAAGGAATGGAAGGCAAAGGATTTGCAAATTCTCATATATTCAGCCATTGCCTTTAGAGTGCTATTATTAGCTTCATTTCCAAATCTATCCGATGATATTTATCGATTTGTTTGGGATGGAAAGTTAATTGACGCAGGTGTTAATCCTTTCGCATATTTACCTTCTCATTACATAGAAAATAATGTTTCAGTTGACGGGTTAACCGTTGAATTGTATAGTAAACTCAATTCTCCAAATTACTTTACAATATACCCGCCTTTTGCTCAATTTCTATTTTGGATGGCTGCAGCTCCTACTAACTCCATATTGATTAGTGCAGGTATAATTCGCCTCTTTATTATTGCTGCTGAAGTAGGAACTATACTTATTGGAGTAAAACTTTTGAGACAATGGAAACTGCCTGAGACCAATATTTTGATCTATGCGCTAAACCCACTTATAATTTTAGAGTTGACTGGTAACCTACACTTTGAAGCATTTATGATCTTCTTTTTGGTGGCAGCTATGTACTTTTTCATGCAAATGAAAATGCTAAATACTGCTGGGTTTTTGGCGCTATCTGTTGCTGCTAAGCTGCTTCCATTGATGCTACTACCGGCTTTATTGAAAAAGATGAAAGTGAAAAAAGCTTTAATACTTTATGCTCTGACCGGACTGTTTATAATCATTTTATTTACACCATTTTTAAATAGTGAGTTCATCAAAGGAATGAGGGAGAGTGTTGGTTTGTACTTTCAAAAATTTGAATTTAATGCCAGTATATATTACCTGGTGCGTGAATATGGCTATTGGGATAGAGGTTATAACATTATTGAAACGGCAGGTAAAGACTTGGCGCTTTCTAGTCTGCTGGGAATCTTGATTATTAGTATCTTCTATCCAAGAAAACTATCTATAGCTTACCCTTGGTTACTTGTGTTGACTTTTCACTTGCTAATGTCTACCACTGTGCATCCATGGTATATTTCTTCCTTGGTTATACTCAGTATTTTTACAAAGTATCGTTATGCAGTACTGTGGTCATTTTTGATTTTCTTTACGTATGCCGGTTACACTGCTAATGGTTTTCAGGAACAATTATGGATAACTGTGGTTGAGTATGTTGCGGTAATCGGATTTATGATTTATGAAATTTTTGGTAAATACAGATGGAATTTGAATTATGAAAATGAGAATCATTAATGTAGCTTCCTGGCTGATTGTATTATTAACCAATGCGTGTATGGGACAAAAGACATTTGATGAAAAGATAACATCATTGCTAAATAATACCGTTCCCATCATAAAAGAAGAAGAGCTTTCCAAGCGCCTTCAGAGTGAGAATATTAATTTATTAGATGCACGGTCAAAAGAGGAGTTTACAGTTAGTCACATAGATGGCGCGAAATTTATCGACTATGATTCTTTTGATAAGGATATGCTTAAAGGGTTGTCAATGGACGATACAGTTGTTGTATACTGCTCGGTTGGCTATAGGAGTGAGAAAATAGGTGAAAAACTACAGAAGCTTGGCTATAAAAATGTGCTTAATCTTTATGGGGGTATATTCGAGTGGAAAAATAAGGGGCATAAAGTAGTCGATAATAAGGGCGCACACACTGACAGTGTCCACACTTATAACAAATCCTGGTCGCAATGGCTCTATAAGGGGGTTAAGGTCTATGAGTAGGCTGTTGATCATTTTTGCGAGAAATCCAGAGCTTGGTAAAACTAAAACAAGGCTCGCCCAAACCTTGGGTGATGAGGCGGCTCTGGCTATTTATTATAAATTGATCAATAAGGCCCAGGAGGTAACTGCAGATTTACCGATTGATAAGGCTGTTTATTATTCATCGTTTATTGATAGGGAAGATAGCTGGGATAATGAAAAATATCAAAAATACCTTCAAAAAGGTGACACGCTTGGAGAGAAGATGTATTATGCTATTGAAGAAGGTATCAGCAATGGGTATCAGCAAGTAGCATTAATAGGCACTGATATTTATACACTTACGGCTGATATCATTATGAGGGGTTTTGAACTGCTAAATGAGAGTGATACTGTCTTGGGGCCAGCAAAGGATGGTGGCTATTACTTAATTGGAATGAAGCGTCCTGAACCTTCAATATTTGGTCTTAAAGAATGGAGTCACTCTGAAGTTTTTTCTCAAACAGTTAAGCTTATTAAAAATCAGGGAATGTCCTACAGCACCACCCAAACACTTAATGATATTGACAAACCTGAAGATTTGAAGGGTACGGATTTGGAGGTTTTGATTTAGGAAATAGCTGTTTCTCACAAGTTTACGCACTCCCATTATTTTTTGGGATGAATTAAATACAAAATAGCACTTTGTTTACTCAAAATTTGTGATATTATGCTCAACTTAGTGCTTTTGTTTAATCCCTTATTATTTCCCTGATGAAACCATCTCTATTTAAATTAATCGGCCTTCTGGCAATACTTGTTTCTATTGCTAGTTGTGGCAAGAAAGATCAAGATTCTAAAGTTGATCCTGCCTTTGGCCAATATATTAGCAGCTTTACGTCTGGCTATATATCAAAAACAGCATTTCTTACTATTCATTTAGCTGATGCCAGCAAGCAGTTTACTGAACCTCAAGGTCAAATAGATATGAATCTTTTTGACTTCTCGCCATCAGTTGCCGGAGAAGCATTCTGGATCGATAATCAAACTATAGAATTTAGACCTAAAGAGTATCTTACTTCTGCTACTACCTATCAGATAGAGTTTGAATTGGGTAAGGTACTTGATGTAGAATCAAAATTTCAGACTTTTAACTATCAGGTTAAGACTCCTGAGCAGTCATTTGAGGTATTTGTTGAAGGAACTACAACTTATGATGACAAAAGCCTGGTATGGAGTTTTTTAAAGGGTTCTTTAAATTCTGTTGATTATTTGTCGGGTGAGGAAGTTGAGAAACTTCTGCATGCAGAACAGAATAATAAACGATTGAAGATTCGTTGGACGCATGATGCTTCTGGCAAGACCCATTATTATGCCATTGATAGTGTGGTAAGAAAAGATCAGGCAGGATATGTGCTGTTGGAATGGTCTGGAAAAGATATTGGTTTGGACATATCTGGTAACAAAAAGTATGAGATACCAGCGCTCTCAGATTTTAAAATGATGTCAGCGACTGTTGTGCAGTCACCTAGCCAGTTTATTAAGATCCAATTTTCTGACCCCGTTAAGAAAGATCAGGACCTCGAAGGCCTGATAAGAGTTGAAGGAGAATCGAACTTGAAATTTGTAATTGAAGACAGTGAAGTAAAAGTTTACCCCGATGACAGGCTTAAGGGAAATAAAATCATCTACCTGACAACCGGAATCAAAAACATTATGGGAAGCAAGTTGTCCAAGGCTGAAAAAGTTGAGGTAAACTTTGTAGAGGTAAAACCAGCGGTAAGAATATCAGGTAATGGCACAATTCTTCCCGGCACTGATGGAATGGTATTTCCGTTTGAAGCGGTAAATCTTGAAGCAGTTGATGTTAAAATTGTAAGGATTTATGAAAGTAACATTAGACAGTTTTTACAGGTAAATAATCTTAGTGGTTCCTCACAGCTTACAAGAGTAGGCAGACCTATTGTACAGAAAAAGATTAATCTGACCTCTGAAAATCAGATTGACTATGGCAATTGGAACAATTTCACACTCGACCTTTCTAAGATTATAACTCAGGAGCCAGGTGCCATTTATAGGGTTGAAATAGGTTTCAGAAGGTCATACTCCCTCTATGCATGTGAAGATGATACAGCCGATGAGGAAGAAGGAGACTTAGATGAGAATTGGGATGCCCCAGCTTCTTATGAAAACTCTGAGTGGGATTATTATGAAGACTATTATGAGGATGAATATTATTACGACTATGATTGGCAAGAACGTGATAACCCTTGTCATCCTACCTACTACAGACAAAATAGAAAAGTATCTAGAAACATTCTGGCGTCAAACATTGGTCTGATAGCTAAGGCAGGCAAAGACAAAAAAATGCTGATTGCCGCTACAGACATAAGAACTACTGCAACTCTGGCGAGCATTGACATAGAAATATTTAACTATCAAAACCAACTTATCGGCACATCAAAAACAGACCAACAAGGCATGATCACCATTGATCTCGAATCAAAACCTTATTTGTTGGTAGCCAAAAATGGAGCTGAACGCGGGTACCTTAAGCTGGATGATGGATCTTCATTGTCTTTAAGTCAGTTTGATGTTAGCGGCCAGGTGGTGCAGAATGGGCTGAAAGGTTTTATTTATGGAGAAAGAGGGGTATGGCGTCCTGGTGACACACTATTCTTGAACTTAATGCTTGAAGATAAAGCTAAGGTATTGCCTGAATCGCACCCGGTAATATTTGAGCTAACCAACCCTCTTGGTCAGATTACTCATAGAAAAATTCAAAATATTGGTCTTAATGGGTTCTACAATTTTACAGTAAGTACTGACCCGGAAGCACCTACTGGTAACTGGACAGCAAAAATGAAAGTAGGTGGGGCAACGTTTACTAAGATTATAAAAATTGAAGCAATCAAACCTAACCGTTTGAAGGTAAAGTTAGATTTTGGGGTTGACAGAATTGCGGTAAATAGGCCTGATGTTAAAGGGGATATGACTGTATCATGGCTTCATGGAGCTCCGGCAAGAAATTTAAGAGCTAAAGTAGGTGTTACACTTACTCAGGCTGCAACAAAATTTGACAAATTCCCAGACTATCATTTTACTGATCCTGCAAGAAATTTTAGTGCCGAAGAACAGGTGATTTTTGATAGTAACATTGACCAGAATGGAAATGCACAAGTAACATCCAATATTAAGGTTCATGATACCGCACCAGGTATGTTAAAGGCCAACTTTGTTACCCGCGTATTCGAAGAAAGTGGTGATTTTAGTATTGACAGATACTCTATTCCATATTCTCCATTTGAGCGATATATAGGAATAAAAACTCCTGAAGGAGATAGAAGAGGAATGCTTCTCACAGATACTCTTCATACAGTAAACCTGGTTTCAGTTGATCCTGATGGCAAGCAGGTGAGCGTTGATGACCTGGATGTGGTAGTATATAAATTGAATTGGAGATGGTGGTGGGATTCATCTGATGAGTATTTGGCCAACTATGTTGGTAGCTCATACAAAGGGTGGGTACAAAAGTTTAAAGCTAAAACAGTTAATGGGAAGGGTTCTTTTAATTTTAAAATTGAATACCCTGACTGGGGCCGTTATATGGTGCGGGTTACAGATAAGGAAAGTGGCCATAGTACAGGAAAGATTGTTTACATAGATTGGCCAGGCTGGGCTGGAAGAGGAACAAGAGAGAACCCGGGAGGTGCATCCATGCTTTCATTCTCATCCGACAAAGGTGAGTATAAAGTAGGTGAAGCCGCCAAAATTTCTATCCCTGCAAGTGATAAGGGAAGAGCATTGCTTACTGTTGAGTCGGGTTCTAAGGTATTGCAGGCCACCTGGATAGAGGTGGATGGTAAGGAAGTTAACCATAGCCTGACCATCACTCCGGACATGGCACCTAACGCATTTGTAAGTGTTACTATGCTTCAGCCGCATGTCCATGACAACAATTTGCCCATCAGGCTCTATGGTGTGATTCCTATTGCGGTTTCTGATCCACAAACACATCTGGAGCCAGTTATAGTTATGCCTGATGAGTTAGCACCTGAAACTAAAGTGGACGTTAAAATCTCAGAAAAGAATGGTAAAAAAATGACTTATACTGTGGCAGTTGTTGATGATGGTCTATTGGATCTTACCAGGTTCAGTACACCTAATCCACACCCTGTATTCTATGCTCGCGAAGCATTAGGGGTCAAAACCTGGGATCTTTATGACTATGTGCTTGGTGCTTATGGAGGAAAGTTAGAGAGATTATTAAGTGTAGGTGGTGATGAAGACCTAGGCGGGGGTGCTAAAGAAAAGGTGAACCGCTTTAAACCTATGGTTCGTTTTTATGGGCCTTATGAATTGAAAGGAGGAGGAACTAACAATCACGAGATTGATATTCCTAATTATATAGGTTCAGTGCGTACTATGGTCATTGCCGGCCAGGATGGAGCCTATGGAAATGCAGAAAAGACAACTCCAGTTAAAAAACCATTGATGGTACTGGCTACCCTTCCAAGGGTTTTAGGCCCTGATGAGGTTGTAAAACTTCCTGTCACTGTTTTTGCAATGGATACTAAAGTGAAGGATGTTACCATTAAAGTGGAGGCTAATGACAAGTTTAAAAAAGGTTTTGAAAGTATTAAGAAGATTCATTTTAACGAGGTAGGAGATCAGGTAGTAAATTTTGAATTAGAAGTTGCGCAAGCTATTGGAAAAGGAGAGCTTAATGTTACTGTTACCTCGGGAAGGGAAAAGGCTTCATATCCGATAGAGTTGGAAGTAAGAATCCCGAATACTGTATCGTCAAAGTTTGTGGAAGCAGTAATTGAAGAAGGTCAATCTGCTGATCTTAATTATGAGTTATTTGGTATTACAGGAACCAATTCAGCAAGCCTTGAACTATCGAATATCCCCCCTGTTGATTTTGAGCGCAGACTTAAGTATTTGATTGAGTACCCTCATGGCTGTATTGAGCAGACTACCTCTCAGGCTTTCCCGCAGCTTTATATTGCAGATGTAATGGAAATTGATATTAAGGTACAAGCCCGAATGTCTGACAATGTAAAATCAGCACTACGAAAACTTAATAGTTTCCAATTCAGCGATGGAGGATTTAGCTACTGGCCGAACGGAACAGCATCCAGTGACTGGGCTACGAGCTATGCCGGACACTTTATGCTAGAGGCAGAAGCTAAAGGTTTTACATTACCAATAGGGTTGAAAAACAAATGGATTCAATATCAACAACGAACGGCAAGAAATTATAGTCCTGTCACAACTACGGACTCTAGAGGTAATCATGTCAATTATCGATATGACTTCGCTCAAGCCTACAGGCTTTATACTTTGGCACTGGCGGGTAAGCCGGAAATTGGGGCAATGAATAGGCTAAAGGCAGATAACAAGATGGGACTTACTGGTATTTGGAGGCTGGCGTTGTCCTACCATCTGGCTGGCCAATCTAATATAGCCAATCAATTGATAGGTAATTTAAGCACTTATGTACCTACTAAAGGTAACGACAGCTACACCTATGGTTCAGTAGATAGAGATAATGCGATGATGCTTGAGGCTATGAGTGTAATGAATAGAAAAACAGAGGCAATATCTCTTGCGAAGCAAATATCCAGTGCATTATCTGGCAAACAATGGATGAGTACACAATCTACTGCATATTGTTTATTGGCGATGGTTAAGTATGCTGGTACTAGCGGAACTTCAAAAGAGATGAAATTTAAATATGATATCAATGGCAAAAAGGAAGATATGATTTCTAATCTGCCTTTGAAACTTGTACAAGTTGATGTCTCAAAAGGAAAATCAGGAACAGCAAAAGTAACTAACCGTGGTGAAGGGGTATTATTTGCTAGAATGGTGGTATCAGGTATTGCGCCACAGGGGGAAGAAATTTCAGAGAGTAAAAACCTTTCAATTTCAGTTAAATACCAGAATATGGATGGGGGCAACATCGATCCAACAAAGATTGAGCAGGGAACAGATTTTGCAGCCTTGGTGACCGTCAGCCACAATAATCCAAATATTTATCTTCAAGACATGGCCATAACTCAGATTTTCCCATCAGGGTGGGAAATCCTAAATACAAGAATGGATGGTAATGAAGCATTAAACAGGGTAGATGTCCCACAATATCAGGATATAAGAGATGACAGGGTGCTTACATATTTTAATTTGAGTAGATATAGTACTTATAATAGTGGCGGATTCACTAAGACGTTTAAGATCCTTCTTAATGCTGCGTACTTAGGCAAATTTTATCTGCCTGCGGTGTCAGCAGAATGCATGTATGACAATGAGATATTTGCCAGAGAAGCTGGAAAATGGGTTGAAGTAGTACGCCCAGGGGAATAAAATAATTCCTTGTAGGGATGAAGATTAAAGTGAAAAAATATATCAAATGGGCAATGGCAGGGTTAATTACCCTGCTTTTGTTTTCAAGATTTATTATACCTAATCCGGAATTTGAAAAACCTACGGCAACTGTTCTTGAGTCTACTGAAGGGGTTTTGTTGGGAGCTAGAATAGCCTCTGATGGACAATGGCGTTTTCCTTCTGCTGATTCCATTCCTCTAAAGTTCCAAAAATGCATTCTAGCCTTCGAGGATCGATATTTTTATTATCACTTTGGCATTAATCCAGCTTCTATTTTTCGTTCCATAAAAGTAAATATTGCTGAAGGCAAAATTGTTCAAGGCGGTAGCACCATCACCATGCAAGTAGCACGTTTGCTCAGGGATGGTAAGCCAAGAAATCTGTATCAAAAGATTATTGAGACATTTATTACACTGCATCTTGAAGTCAATTATTCTAAAGAAAGGATTTTAGAAATGTATGCTTCCAATGCACCTTTTGGTGGAAATGTGGTGGGCTTGGAAGCAGCTTCATGGCGATATTATGGCCGTTCTCCTTTTCGGTTGTCCTGGGCCGAATATGCAGCTCTGGCTGTACTCCCCAATGCACCAGCTTTAATTTACCCCGGTAAGAACCATGATATTCTAAAAAGAAAAAGGGATTTCCTTCTCGACAAGCTTCTGGAAATGGATGTGATTGATGAGGAAACCAATCAACTTTCTAAGTTGGAACCATTGCCAGGGGAACCCCAACAACTCCCTAATGTAGCGCAACATGCTTTGGACAGGGTTTATTCTAAAAGCCCCGGAAAGAGGGCGGCTACTACAATTAAATCTAACCTACAGCGTAATGCACAGCGCATTTTAAATAATCACGTACAGTATTTGACTAATAATGAAATATACAATGCCGCGGCAGTCCTTGTAAAAGTAGAGGATGGAAGTGTACTTGCCTATGTAGGCAATGCCAATTATACCAAAGAGCATGATAACGATGTAGATGTTGTTATTGCCAATAGAAGTACAGGCAGTATACTTAAACCTTTTCTATATGCTTCGGCACTTACCAACGGAGAATTGCTCCCAACAATGCTGGTGCCTGATGTTCCCACCTATATTTCCGGTTATGTTCCAAAAAACTATTTCCCGTCTTTTGACGGAGTCGCAAGGGCAAATGAGGCACTTTATCGCTCCCTTAATGTGCCTTTTGTTCGTTTGCTGCAGCAGTATGGAGTAGATCGGTTTTACAACGATCTCAAAAAAATGAAAATGTCATCGTTACGTTTTCCTTCCAGTCATTATGGTTTGTCATTGATACTTGGTGGTGCTGAAGCCCAACTTCTCGATTTGGCAAGCATGTACAGTGGCATGGCCAGGGTTTTAAAGCATGGTGGTGTTGCATATCCAAGTTCAGATTGGTTTAGGTCAAATATTATTGAATCAGAAAGAGAGCAATCTACAAAATCTATGAAAGTTGTTTCGGCAGCGGCCATCTATCATGCCTTTAATGCCATGAAGGAGGTCACTCGCCCGGTGAGTGAAGATGGCTGGCAGTCCTTTTCTTCCAGTAGGCACATAGCCTGGAAGACGGGTACAAGTTTTGGAAATAAGGATGCCTGGGCAGTGGGTGCTACACCGGAATACGTGGTAGCAGTGTGGGTTGGCAATGCTGATGGAGAAGGTAGGCCTGGGTTGACAGGAGTTACAGCAGCAGCGCCATTGATGTTTGAATTGTTTGATCAATTGCCAGGAACTTCATGGTTTGAATTGCCACTTGATGATGTGGTGGAGGCGGCTGTGTGCACAAAAAGTGGCTATAGAGCTTCGCAATATTGTGAAGCTGCTGATACTGTAGCACTACCCATCACTAACAAAAAGACTCCAATATGCCCATATCATAGACTAGTGCATTTAAGCAAAGATAGACTCTGGCAGGTAAACGCAGATTGCGCACTTCCTTCTGAAATTGTAAACGAGAAATGGTTTGTTTTACCTCCTATGCAAGAGTGGTACTACAAAAGAAAATCGCCTTTATATGCAACTCTACCACCGTTTAGAGAAGATTGCATGGATTTTGATTCGGACCCTTTGATGGAGTTCATATATCCTAAAAACACCAGCAAAGTCTTTATCCCTACGCAGCTGGATGGCAGCAGAGGAAGCGCAATTTTTGAAGTTGCATATCGCACAGCTGGTAAAGATTTATTTTGGCATTTAGATGGTGAATATTTGGGTAGTACGCGTGATTTTCATCAAATGGAAATTGATGGAGCTAAGGGTGAACACGTGCTTGTTGTGGTTGATGAGGAAGGAAATGAAATGGTAAAGGTATTTACTATTTTGAATGACTAACAAAAGCGGCTTACTGAAAGGTAAGCCGCTTTATCTATTTGGTTTAGGTTGAATTGTTACTTTACAAATTGTGCCTCTTCTGTGCTGCCTTTCATAGCAGTGGTTGAAGAGTTTCCTTGCTGCACGATATTCTGAATGCTATCAAAGTACTGGGTGCCTACAAAAGTCTGGTGCTTTACAGCTCTAAAACCTTCTGATTGTAGTGCAAACTCCCTTTCCTGCAGTTCGCTATAGCCGGCCATTCCTCTTAATTTATACGCTTTTGAAAGCTCAAACATTGAGGTATTCAAAGCATGGAAACCAGCAAGTGTTATGAACTGAAATTTATAACCCATGTCAGCGATATTTTCCCTGAACGTTTCCATTTCTTTAACCGACAGCTTAGCAGCCCAGTTGAAAGAAGGAGAACAGTTATAGGCAAGCATTTGTTCTGGATATTTTTCTCTGATTGCCTGCGCAAACTCTCGTGCTAATCCAAGATCTGGATTTGATGTTTCCATCCAGATTAGATCTGCATAGGGTGCATAGCTCAATCCACGATCTATACCCTGAGCTAGTCCATTTTTTACAACATAGAAACCTTCAGCAGTGCGTTCACCAGTTAAGAACTTATGATCCCTTGGGTCAATATCAGAAGTAATTAGATTAGCTGCTTCAGCATCTGTGCGTGCTACCAATAGGGTGGGTGTATCCATCACATCAGCTGCCAGTCTCGCAGCTACTAACTTGTTAATGGCCTCTTGTGTTGGTACTAACACTTTGCCTCCCAGATGTCCACATTTCTTAGCTGATGAGAGCTGATCTTCAAAATGAACACCAGAAGCACCAGCTTCGATCATGGCTTTCATCAGTTCAAAAGCATTCAGATTACCACCAAAACCTGCTTCAGCATCTGCAACTATCGGCACCATCCAGTCTATGTCCGATTCGCCAGTTACACTTTGAATCTGATCTCTGCGCATCAGTGCGTTATTAATTCTCTTTACCACCTTAGGTACGGAATCAGCAGGGTAAAGTGACTGGTCAGGATACATCTCGCCTGCCAGGTTTGCATCAGCTGCCACCTGCCATCCGCTTAAGTAAATAGCTTCTAAGCCTGCTGTTACTTCCTGAATGGCCTGGTTCCCGGTAAGGGCGCCAAGTCCAGCTACAAATGGTTGATTATTTAGCTTTTTCCATAACTTCTCTGCTCCAAGCTTAGCCAATGTATGCTCAACAACCACTGAACCTCTCAATTTCGCCACATCTTCCGCGATGTACGGTCTTTTTACATTTTTCCAACGTGGATTCGTCATCCAGTCGTTATATAGTTTTTCTATTTGATCTTCCTTGGTCATGGTTTCAGTCGATTAGTAGGTAAGCATTTAAGGTTAAAAATTCTTCAAATTCATTAGTCAGAACTAGTTGATCGAAAAGCTCAATTGCCTTTTTGAATTGACCATTTTTATAGTATTCATCACCCACATAAGCTTTGATTTTTACCAACTCTTCGTTTTTCAATTCCTGATAAAGTGTTTCATCAATCTTGCGTCCATCTTCCAATTTGGCTTTGTTCTTTATCCATTGCCAAACCTGGGTTCTTGATATTTCGGCAGTAGCGGCATCTTCCATCAAATGATAGAGCGCTGCCGCGCCATTGCCTTGCAGCCAGCTTTCAATATAAAGAATGCCAACATTGATATTAGTCCTTAACCCTGCTTCGGTGATGGTTCCTTTAGGCACTTTTAATATATCCTTAGCAGTGATGTTTAAATCGTTTCGTTTAATGTGGATCTGGTTTTTGGTAGGCATATTCCTGTTAAATGCGCTTTCCGCCACCTTCACTAAATCCGGATGTGCAACCCAGGTGCCATCATGTCCCATTTTAGCTTCCCTTTCCTTATCGGCCATTACCTTTTCCAAAGCAATTTCGTTGGCTTCAAGGTCAGATTTAATAGGAATTTGAGCAGCCATGCCGCCCATGGCATGAACATTTCTTTTATGACAAGCCTTGATTACAGCCTGGGCATAAGATTTCATGAAATGAACATCCATGGTAATCTGCGCCCTGTCCGGCATGATAAAACCTTCAAGGTTTTTAAATTTTTTGATATAGGAGAAAATATAATCCCAACGACCACAGTTGAGTCCAGCACTGTGTTCTTTTAACTCAAAAAGAATTTCATGCAATTCAAAACTTGCTGTAATGGTTTCTATTAGTACAGTTGCTTTTATTGTGCCTTGAGGGATGCTCAAATAATCCTGAGCGAAAACAAAAACATCATTCCATAACCTTGCTTCAAGATGCGATTCCAGTTTAGGTAAATAGAAGTACGGCCCACTACCTTTATTAATCAGGTTTTGAGCATTGTGATAGAAATATAGCCCGAAGTCTAACAGACTACCGCTAATGGGCTGATCATTGACAAGAATGTGCTTGTCTTCCAAATGCCAGCCTCTTGGGCGAACAAAAAGAACAGCCGTTTCTTCATTGAGCTTATAAAGTTTTTTGGTTTTAGGATGTTCAAAGGTGATAGTGCCATCAATAGCATCCCTTAAGTTAATTTGCCCTTGAACGGTGTTGGTCCAGTTAGGACTGTTACTGTCTTCAAAGTCAGCCATGAAAACCTTAGCACCAGAGTTGAGGGCATTGATAATCATTTTTCGCTCTACCGGACCAGTGATCTCCACTCTGCGGTCAATTAAATCTTGTGGGATGGGGGCTACAGTCCAGTCGCCCTCTCTTATAGCTTTAGTGCTTTCAAGAAAATCAGGCATGTGACCTGAGTCGATGGCTCTTTGGCGCTCCACTCGGGCTTTCAAAAGTTCAAGACGCTGCTCATTGAACTTTTGATGCAAGGCATTAAGAAATGATAGTGCCTCTGGGGTAAGCACGGTGCTAAAATCTGCACTCACCTCGGGCAGAACTTTCATTCCGATTGGGATTTTTTCAGTGGTTGCTATCATATTATTTGGTTTTTAAAAGTTGAATCAGGGGCTAATATAGAAAATATTCTTTAATAGCGAAAATTCGCTAAAAGAAATTTTACTCAATAATTACATATCTTTGATCTCATGATCGATGGTAATTTTTCACTGAAGCATATTTTGGGTCTCAAGGTGCGTGATTTAAGACTAAGCAAGGGCTTGTCTTTTCAGGAGATGTCTGAGAAATCAGGCTTGTCTATGTCTTATCTCAGTGAAATAGAAAAGGGTAAAAAATACCCTAAGGGCGATAAGATCATGGTGTTGGCAGCTGCGCTGGAAGTGAGTTATGACTACCTGGTTTCTTTGCAGGTTTCTAAAAAACTTGAGCCTGTAATCAGCCTTTTGCAATCTGATCTTTTTAAGGAGTTTCCATTGGAGACCTTTGGCCTTGATCCTCAAAAAATTATAGAGCTAGTCTCTCAAGACCCTGAAAAGATCAATGCTTTTATCACTTCTGTGATCAATATTGCCCGTAATTATGAAATGCGAGGTGAGCACTTTTACTATGCCGCATTACGCTCTTATCAGGAGATGCATGACAACTACTTTAAAGAGCTGGAAGACGCAGCAGAAGCTTTTCGTGAGTCGTGTGGGGTGAATCAAGATCAGACCATTGATTTCAACCAACTTGAGAACCTATTAAAAAGTCAATTTGATATTACCGTTGACAGGGATTCATTATCAACCATCGCCCCTTTACGGGACTTAAGATCTTATTACGTAAAGTCAAATAAGAAATTGTTATTGAATGAAGGCTTAACTGAGGCGCAGCAGAGTTTTTTGTTAGGTAGGGAATTGGCCTTTCAATATTTAAAAATTAAGAAAAGGCCAGAAGAGACCCCTCCACAAAAGGTTTATGGTTTTGATGCTATACTTAACAATTATAAGGCCTCTTATTTTTCAGCAGCGGTGATCATGCCTGAGTCACAGGTGGTGGCTGACATCAGAAGTGTAGCTGCATTGCCAAAACTGAACAACCAAATGCTCATTGACTTGATTGATAAGTATGCAGCAACTCCAGAGCTATTGATGCAGCGGTTGACTAATATTTTACCACAGCATTTTGGTATAAAGAACCTCTTCTTTTTAAGATTTGTAGGCACAGATAATTTCTCAAAGTACGATTTAACAAAAGAATTGCATTTATCAAGAGCCCACAGTCCGCATGCCAATGGCTTGAATGAGCACTATTGCAGGAGGTGGTTGGCTATCAGGATGATTAAGCAGCTTCGGGCCACTTCCAGGATGGGTGATGCCAATGAGATAATTACAGGTGCTCAGATTTCTAAATACTATGGTACCGAAGACGATTATTTCTGCTTGTCGCTTGCCTTCCCGAACATTTCAAACCCTATTGAAAGCATCAGTGTGACAATTGGTTTTTACATAGAATCCAACTTGAAGAAAAGGATTAAGTTCATCGATGATCCTGATATTAAGTCAAGAATAGTGAATAATACCTGCGAGCGTTGTGCTTGGGCAGAATGTGAGGATAGGATAGCCCCTCCGGAACATATTGAAAAGGTAAGGCAGCAGGAAGATATTATTAAGGCTATGGAAGGTCTTGGTTAATTAGTAAACACACACTCGTTTTCTGGCGCTTTCCAGAAAATAACAGGGTTTAATATCTCATCGGTATTTATTGCGTCCTCACCAGTGCCAAGATATCCTAAAGTTGCTCCCGCACAATTCCTTACTGAGACAATAGTGGAGCAGAACGGGCAGCAGTTTTGAAAAACAAATACAACTTCTCCTCGATATGTAGCCTTGATAACATAAAAGTACTTGTTATACATTTCACTCTGGCTCTCTACCTCTTCGGCAAACCAACTCGAGTCTTCACCGTCACCACAGACATTTTCTATGCCACAAACTATTATTTCTTCTTTGCTGCATTTAGAAAGTAGCAATATGACAACGATGCTGATAAAAAGTATTACCAGGTTAGTTAGAATGCGATTTTTCATGATTTTCAATTTTATACACCTTAAAGACACCATGCATTGGAAAATGGTTGGAACTGAACTTTATTATATAATTGCTACAATAAACCCCAGCCCGGCCAATAGCACACAAAGTGGCGAGAAGTACTTAGTATCAAGTTGCCCGAATTTGGTTGTTCTTACACTTTTGAAGAACCCGACATATTTAAAGTCACCTATAGCTCTTAGTAAGAAGATAGAAGGTATGACCCAATGAAGGAAATTGGTAAATGAGGGGAGTACGATATTTAACAAAGGCAGTAAATAAAATAAAGAAAAAGTTAATAGCCCTAAACCAACTACAATGCATGAAAGCACACTTGTTTTCAACATTTTTTTACCTTCTAAGTTCGTAGGCACAGAATTATCCAACCCCCATTTGCCTCCGGTTGCCCAATAGAAATGAAGTGCTGACAAGACAAGGAATATCAGACTAAGCAGCAAGCGAGCAATAAATATCATAGCAATTTCATTTTGATTGAAATTACCCTATTCATTCAATAAAGTACAATTCTGTGACAACTTGTTACAAAATTTCCATTCTTAACTTACTGCTAATCACTACCTTGCCGAGGTCAAAAACAACAACTCATCATGCTAAAAAATTATTTCACCGTTGCACTCCGTGCATTCGCCAAGCAAAAGGTATATGCTGTTATTAATATTCTTGGTCTTTCGGTAGGCCTGGCCGCAGCACTTTTAATATTTCTTTACCTCCATAGTGAATTAACCTATGATCGCCAGTTTGAAAGGTCGGAAGATACTTACATTCTTGGGGTTAAATTTATTGACAAGGAAGGAAACCAATACCCAAATACGTATGTGCCTGGTGGATGGACTACCTACTTGAAGGAAAATCTGGAGTCTGTAACAGGTGGCATTAGAACCATGTGGATGGGTATGCCTGCCAGTATTCACTATGTGCCGGATGATCGAATGATCATGACTGAAGATATTTTGTGGGTGCAATCCAACTTTCATGAGTTTATGTATTTTCCTGTGATTACAGGAAATAGGGAGAAGGCGCTTGAAAATCCGACCGGCATGGCCATAAGTCAGTCATCTGCCCGGGACTTATTTGGCGATGAAGACCCCATCGGCAAGCAGGTGACTTTAAGGCATAGCTTTGCTACCAATAACCAGCCTTTGGAATTGACGGTATCAGCGGTTTATGAAGACTATCCGCAGAACATTCACATCAGACCAAAATATATTGTGAACTACTATGCCCTAAGGCCTTTTCAGCAATTTCCTCCCGGAGTAACTTTCGAGCAATATGAAGAGCACATGTATCAAGGAGGCTACCAAAGCTATATTCTCACCAAGCCCGATACTGATGAAGAGACCTTATTGGCAGGAATGAATACTATGATTGATCAGGTTTTTGCTGACAATCCAAATTTGGCTGAGGAGTTTGAAGGTACCGTGGAGCCTGTAGTTAGAAACGTGCAGGACATCCATTTTGATAAGGAATATGCCTGGGTAACAGAAGGTGGAGGTGATATTACTTATATCTACACTTTTGCTTCCATTGCGCTGCTCATTATAATTATTGCCTGCATCAATTATATGAACCTGGCAACTGCAAGGTCAGCAAAACGCTCCAAGGAAGTAGGATTGAGAAAATCATTAGGCGGGGAGCGTCAGCAGCTGGTAGGTCAGTTTATGATGGAGTCTTTTCTTATGGTATTTCTGTCATTTCTTATCGCGCTGCTTCTGGTGGTTGTCATCCTTCCAGAATTTAATGAGTTGGCTAGTACTTCTATTCCTTATTCAGCCCTATTTAGCACAGGTATTTTACTGAGCATGTTTGGACTATTGCTTTTTGTGGCTTTCATGTCAGGCATCTACCCAGCTTTATTTTTGTCAGCCATGAATACAATAGACACGCTGAAAGGAAAATTCACTTTTAGTAAAGGCTCAAATATTTTAAGAAAGTCATTGATCGGTTTTCAGTTTGTAATAGCCATTATATTGTTGATTTCAACGGTGATTGCTGTAAACCAAATGAGCATGATGCAGAGCAGCAAGCTGAATGAGGCTGGAGATCAAATTTTATCCATCCGACATGGTGGTACGGCAGATTATAATAAATATGCCACTTTTAAGAATATGCTCAAGCAGGATCCAGACCTTCAGTATGTCACTTTTGGCAATCATCTTCCAAGGCTCGACTTCTTTGGTCCATTGGGCGTGCCTTACAAGTTCCCTGATGTTACTGACGAAGAATATGAGTGGAACACCTTTAATGTGGATTATGATTTTATAAAAACCTATGGACTGGAATTGATAGAAGGCAGAGACTTCCAAATTGGAAATACCTCAGATTCACTGTCTATTGTGATCAATGAAAAAGCTTGTGTGGCGCTTGGCAAAACCCCGGCTGAAATGGTGGGGACTGCCATGTCTTATCCCAAAGTAAATGGTTATTTTAATTATGACTATGAGCAACCACAAACCGGCCAGGTAGTAGGTGTGGTGAAGGACTTTCCTTACCAGTCGGCATATCAGGCCATTGATCCTTTAGTGATTAGTCCAAAGCCTCACGCCATAGACAGAATCCTTTATGTAAAACTACCCGAAGGCAAATTTCAGGAGAAAATTGTCCTGATAGAAAAGGTGTGGAAACAGGTATATCCCGGAGTTGGATTGGATTATTGGTTTGTGAATGATGAGTTTGAACGAATGTATGTGCTGGAAAGACGAGTTTCAGCATTGGCTACCAACTTTGCAGGACTGGCAATATTTATCACTTGCGTGGGACTGTTTGGTCTGGCTTCATTTACCACCGAGCAGAAGACCAAGGAGATAGGCATTAGAAAAGCATTGGGTGCCAGCAACTTTCAGATATTATTTTTACTGCTTAAACTATTCCTCCAAATACTGATTGTTGCTGCCCTGATCGCTGTTCCCGTTTCATATTTCTTGTCAGAGTGGTGGCTGCAGAACTTCGTTTACCAAACCCCGATGAGTTGGACATTATTTGTAGGTAGTATTTTGGCGATTACACTATTGACCGTGATAACAGTAAGCTTCGAGAGTTTGAAAGCATCCTTGTCTGATCCTGTGAAGGCGTTGAGGTATGAGTAGTATTGGTCTATCCTTGCTCTAGTAAGTTACTTTTAGATTCTTTAGATTAGACAAGACAAGTGAAATAACAGAAGTTCTGTTATACTGATGTTATTAGCAAGAATCTAGAAATGAGTAGTGGTAAAAGAAAAAAGGAAGCTCGTAAAATTGCATTAGCACATGAGTTTTATCGGTGCATGGATTCTTACATCTCTTTCAATTACTATTCAAATGATCCATCACAACAAGGAAAACAGCGAACTAAAATACTATGCTTTAACGCTTATAGTGATTTTTTGTCTCATCTGTATGAATTCCATGTTGTGATGATTAAAACAAACAAAGTCTTTAACCAACCAAAGAAAAGGAGAAAACTATTTTCATTTTTCAAAAAGAAAGAGGAAAATAAGATCGAAAAAGTTCTGACGGAAGAAATAAAAAAGTTGTTTAGAAATCGTAAAAACAGAATATTGAACGGTTATCCAGACAACCTGAAACTACCAAGTTCTTTTTATGACCAGTCAATACCGAATGAGTTTGGAGAACACTTTGCTATGATGAGAAACTGGAGAAACCATGTTGATTCAAGAAGAGTTTCAGGTAACCCAATTTCTCTATTCGACTTTTATGAAAAGTATCACAATTTCATAGTTATACTGTTTGAAGAAACTCGATGGTTATGGCAAATTGATGAGGACAATTTCGATTGGCAGGAAATAGATAAATTCTTTGATCGAGTTAAAGAAGCTGATAATATATGTTATGAATGAATGGTACCCTCTGCTCCCGCCATGCTGTGCATGGTGACAACTTGGACATCCTCCTTGAACTTGTATTTACGTTTTTTTGTATATTAGAAATATGATAACCAAGGAAAAATTAATATCCGTCATAAATAGATTGCCTGAGCAGTTTTCCATTGATGATGTTTTGGATGAATTAATTCTAGTTCAAAAAATAGAAAATGGTTTGGCTCAATCAAAAAGTAATGAAGTTATCTCGGATGCAGACCTTGATAAAGAACTTCCTGAATGGCTAAGTTGAATTGGACCAATCAAGCCAAAAATGATTTAATTGCCATAGCCGAATACATTGCTCAAGATTCCAAAAAATATGCAAGAATTCAAATCCAGAGGATTCGATCAAGGGCAAAACAAATCATACCACTTCCTGAATCTGGAAGAGTTGTACCTGAGTTAGGAGATGATTCAATTAGAGAATTGATTTTAGGTAATTACAGAATCATTTATCACATCAAATCAAAAGACAGAGTCGATATATTAACCGTTCATCACTCTGCTAAAATTCTTAAACTTTAATACCTTCGTTCCCGCCATGCTGTGCATGGTGGCAGGCATGTATTGATGTCACGGTGCACAGCATGGCGACAATTGCTCTATTCTCAGTAATAGACTAATATTGAAATGTGATAAAAGCAAATATTTTAAATGATGCTCCGCAATCTGGTAGCGCTCCAGAGGTTCATTTCGGGGAACATTTCAGGCAGCCTTTATGGGTTGAATTTATCATTAGTGATATAGAAAAATGGTATGGATGTTTTTCACAAGACTATCATAGTGGATTTAACAAGGTATTGTTGGATGAGAGAAGTAAATTGGCTTTCGTAGTTTCTGGTGGTATTGGTTATTTGATTGATGTTAATAAAAGAATCGTCAAATATAAGACGAATGATTATCCGACAATAGAGAGTTTAATTCTCACAGATACACCTAGTTATTTCGTTGCAGGTGCTATATACTTAATCTATATTTTTGATTCGAATGGTTTGATGAAGGAAATTAAGCCCGATATAATGGTTGATGGGATTTATTTTAAAAGCCAAATCAATGGAAGAGCTATTGGTGAATTGACCTCGGCAGAAAATCAGTATAGGTCCAACTTAGGTTTTGAAGTTGACCTGGAGTCATTTGAGGTATCAATATTTCAAAGGCCTCTTGTAAATGATTATAAAACTCCGAGTAATGAAAAACTTGGCAGGGTGAATTTTCTTAGGTGGTTGAAACAAATTTTTAAATAATCATTTCTTTCAAGAAAACTTTGAATGCGAATTTGGTGGACCGAATTCATGAATGAAACAAAAAAGCCCACTAGACTCTAGCGGGCTTCTCCTTATATAACATTAATCGATTTTACTCTTTAATACCAGGCACATTCTCTGGCGCATCCTGATGCCACTCAAACTCAGGTGCTTTTTTCTGTCTTGGGTAAACCTCATCTAAATTTTTAGCATTGTAAAGTCTTCCGTTCTTCATCACCATATTCACTGTGTTGGTGTTTCTGAAATTCTCCAATGGGTTTTTATCCAAAATCACTAAGTCAGCCAATTTGCCTGCTTCAATGCTACCCAAATCTTTCTCAAGACCAATAGCCTCAGCACCAAGTATAGTCGCTACTTTAAGTGCATTCAATTCTGATAGTCCGCCAGACTGAACACTCCAAAGTTCCCAGTGATAACCAAGACCTTGCAGCTGTCCGTGAGAACCAACACCAGCTATACCGCCATCTTTTACCAGCTCATTTACAAATTTCGCATGGTCATCAAATACATACTCTTCGCGCATAAACCAGCCAGAGTTTCTTCTTCTTGACTTAGCATCAAGCTCTGACTTAGGGGTGTAGAAGTTGATCTTAGGATCGCCTTGCACATCTTCAGTGGCGTAGTAGTAGTTCTCAGCCCATGGGCCGCCATAAGACACCAATAGGGTAGGTGTGTAAGCTGTTTTAGATTCAGAAACCATTTTCAAGAAATCATCATACAACGGATAGATCGGGAAACTGTGCTCATGGCCAGGGTATCCATCTAAGATTTGGGAGATGTTCAATTTGAAATCCAAGCCACCTTCAGTAGTTGGCATCAGGCCTTGCTCTTTAGCCGCCATGATAATCCACTGTCTGTGCTGACGATTACCTGTCAAGTACATTTTGATAGTCTTGGTATTGTAGTACTCAGAGTATTGCTTCAATATTTCTCTCGCCTGCTCCAAACTTTTGATATTGTAAGCCCAGAAGCCAACACCAGGACCTGTAGAGTAAACCCTAGGCCCGTAGATCATACCTGCATCTACCATGTCAGCGTAAGTCAACACATCTGTTGTAGCGGTCTGAGGGTCGCGGGTTGTGGTCACACCATATGCCAGATTAGCGGCATAAACCCAAACCTGATTTTTGTGAACACCCCAAGCTGGCCACATGTGCGCGTGCGTGTCTACAAAGCCAGGAGTGATAGTCTTTCCTGACATATCCATCACTTTCACTTTGTTATCAACTGATATGCTACCTGTAGCTCCAACCTGTTTGATTCTGTTATTCTCGATAAGGATGTCACCATTTTCGATTACCTCATCGCCTTTCATGGTAATGATTCGGGCATTTTTAAGCAGCACAGTTCCTTCAGGGATATCCCTTTTAACTTCTACCTTAACACGGATTTCGTCTGGCTTATAGCCTTCATCTTCCTTGTCTTTTTTGTCGTCCTCTTCTTTTTTATCCTCGTCCTTCTTCTCTTCTTCTTTCCCTTCTTCTTTCCCTTCTTCTTTTTTCTTCTCGTCTTCCTTCTTCTTAGCCGCTATTTCTTCCTCTTTGGCTTTAGCAGCATCTAAGTCATAAGTCACAAAAGCATTACCGATTGTCCAGTACACTTTTTTTGCATTGCTGCCCCAGCTTGCAAACTGGCCACCAATTTTGGTTAATTTTCTGGCAGGGAAAGCGGCACTGTTAGCATCGGCAACATTAATGGTAATGGTTTCACCACCTACATAAGGAATGGTAATAGTGTAAATCTCATTATTGATTTGCGCCAAAGCCTGATCTCCTTCCGGAGCCATCGTTATCACATCTGCATCAGAAGGCTTTTGCTGAGGCTCTGTGGCAGTTTCAGGTAAACTGTGATGGTCTATAATATCCCTTGCAGAGCCATAAGTGGTGATACCAGTAATTTTTATTATGGACTTCTCATCGGTACCATCCCAACGGATGGAAACCAAGCCATCATTTCCGTAAAGGAAGATTCTGTCTTTCCCTTTGACAAAGTGTGGAGTTGATCTTCTCTTGGATTTTTCTATTAAAGTAGGTGTGCCACCATTGGCAGAAATCCACATCAACTCATCCTGGGTGCCGAAAGTGAATGGGCCATCACCATCTTTATAAGTCTGTTTTGTGCCACGCATGAAAACGATCCTATCCTGAGTGAAACTCCAGGCTGGCTCTGAATAAACCGCTGGTGTAGAAGTTAGTTTTACTGGCTTAGCCTTGCCCTTGGTATTTACTTTATAGATATGGCCACCATCTGAATCATTCCATGTAACGAATGCTAAATATGCTCCATCAGGACTCCAGGTAGGCATGGCCTCTGTAAAGTCAAAGTCAGTTACTCTTTTAGGCTTTCCGTCAGGCAAGTCCATCAAATACAACCTGTTCAAAGCGGTGAAAGCAATTTGCTTACCGTCAGGAGAAACTTTGGTATCCCTGATTTGAGTTACCGTCATCATCGGGTCATCGCTGATGGGGTAGTTGAATTTCAATCTTGGTCCAAGCTCAAGCTCAACATCAACTTTGAAAGGGATATTTACTGCATCTCCACCAGCGATAGGCAGACTGTATATTTTACCACCATAAGAAGCAATTAAATTTTTGCTGTCTGGTGTAAATGACATGGCAGGCAAAACACCTAGTGGCGCGATTGACTCCTGCTCATCTCTTTGCACAGGGTAGGCTAACCATCTTTCATCACCAGTTTTTAAGTTTCTGGCCATCAAGCCTGTTTCATCATTCCAGCGGCTACCATATACCAACCAGTTACCATCAGGCGATAGAGTAGGAGCAAAGGCAGAACCGTATCTTGAAGTTTGTCTTGCAATATCCCCGGTCTCACGATCATAAGTTGAGATTTGATATTGTGGGAAGCTGGCATTGTATTGCCATGCATTGTTTCTGTTCGAGAACCAGATATATCGGCCATTATTACCAAAAGCAGGCTCTATAGTTTTAAGGTTATCTGGCTTTTTGATCAATTGTGCGCCAGACCCACCATCTTTATGGTACAGGTATAATTTCAGGTTTCTGGTGCCTTTACTCACCACAATATATTCTCCATCTGGAGTCCACTCGGCAGACTGCATGTTATTGGTATTTCCTTTTGTGATTTGGGTGAATTCCTTGGTTTCCAAATCCATTCTCCAGGCATTATCGCCACCACTACGGTCAGAAACAAATAATAAAGACTTACCGTCAGGTGAGAATTTAGGATGGGTGTCCAGCGCCAATCCGTCAGTAATTCTTTCGGCATCGCCACCTGTAATAGGCATTGTATAAAGATCACCAAGCATAGCGAAGGCAATGGTTTTTCCATCGGGGCTCACATCAAGTGATAGCCAGGTGCCATTGTCGGTATTGATGTGAATTTTTCGCTCTGCTTCCAATGGAAGGTCTTTCTTTTCTTTTTTCTCTGTTTTTGTGGAGTCAACTTTAACCTCTGTGCTGTCAGATTGAGCCTGAAGGTTATAAAAGACACACAAACAAAGTAGTAAACTGAGTAGTGTGGTTTTCATAAATATTTGGTTTGTGTTTAATAGGTTTTAGGGTCTGTGCAGTAGTTTGCGCAATAAGTAAAGACCAAAATACAATGATATGTTAATGTAATTGGCAGTTTTTTTATTTGAGGCTATCAGCAATTATAAATGGTGTGTTTAGTTGACAATCAATACTTTAAACTAATGGTCATGCGGCTCAACATGGATTAAGATATCTGCAATCTCTGGAAACTCCAGCAGCAAAACATTTTTTGTATCGTGAGCAATATCATGGCCTTTCTTTACGGAAATAGAGCCATCAACGATAAGGTGGAGGTCAACATGAAAAGTCATACCTGTTTTACGAATAAAGCACTTTTCAGTATCAATCACACCTTCTACCTTTTGCGCTACCTCACGAATTTCTACTACCAGATCATCATAAAGATGCTCGTCCATAATCTCACCAAGTGCTGGTCTGAAAATGAGGTAGGCATTGTACATAATAAATCCCGAGGCAAAAAGTGCTGCCCAATCATCTGCGGTTTCGTAGCCGGGGCCCATGAAAATAGCAATTGAAATGCCTATAAAGGCCATCAGTGAAGTAATAGCATCACTTCTATGGTGCCACGCATCAGCTTTTAGAGCGGAGGATTTTGTCTGTTCCCCTTTTCTATTGACTACACGGTAGAAGATTTCCTTTAATATGACAATAGCCCCAAGAACTATGAGGGTGTAAGGGGCGGGAGTTTTATGAGGAGTTTGAATATGAATGATGCTTTCATAGGCTATGACAGTAGCAGAAACCACCAAAAAGCCCACCACAGCAAACGTGATTAACGGCTCTGCCTTACCATGCCCATAAGGGTGGTTTTCATCCGCTGGTTTGGTGCTGTATTTAAGCCCTACTAATACCAAAATTGAAGAAAAGATGTCCGTGGTAGACTCTATGGCATCAGCTATAAGCGCATAAGAATTGCCAAAAACCCCGGTTACACCTTTAGCCACAGCAAGCAGTGTGTTGCCTGCAATGCTCAGGTAAGTAGTCTTTATAGCATTTTCTTTATTACTTGGAGCTGACATCAATTCGAAATAGAGAAATCGAATTTAGGGAATAGTAGTTAGGCAGCCAATTATTTAAGAACTGTACAGAAACAAAAAACCACCTCTTTTCGGATATACCGATTAGAGGTGGCTTTATCATGCTATTTACGCTAATGCGTAAATAATGACGATAACTCATTGCAAGTGATGAGCTTTCAATGAGTTATGTCATGGTAACCCTGACATCCAGATGGTGAACATCTGGATTGTCAGACCTACGGTCAGAAAATTCAAGGAATTTTCTGGGTTAAAAGAAAACAGATTATAAATTATTAAACTGAATTATTTCACAATTAGTGTGTAAAGCGGTGTCGGATTTAAAGGGCAGAAGTAAACATATTCCCCTTTTTCAAGAGTCACCGTTTTTGAAGTTGATGTTTCTCCATTTTTTATGGCATTGGCCAAATAGGCTTCTGGTATATGATTCTTCTGCGCAGTCTGTCCTTTGGGTGCAATTACAAACCCTAACTCATGATCCACACCATCATTTTTAACCTCAAATACATACTCTTTTCCAGCTTTAAGTTTTAGCTCCTTTTGAGTGAACTCACCAGTAGTTTGGGTTAGCTGAATTTTCTCAGCCTTTTGAGCAAACAAGCTTGAAGCTATAAAAGACAGACTTGCAGATAGAATGATTATTTTAATAAATTTTTCCATGATTGTATTTTTATAAAGGTTGGAGTTTGATTAGTTATTTACTTCCGCCAGCTCTGGAGCCAAAGGAAAGTCAATAGGCACATTGGTAACTCCATGTATGAAGTTTGAGATGATTTTATCACCAATTACCATAAGCACGTCTACCAGATTGGCTTTGTCATATCCGGCAGCAAAGAAGTTATCCAATGCTTCAGGTGTTGGTTTTCCCCTGTTGATGGTAATGTCCTTTACAAAAAGTGCCAACGCATTTAACTTGCTGTCAAATGATGCACTACCTGCTCTTAATTCTAAAATTTGATCTTCTGTGAAGCCATTCATTTTGCCTAGTGCAGTGTGAGCCGAAAGGCAATATTGGCATTCGTTTACCTGAGAAACTGCCAAATTGATAACTTCTCTTTCTTTTGCTTTTAAGGTACTTCTTCTGTTTTGAAGTGTCAGATAGTCGCCAAGTGCTGTTTCGTTGTGAGCATAAGAGGCGTAAAGATTGGGAACAAAACCAAGTCCTTTTTCCAATTGATCAAAGATGACTTTGTTGTTTTCACTTACTTCGTCTCTTGTTGGGGCGTTTATTACAGTAGCCATAATTTTTTTGTTTTAAATGTTAAAATTGATTTCTGTTTTTGATTACAGTACAATTTTACGGCAGCTGAAGGCCCCGGTGATGGGCAGTATTTCCCTAATGAATGGCGATTGTTCCCAATGTTTGATTAAGCGGTTATAAACCTGGCAGATTTCTTAAAATCGTTGGGGGTATGACCTGTAATTTTCTTGAAAAGCTTGTGAAAGGAGCCTGCATCATCGAAGCCCAAATCATGTGCAATTTCTTTGGCAGTTTTGTCAGTATAAAGAAGTTGGCGCTTGCCTTCCAGTGCAATGCGCTCATGTATAATCTGTAAAGGTGTTTTATGATTGTATTTTGCAAACAGGTTAGATAGTGTCTTAGGAGATTTGAAAAGCATCTCTGCATATTCATTCACCTGATGTTTGGTCTTAAAATGGATATCGACCAGCACATTGTATTTTCTTACAATGTCAACTTGAGAATCATCAAGCCGCTGACCGATCTTCTGTTCTTTGGTAAGCCGTGTGGTTTTAATAATCAAACGCTTGAGCATCATCATCAGCATTTCACCCTGAATGCTATCCCTGGTTTTAAATTCTTCTAAAAATACCTGGTACAAGGCCTCGAATTTATCAATCTCATCACCTTCCAATGTGACTTTAGGAATATCAAAAGCCCCGAAGAAAATCACACCATTACATGACACTTCCTGATCATGATCTATTATACAATAGAATTCTCTATTGAAAGAAAAGCTTGTTAAAGGCGGCTCACCTTTTTTAAAACTTAGCTTTTGTAAATAAGTGCTGGTGGTGAGCTGATTGGGCAGTAGTACATGCTCAACATCATCAATACTTAATGTAATTGGGAGATCATTTCTATTCCAATGGATATTGATAAGGTTGTCATACTCCTTAAATTCATCTCTTTGGTTGGCGTAGTCGGTGCTTAATGCAAAGAAGGAACCCAGTTCTTTGCCGTTGAAAGTGTAAACCATTGGCTGTTGATTTTTTCAAACAACAAAAATTGGCTTCAAAAGGGTCGGTGGTAAATGTCTTTTAGAAGACTTTGTGCCTCTTAATTTCCGTCAGTTGTGGTTGTCTCTTCTTCCTGACCTATAAAATCGCATTTTTTGCGCTTCCAGCGTTTGTGTGTCCATAACCAATATGCAGGGGCGCCCTTAATGTCATCTTCGAGCATTTTTGTTGGTATCTCAGTGATTTGTCCATGAGGTTGTTCCAATGGGTTGTCACAAACATCCCTGAACTCTACCTCATAAACCCCTCTTTTTACTTTATGGATCACGCCATAAACCACAGGCAGATTATTGTCTTTGGCAAATTTCTCGGCACCGAACTGAACTCCGGTTTCTTGATTAA
Organism: Fulvivirga sp.; assembly: GCF_040218215.1. Lineage (NCBI taxonomy): Bacteria > Pseudomonadati > Bacteroidota > Cytophagia > Cytophagales > Fulvivirgaceae > Fulvivirga > Fulvivirga sp. Next base: position 177,065 of record NZ_JAVJQL010000011.1, read on the forward strand.
GAAACTCCATCCAATGAGGGCGCTGATGTCGTTTAGGGCACTGATCAGTGCCAAATATGATTGTTTTTCTAAGATTAGGCTTGCTCTCCATAATCTCCTTTACCTCAGTATAGCTTTTCATCCACAGCCCATATTTCGATCGGCTACTGGTTATTTTTTCATTCATAAAAGCATTGGTCAGTGGGGTAAATAATGCTATAGGCTGAAGCTTTAAAGGCTGGGCAATGGCTACCGCAAAAATCTCCCAGTTGTTGAAATGGCCACCCACCAAAACCACATCCTTACCCTGATCTGCATATTTGTTCATTACCTCAGGGTTTCTGAAAGAGATACATTTTTCAACCTCCTTTGGTGTAATGCTAAATGCCTTGATTGCCTCTATTACAATATCACAGAAGTGGCGATAAAATTCGGCTTCAATAGCCTTGATTTCTGTTTTGCTTTTTTCGGGAAATGAGTTAACGAGGTTAGCTCTGACCACCTTAATCCTGTATCCAAAGGTTTTGTATAAAATCAGATACATAATATCTGATATGACATAGAGCACCGAATATGGGAGCCTGCTAAATGGAAGAAGAATTAAATAATATAAAGCACGCACGATAATAAAAATTTAACCTGCAAGTTAAACTTTTATTTGCAACTGATTTCCCTCATTTGATGAACGGCATGATTTGAATGGATATTCAATTGAAGCTTACCACATTTATCATCAATTGGCCATTCATCCCCAGATGTTTTTTACTCTAGTGGTGTTGGAATATATTAGTGGTAAACGAACTGTTATTATGAAAAGAACATTGCTGCTTGGTTTTCTTTGCTTATGCATTTATTCCATATCATTTGCGCAAACAAAATATAAAGATGACTTTCTCAAGTCTGAATTCCATAAGGAGCGAAGAACTACATTACGCTCGATGATGCCTGACAATTCTGTTGCGGTGTTTTTCTCCAACCCCATCAGAAACAGGGCTAATGATACTGATTTTATGTATCATCAGGATCCTGAGTTTTATTACCTGACTGGCCATAAGGAGCCACATTCTTTGCTGCTCGTTTTTAAGGATGAAATACAATTTGGCGCAACAAAAACCAATGAAATAATATTCGTTCGCCAGCATAATGCACTTAAGGAATTGTATGACGGAGCCAGGCTTGGCAAAGAAGGTGCTAAAGATAAGCTGGATATCAATGTGGCCTTTGAAGGCCCTGATTTCAAAGATTTCAACCTTGACTTCTCCCAGTTTGACAAGGTGATGTTTTATCAGTTTAAAGATGATGTGAGGAATCATAATGAGGAGGGTGATTTGTTTTCATTGATCAGCCAGTTTAAACAAAAAGTAGGTTATAATTCCAATGACCTATCCATAGAACCAATTAAAGGTAATATAGATCTTGTTGAACTTGATATGATTATGACCAAAATGCGTGGAATAAAGCAGTCAGAAGAATTGGATCTTTTAAGAAAGGCCGTAGATATTTCTACAATTGCGCAAAGCGAGGTGATGAAAGCCATGAAACCAGGCCTATCAGAAATGGAAATACAGGGGCTTCATGAGTATATTTTTAAAGTCTACAGAGCAGAGTATGAAGGCTATAATAGCATAGTGGGGGCAGGGCATAATGGCTGTGTGCTTCATTATATTGATAACTATAAAGCCGAAATTGAAGATGGAGAGTTGATCTTGATGGATTTGGGGGCTGAGTATCATGGTTATACTGCCGACATTACCAGGACCATTCCGGTAAACGGAAAATTCTCACCAGAACAAAAGCAAATCTATGACCTGGTTTTTGAAGCGCAGGAAGCGGCAATGAAAATTTGTAAGCCCGGGGTTAAATTTTCTGACCTTTATGCGGCTACAAAGGAAGTAATAAACAATGGCTTGGTAGAATTGGGTATTTATAAAACAACTGAGAATAAAGATATCATCAATCCAGAAACTGGGAGAAACCGATATTACCCACACGGCTGCTGCCACCATATCGGGCTTGATGTGCATGATAAAGGTGAGTATGATGTACTGAAGGAGAATATGGTGATCACCATTGAGCCTGGTATTTACATCCCTGAAAACAGTCCTGCCGATCAGAAGTGGTGGAATATACCTGTAAGAATTGAAGATGACTACTTAATCACAAAAGATGGTTGTGAGTTACTGTCTGACAGGGCGCCAAGAAGCAGTGATGAGGTTGAGGCTCTGATGGCACAGCCTAGTGCGTTTGACAGAATTGTGCTGCCAGCGCTGGAGCAGGGTAATTAGTTATAACTGTAGGTGTGAATTGGTAACAAAAAAAGAGGCTGTTTTCAATAGTGAAAAACCAGCCTCTCTTTTTTCAAATTTCATGATTAAAAAAACTTTTTCAACATATTGAGCACTCTTTCACCATTCTCTTCTTTACCACTCAATATACTTTCAAAAACCCCCTTGTCTTCAGATGTAATCTCCGTTTTAAAGTCCACCTTACTTTCAGGAAGTTTTTTTGATCCCATGTGCCAGCTTGGAAAGGACTTTTCTTTGATAGGGTTGAGAGATATCATCATAGGGTTGGCATGACGGCCATCCTTTTTTATTTTGTCATATAATTCCATGATTACCTTAGACTCACCTTCCACCAATTGGATAAATTTTTTATCGGAGTATAGAAGTATCCCGGTAATATTTAATGGAGGGTTATTCTTCTTACAAGACGCAAGTATTTTCTCAATCTCCGCTTCTGTACAATTTGGCTTTCTGTTACTTACGTATACAAGTTGTGATAGCATAGTTTGTTTAAAGTTTAAGTTCAATGTTTAAACAACGAACTTGGCATTCTGTTCCAAAATTTTTGAAAATAATGTGGTTTTCGCCTTCACTAATGTTTGAAAATGAATCATGGTTTTACACTAAAGTGTTAAGCCTCAGTTTCTTCCCCCATTTTTTCTTTAAGATTTTGCAGCTCTTTTTTCTTACGGACATAAAAGTTATGCTCCCATCTTGATGCATAAAGGGTTAAGAGGAAAAGTATGCTTATACCAATGATCGAAGCTATGGATGCATCTTTATCAAAGATGAGGCTTAGCATGGTTAAGGCAGCAATGGATAGGAAGTAAAGCTGGGATGTTCTTGACAAAGTAACGGTGTAAGAGGCATTTGATAATGCATGCTCAATGTCACCAAGCAGCGTGTGCTCAAACTTATTTTCACTCTTCTTTCTTTGAGTCCTCTTATAAAGCAGATAGAATGGTACCAGCAGCATGATGGGTATCATTACATAGATAAAAGTCTCGTGCTCTTTGCCTTTGAACAGCACCGCCCATAGTAACATGCTGCCAGCAAGCAGGTTGGCTCCAATCAGTATGATTTCCATCCAATTGGCTTTTTTAGCGGCAGCTCTTTTTTTGGCCTTAATTCTGCGGTGCAGTGCTTCTTCGTTGATAACATAAAGCGGCTCGTTGTTCTGCTTGTCCCAAACCTTTTGTAATTCGTCAAACTCCATGGTAATCATATTTTTTAGATTTTTCTGTCAGTAATTTTTTAATGCGATAGATTTTTACCCCAATGTTGGACTCGGAAATACCGACCACATCGGACATTTCTTTATAGCTCAAACCATCTAGCAAAAGGAGGGTAATGGAACGGTCAACCTCATCAAACCGGCTGATCTCATCATAGAGCCAGTCGAGGCGCTCATCCTTTTCAGTGGAGGAGGCCTTAAGCAGGTACTCATAATCTTCTACAGGATTATGACCGTGCGTGTGCTTCTTCTCACGGGTTGACCAGCGCATAGCGGTGTTTAGTGCGATTCGATATAACCAGGTGCTTTCAGCACTTTCACTTCTGAAGTTGGGTATGGAGCGGTACACCTGAATGGCGATCTCCTGAAAAAGATCATCCTGATCGGCAGGGGTGTGGGCGTAAACCCGCACTACTTTAAAGAGGAGTGCCCTGTATTTTTTTATCCACTGATCAAAAGTCTGATGTTGTTCGTTTTCTGTCATTACCTCATTTGCTTACCACAGTAGTGACAAGAAGGTAAGGATTTATTACAAGGCGGGGAAATTTATTTTATCATTTGTAGCCTTTACTTAAAGGCAGGTGTCGGAGTATATAGCTTCGTCTAACCACTGAAGTTCATTCGAAGTAAAGGCTGCAAGCTTCCAAGTTACCCAGACTGAAACAAAGTCAATGCTAACAGTTGTGGTTAATCCTCTTCGTCAATTTCTTCTGTTTGTTGCTTTGTATATATTTTAATTTCTATAAGTTCAATTTGCCCCAATGTTTTAGGAGCATTGTCTGCGTTTATTTTCCAGAAAACCGTTCCAGAAAACTCGTTAATATTACTTTTTAATATAATTTTTTTTAGTCTTGAATTGGTGTCTGGTAATAGTGGGTCATATCTTGAAGGCCAATATTTATAGTAGGTATTATTTACCAAAGGCGTTACTTCTTTTACTTCTCTAATTGTATTGTCGCAGTAAATTTGTTTATAAGAGATACCGACTTTCTCAAAAGTATCAATGTGGTCATATTCTTTATCATCCAGTATTGAAGCAGGAATTTCTAAATAACAGTTTACATAGTCAGCATATACTCCACCAATATTGTGCCCGTAAACTGAAAGAGTATTTGTTGTTTTGAAAACTTTCTGAGGTTGTCTTTGTGGTTGATTGAAACTAAACCTTGTAATAGTCGGAAACATAGATTTTACTTCAAAAGTATATTGTTCAATTTCAAAAGAAAGCTCAATTTTAGGGAATTTCTTTCTGTTCATTACATCCCTAATTTCGTAGTCATACATTGCTACACTTTCAAAGTTAAATCTTTTGTAATATCGTTGGTCGCCTGCTTGATGAGCTGTATTGCTTTTAGGAATTTCAACTACATATATCACTTTATCATTCTCGTTCAGAACAGAAATAGGAATAATTTTTATGCCTTCTATTCTTGGTGAAATGTTACTGTTAATGACTTGTTCGAGCCATTCTTTACTTATAACGCTCCTATCAATTGGGTCAGTTTTTTCAGGTAAATATTTTTTTGTTGGTTCTGTAAACTCTTTTACTCCATAGATAACAATGCCACCGTCAGAATTTGCAAAAGCAGAAATGTCTTTTGAAATCTCCCTCTTTTTACCGTCAGTCTTTTGTAGAGCATCAGCAGCCTTGTAATCAAGATGTATATTTTCTTCAACTTGATTTAATATAAAATTTTCTACGTCTGATATGTTTTGAATTTCCATTTTGTTATTCAGTTCCTTTTTGTTTGTATGGACATCTACCATAGCTGCTTATAACAGGATATGAACCACTCTATCTTAAATGTAACTAAAAATTGAAATAATTGAACATCCTTGCCGGACTTGTTCCGGCATCTATAAGAGACCCCGGAATAAATCCGGGGAGATTCGCTGGTTAAACCTCATAGGTTTTATCTGCTTGATAAAAATAAACCTATGAGGTTTGAATTTGAGATGTATTTGATCAAGGATATTAGGGGTAGATTTTAGCACTCTTTATTTTTTACCCAACTTTTCTGCTACGCCATCATAATATTCCTGGGTAAGCACCTCTGTCCAAATGGTGGGCTGTTCACCACCGTAGAAAGCCAGGTAGGTTACATCATTATTCTTTGTTGAAGAGTGCCAATGCTCAATATCCTTTGGGCACTTAATTACATCCCCCTCTACCAGTATCACAGGCTCCTTTCCTTTTTCCTGATAATATGCTTCACCATCCACAATGATTAGAATCTGGACAGAGCCATGCTTGTGCCAGTCTAATGTTGAGTTGGCCTTGAAGGTAGCTTTTGTGATGTTGTAGCCCAAATCAGCATCATCATGAATAATAGCATTTAGCCAGGCTTCACCAATGTAATGCGTATTAGGTGCCTTTGTACGAGGTGTAAGATAGGAGGAAACGGAATAATCAGTATCCTGACCAAATACATGCTGTGCTGTTATAATTAATAGAATCAAGATTGAATTTCTCATGGGACAATATATTAGTTGAATATTTTTATCGGCTTAGGACACAAAGATTGAAAACAATGTCAGGATCTGAGTAATATGCTAAATCCTTTTCTAAAGCTAATAAAAACTAAAATAACCTAACACTCTTGGCGGACTTGTTTCGGTATCCCTACTTTAATCATTGGACATCTTCTTGCTAAGAGACCCCGGAACAGGTCCGGGGAGGTTGAGCGATTTAAGCCTTATAGGTTTAATCTGCATGCTGAAAATAAACCTATAAGGTTTGGGCTAATTGCCTGAAATAAAACCCCAATCAGAGTTACTCGAAGAGGACTTTGAGCTCCTTGTTGTTAATTACATCAGAGTCCCTTTCAGGTGACTCTGATCGGGTGAAAGTCTTCTGTAAGATGACTTTGGAGAACAAGGTGAATGCTGAAAACCCTTTTAATTATTAAACCAAACTATAGATTGTACGAACAATTACAACAATAAGTCCTATTGTAAAAATTGTGGTAAATATTAGCTTGTTATTTTTAGCCAGCCAATTGGGCAGGAAGATATCAAAATTTTCTTTTTCTGAATCAGAGTATTTTCTTGCCATAAGTGTCAATGGACAAAACATTTTAAAAGCTAAAAGAACCATACCTTCCAGAATAATTAATCCAATGCCAATCCAGGTATAAGCAGTAATTTTATTGAAAACTCCAGAGTACAAAATATAGAATATTACTGCCACAAAAAAGAGCCAGATAATGGTATGGATTATCTTAATAAGAAGCAGCTTGGCGGTTTTAGTCATTTTAAGGTTCAGTCAAATGGAGCCCAATATTTAATGACCTACTGCACAAATTTAATTTGTTTTACCTAATTCCTTAACATTTTAAAGCTCTATTAGAGTAACTCAAAGAGAACTTTGAGCTCCTTGTTGTTAATTACATCAGAGTCCTTTTCAGGTAACTCTGATTATGGAATGCACTCGTTTTGGAAACGAGCGCCAGCTGAGTGTCTAAGACGCTGTGCCTTTTCGGGAAAACTACCAATGAAATCCATCAAAAGTTCATAGCTTTTTCTGCTTAAATCGAGCAATTCAATTTTGTTTGTTGGCCTTGCCAAATATCTTGTACATATCTTTTAGATGTTTGTGAATGTGATTTGAGACGACTTCCAAATGCTCGGTTTTTGAATAATCCCGTGAACCCTTTTTATATGGTATCATATTGATTGTGTCTTCAAATATGAACGCTTCAATTGTGCACTGTGCTTCCTTCAATCGTGTGATCAGGTTTTTAATCGACTCGTTTTTTGTTGTTTCAACACTTTGTTTGTTGACTTCTGACAGTTTTCCTTTCAATGGTTTAGGTTTAATACCCTTTCCTAAATCAGAAACATTCTTTGCAAAACTCTCGTGCCAAAAAGTTATATGTCCAAGAATGTCCTTTGCATTCCAGAACTCATAGACCATTTTTTGATAGTTATACCCTTGCTCGAAAAAGGTAAAAAGCTGTTCGAGTTCATTTCTTAGAATTCTAACATTATTTTCTAAATGTTCCTGTTTGTCTGTCATTTCTCCTAAACGAGACCTAACGGAATGCATAAAACTAAGCTTTGCGACCCGAAGGGTTAGTTTTATGTGTTGTTGTACTTAGTTTTTTTAATTTTTCTTTCGGCCAATTTAGAAAAATGTCCGCTGGCTCAAGCAGCGGAAAAAAACGGAGTTTGAACCGGCCTCCGCTGAAAAGCCCCGGTTGCCCTTTAAAAGCTGAGGGTTATGTTTTTTAGACGGGGCTAAACAACCGTCACCCGAAGGGCAGGCGTATTTCCTGATCCAGGGGCACCAGCCAGGTTCCCTATTGACTTTGTCAATTTTTTTCGGGAACTTCACTGAAGACTTTTATAAACGTCCCGTACGTTTCGAAAGGGCCACCTTTCAACGGCCTGGCCGCCAAAAGTCTGAAGGTCCAAAGTTCTTCCTGAACTTTGCCCCGGGGCCCCTTCCTTTGAAATCAAAACCGCCTGTTTAAAGAGCACCGGATCCCGGCCGGTTTCAAATTAAGTACAACAACCGGATATGAACAATGGTGCATATCCGCACTATATTTTATGGTTCATATCCAACAAATATTGCGGATATGAACCACCCTAACTTAAATGTAACTAAAAATCGAAATAATTGAACATGCTAGCCGGACTTGTTCCGGTATCCCTACTTTAATCATTGGACATCTTCTTGCTAAGAGACCCCGGAACAGGTCCGGGGAGGCTGAGCGATTTAAACCTTATAGGTTTTAATCTTCATGCTGAAAATAAACCTATAAGGTTTGGGTTAATTGCTGAATCACCACTTAGGAGGAGGTGCGATCAGTTAACTAATTGGATGAAAAGTCCTCTTATAGCTAGAAGGAGACCTCTCTCCGCCAACTGGCGGATTCGAGGTGACGTAAAGCCTATGAGGACCCCAAAATTTCTCAAATTCAAAACCTTTGTTTATAATTGTAGACAAAGGTGAAAAATATATGAAAGGTAGTTCTATAGGTGAGTTTGAAGAATTGGTATTGCTTAGCGTGGCCATTAATGGAGATAATGCCTACAGCCTCTCGATTTTAGAAGAACTTAAGACGCATATGAAACGGAAAGTACTTATCAGTTCTGTTCATAAAGTGCTGGTCAGGCTGGAGGAGAAGGGCTATCTCAAATCATATATGGGTGATCCGGTAGCAGTGCGCGGGGGCAAGGCCAAAAAGCTGTATGAGCTAACGGCTGATGGTAAGGAAGTGCTGGAAGCAACAAGGGAACTTCGGGAGTCAATGTGGTCGGCCATACCCCAAATGCAATGGGCCAAAAAGTAAACATACCTCCCAAATGGCTGCGGAGTGTACTCGCATCTATTTGTCATGAAGACCTTTTGGAAGCAGTAGAAGGGGATTTATTTGAGCTGTTCACGCAACATCAGAGCAAGTATGGGAGAGTGACAGCCTCGTTTTTTTACTTATTTAATGTAATACAGTTTATGCAGCCATTTTCATTCAACAGCCCCAAATTTTACAGGTCGATATACGAGAGTTACATTCGGGTGATTCTGCGAAGTATGAAAAGAAAGAAGGTGACCACAGCCATGAATGTGTTTGGTATGGCACTTACTTTTTTGGTTTGCATGGCCATATTTTCTTATGTGTCCCACGAAATGTCATTTGACAAGTACCACCAGCATGCTGATAAGATTTACCGAGCAACTTATCGGTTTCAGAATGCCAATGGTTATGACATTCACTGGGCCCGCATGAACCAGGGCTGGGTAAATGAACTGCCCAATAGTTTTCCGGAAATTGATAAACTGGTGCGGTTTCAGTCCTTCAGAACCAGAGACATCCAGATAGGAAGTGAAAACTTCAGGGAAAATTATGCTTATGCAGTAGATAAGGAAGTTTTTGATGTGTTTGATCTGGAGATTATTTCCGGTAGTAAAGCTGAATCCTTGACACCAAATACCGTTGTGCTCACCACTTCTACAGCGCAAAAATATTTCGGAAAGGAAGATCCCATTGGTCAGACCATGGAGATTTCGAATGATCAGGGAATTAAAGAGACCTATAAAGTCACTGCTGTTATTAAGGATCCTCCATCAAATACACATTTACCCATTACATTGCTCACAAGCATCAACAGCGAGAAAGAAAGGGCAGGCTGGGCTTATGTTTATTTGCTCTTGAAAGATAAAGCCAATATTCAGTCCATTCAGGAACAAATGCCTGAATTTATTGCAGACCGTGAGTCTTTGGAGGAAGGAGATCAATTAACTGTCAACTTTCAGCCGCTGACTTCCATACACCTTCACTCACAATTAAGCAGAGAAATAGCGGCCAATGGAAATATCAAGTATGTTGTCATCTTCATTTTCATAGGCCTGTTTTTGCTCATTATTGGCATGGTTAATTTCATTAATCTCAATACTATCCAATCGCTGGACAGGATCAAGGAATTTGGACTAAGGCAAAGTCTGGGGGCTACCAAAGGAGAAATGAAAATTCATATGGTGTTGGAGGCACTTGTTCTTGGCCTTTTCAGCGTTGCTATTGCCTTTGTTGGGTTTGCTCTTGGGCTCAAATACTTTGAACAGTTTGTCGGGCATCGTCTGGTGTTTTCTAATATAGAAATGATTTTGGGGCTTATGACTTTGGCTATAGTTATCGCATTTTTCTCTGCTTTTATCACCAGCATATCAATGATGCGGATAGACTTCAGACAGATCAGCAATTGGTTTAAACTCTCCAGCAACCACAAAAGTGTGCAAAAGTATATTTTGCTGGGGCTTCAATTTTCAGCTATGCTTCTATTGATTACCAGTATGGTGATTGTTCAAAGACAGTTCAGTTACATGACACAGAAAAACCTCGGTTATAACGGGGATCAGATTCTGGTGCTGAGGAATAATAACCGCGATGTGATGCGCAAATATGAGAGCCTGAAAAATGAATTGAAGCAGCTATCGGGTGTGTTGGATGTAACGGCAGTTATGGAGGTGCCTTCTGTGCCAGTGAAGGACCAGGGACCAGTTACAGTTTTAGGAGACCCAGAAAACACCATCTCAGCGGACATCCAAATTATGGATCTCAATGCCACCGATGTTTTGGGAATAGAATTTTTAGCAGGAGGTCAATTGCCCCAATATTTACAACAACAATTTGATCTGCCTGACTCTATATTGTTTGAAGGCTTTGAGACAAAGCCAAGGGCATATCTCATCAATGAATCTGCCTGTCAAAAGTTAGGTTGGAGCCCTGAAGAGGCAATAGGTAAGGAAATCAACTGGTCAATTGGAGAATTTAGCCTTAAACACGGGCCTGTGATGGGTGTGATTAAGGACTTTCATCAGGAAAGTCTTAATGAGAAAATAAGGCCTTTGGTTATTACTTATGAGCCACTGTGGGTGCGTAACATGCTTGTGAAAATTAATACTGCTAATGACTTCGCCATGCACAGTTCAATTGAAGAATTATGGAAAAACACCTTCCCTGATCAGCTGTTGGAAATTAGCTATCTCGATCAGGAGCTGGAAAACCAATACCAGCAAGAAAAGAAGCAATTAGAACTTATATCAGCGTTTACATTCATAGCCATTCTTATTGCATTTATTGGCCTTTATGGAATGATGGCTTACACCATCAAACTAAGGATAAAGGAGTTGGCGATAAGAAGGGTACTTGGCTCAAATTGGCTGAATGCACTGAGGCTATTGAGCCGAGAATACATTCTGCTTGCGCTGGCTTCAATGCTGTTAATTTTTCCATTGGCCTATTGGCTGATGAAAGGCTGGCTTGCCAACTATGCTTATCATATTTCCATTAATGGTACAGGTTTCCTTCTCTCTGGTGGACTGCTCTTTTTACTGATCATTGTAACGCTCACATATCAAATAACAGTAACAACAAATACCAACCCTTCAACCGTGCTGAGAGGAGATTAATTGAAGTATTGAATGTATTCGGCAGGCATGGCATCCAGATCGCGAATTTGAATGTCTTTATAAAACACCTCTGCGGCTTCACTTTGTAACTGAATCTTGCCTTTGGTCATCGGAATTTGCTCGCCATCTTTCTTATATCTGGAGTTCTTTAAGATCATCACCACTTCACCATTTACAATATGTAAGCTCTTGCCTTCAAAGCAAATCAGCTCCAAAGTGTTCCACTCGCCTTGTGGTTTTTCAAAGTTGGCGCTGCGCATACAGTACCCACCTAGTTTTTCGCCAGAGCCGATAGATAGGAAAGGCTGGCTTTTATCGGCCACGGCACTCATGGTATATTCTGGTGGGTAAGCCCTAATGTCAATGACAGAGGTGGCCTGCGACCAGTAATCACCCATATGCCCTTGCATGATCTGGAATTCCTGAGACAGCATCCATGAGCGCCAATATTCTGCACCATTCTTACCAATCGAATGATATAAAATACCAGAGTCTTTAAGCAGCTTTTCTCTTGGAGGATAGATGTCATTACCCCATTTTATTTTCAGTTTTAGGTGATAATTCTCATATTCCTGCTTGGTAGAAACACAGCCATATATCTCTCCACTTACTCGCAGTACTTGCTCACCATTTTCTTCAATTACAGTAAATACACCATACTCATTTTTATTGGCGCCAATGGGTTCAATAAGGTTTCCTTCATCATCTTTTGGTTGGTCCCCATTATAACCTTCCTTATGGCGATAACTCAAATAATTATCCCATTGGGAAAGTTCTTTGTCCAGCAAGTTTGTCCAGTGCTCTTCATCCTTTGAACAGGAAAAAAGAGATATTGAAATTAAAATGAATAAGGGAAGTCGCATAAGTTATTAAAAGTAATAGATTCTCTGGTGTTTTTATATGTTCTAAAAGAACAGTTTAAACCTCCTAGGTTTTATCTGCAAAATGAAATTAAACCTGAGAGGTTTCTATTTTAGCCTTCTCCTGTTGCATTGAATAGTAAAAAACGGACTACACATTTTCACTATTATAAATAACTGGCATCTGGCCTTTCCACTTATTCCACAAATCATTTTCTGTAATCAGGTTTGTCATAAAATGTCCAACATTAATCCGGCTGGTTTTACCCGGATCAAATATCGCACTTCTTGTAGGTGAAGCATGAAGATCATATTCTGTTACCTGATCTTCATCAATTAAAGTGTCAGGGCGCACAACAGCCCATTCAATCAATGGGTTGTTTTGTCCAATTTTGGCTCTTAAATACTCAGCAGCTTTTTCATTATCAGAGTGAGGGGGCACTAGCACTCGGATCAAGCCTATTATCAATTTCTGCCCAAATGAAATAGGTTCATTCAAATCATTGTTTCTGTTTCCAGCGGTATTCATCAAAACAGCTTTGATGGCTTTCTCTGGTGCATTTTTTTCAATAGCATTGCAAACTAATTTAACTGCATCAGTTACAAGCTGTTTAGGTTTTCCGTACAGTCCTTTAAATGTCAAATTGTGTCCAAGACAGGAGGCTACTGCATGGCAATCTTCAATATAACCAGCCATTTCATCGGCACCTATTGTATTGATGCTGGCTTCTGTGATTGAGATATTATTATTGGCTTTCCAGCTTTCAGGAACACTTGCAGATGAACGAACAATTACCTTCACCTTTTGATCGTGCTTTAGCAATTGTTCTACCAACTGCTTTCCAGTGGCACCACTAGCACCCAATACTAAAGTTGTCATTTTTTGTCTGTTGATTCGAAGTTATCAACGAGACCTCTGGTATTATGTTTACTTAACCCATCTTAACCAAAATCTCTTTCATCAACTTAGCGGCAAGAAAGGCGGTCATGTCATGTAAGTCTTTGGTAGGATTATATTCTACAATATCGGCTCCAATTACTTCTGCATCCAGATTATGGATCAGATCAATTACTTGTCGGGAAGTTAGTCCACCCGGCTCATGGTGTGAAACTCCAGGCGCAAATGCAGGGTCAATGCCGTCTAGATCAAGTGTGATGTACAAAGGATTTTCAAACTTCTGGATTTTACTTAAATCCAGATTGCGCATTTGGTGAATCTCTACCCCAAACTTGTTAGCTTGCTCTGCCTGATGCGTGGTTAGCGTTCTTATACCTACCTGTACCAGTCTGGTAGCATAACCATTTTCCATAATTCTGGCAAAAGGACAGGCATGTGAATATTTGTCACCTTCAAATTCATCATACAAATCGCAATGAGCATCAATTTGTAGGATGTCAAGCTTCGGATATTTTTCAAAATGGGCTTTTATAATTGGGAAAGTAATGGAATGATCACCGCCAAGCGTTAATATCTTCTTGTTCTCATCAAGGTGGTTTTTGGTGATATGCTCAATATCAAAGTACCCTTTGATCTCAAAATCGCCTTTATCATCAATAGTCAGATCTTCAATAGAAATGCCATTCTCGGCAAACATATTGAGCGCCCCACTGTTCAGGGCTTTTCTAATAAGCGGAGGAGCAAGCCTAGATCCGGTAAGATATGATGACTTTTCGTCAAACTGAATGCCCTGTATGATAATGCTCATGATATTTATATTAGTCGTGACGCTAATATAAATATTTCAGCGCTTGGATAAGACTATCCTTTAAGCCATCACTTCAGCTTTCTTCGACTTTCTGTAAAGGAAAGTGTTGAAGATATTTCTTTTGGCGAAACGCAGTGGCTTATCGGCATTCACGAATTTGATATACACATTTCTGGTTACCCCAAAGTATTCGTAAACGCTTCCATCCTGAAAAGTAACTTCAAGTAAAAGGCCTTTATGCTTGAAATCTGCAATACCGGATTCATTTATGGTGTTGTTATATTCCTCCAAAGTGGCAGCTTTGGTTTCAGGAGCAATACTTACCAAAAAGTGATAACCATCAATGATCTGCTGACTTTTGATCTCAGCTTCTTCAGCTTTAGCATCACCAGCCTGAAACTTATCGGGGTGCCACTCTTTAACCAGATTTCTGTAAGAAGTCTTTAGCTCCTTCAAATCGATGGTACCTGTTACATTAAAAAGTTTTTTGTATTCGTTAATACGTTTCATAGCTGCGCTTTCAAAATAAGTTGCAAAGCTAGCTTTTATTATTGTGAAAGTTTAGTGTTGTTAAAATATAGGTGGATGTTCTCATTTCATAACATCACTCATTTTTGACTTTATCTCCTCCAAACACAAATTCCCAATACTACCTTCGTGGGTGTGTTTTACATTCTTTTCTGGTTTGTAGTTGCCTTCCATAATGTCTTTGCCCAGCTTTTGATAAGCCTCTCTAAATGGCATGCCTGACATTACCAGCTTATTGACTTCTTCCACACTGTAGAGATAGTCGTACATATCGCTGTCCAGAATGTTTTCATTGACCTTGATATGTCGAAGCATAAAATTACAAACCTCAAGGTTGTCCTTAAGCTGGTCAATGCCATTCATAATGCTTTCTTTTAGCTGTTGGAAATCACGGTGATAGCCGCTGGTGAGGTTATTAATTATATAGCTAATCTCAACAGGTAAACTTTGGATTTGATTACACTTGGCACGCATCAGCTCAAATACATCAGGGTTTTGTTTGTGCGGCATAATGCTGGAACCTGTGGTGAGTTCTTTCGGGAAACCTATGAAATTAAAATTCTGACTCATAAACAAACATACATCTGCTGAGAATTTAGAAAGCGTTCCGGCTACTGAGGCAAGACCGTAGGAGATAGATCTTTCCAATTTACCACGACTCATTTGTGCGGCTACCACATTGTATTTCATTGTTTCAAACCCCAGCAATTCAGTGGTCATAGTTCGATCAATAGGGAAGGAGGAACCATAGCCGGCTGCAGAACCCAATGGATTTTGATCAGCAATTTTAAAGGCTGCGTTCATCATGATCATATCATCAATCAGGCTTTCTGCATAAGCCCCAAACCATAGCCCGAAGGAAGAGGGCATGGCAATCTGCATGTGTGTGTAGCCTGGTAGTAAAACCTTTTTATGTCGCTCTGCGAGATCGATCAAAGTTTCAAAGAGCGTTTTGATAAGGCCTTTGATTTGGATGATTTCATCTTTAGCATACAAATGCAAATCCACTAAAACCTGATCGTTCCGAGATCTGGCGGTATGGATTTTCTTACCTGCCTCACCGATTTTTTTGACTAATTCAAATTCAATTTTGCTATGAACGTCCTCAAAATCATTTTCAATAGTGAAGGTGCCATCTTCAATAGTCTGGCCAATTTCGTCCAGCCCTTTGAGAATGTCTGCTAATTCTTGTTTTGTCAGAATTCCAATCTTGGCTAGCATCTTGGCATGTGCGGCATTGCCTTGCACATCAAATTTTGCCAGTTTAAGATCGAGTACACGGTCATTACCCACGGTAAATCGCTCAACAATATTTTCGGTGGTATAGCCTTTGTCCCAGAGTTTCATAGTTTGTTTAATTTATTTGATCATGCCCGGTGAGCTTCCTAAGCTTTTATGAGCAAGGCTTAGGGAGATGTCTCTCCCGACTAAAATGTCGGGCTCGACATGACGTTCTATTTTATTATTTCATTCAACATTTTTATATACAACCCGATACCCTCTTCAACCTCATTAAGGTAAATGTATTCATCTGCCTGATGTGATCGAGTGGAGTCACCAGGCCCAACTTTCACTGAGGGGCAGGTCAAGATGGCCTGATCCGATAGAGTAGGTGATCCATAAGTGGTTCTTCCTAGTTTGATGCCACCCTGAACAAACGGATGATCTAAAGGAATAGAGGAGGAGTTCAATCGAAATGAGCGTGCTGCCATTTCACTTTTCGTATTTTTATTAATAGTGTCAAACACTTCTTCATTGCTGTAGCATTCATTTACCCGAACATCTACCACAAAATGGCAATTGTCCGGCACTACATTATGCTGCTGACCCGCATTGATTTGGGTAACAGTCATTTTAACCGGACCAAGTAGATCAGAAACCTTTGGAAATTGATATTGCTCAATCCACTGGATATCTTTCAATGCATTGTAAATAGCATTATCATCATTTGGGTGTGCTGCGTGGCCTGCGGTTCCTTTGGCCACTCCATCAATTACCAACAAACCCTTTTCTGCGATGGCCATATTCATGCCTGTAGGCTCTCCTACAATGGCAAAGTCAATTGAAGGCAATTGTGTTTTTAAATGAGCCAGACCATTAGGGCCTGAGTTTTCTTCTTCTGCTGTTGCAGCAATTACTAGATTATATTTAAGATTTTGCTGCGAATAGAAATGACTGAAAGTTGCCATCAAACTAACCAAACTTGCTCCCGCATCATTGCTTCCCAAGCCGTATAATTTACCATCTTCAATCACTGGATTGAATGGGTCTTTTGTATAACCCTTATTTGGCTTCACCGTGTCGTGATGTGAGTTTAATAAAATGGTCGGCTTGGAAGCATCAAAATGTTTGTTTGTAGCCCAAATATTATTTTGATCCCGTTTCCATTCTATGTTTTCATTCTTAAACCAATCGGCAATTAATGCTGCAGTATTATCTTCTTCTTTTGATAATGAAGGAGTGGAGATCAGCTTCTTGAGTAGCTCGATGGCCTTGTTATATAATGCTTTGCTTTCCATTTACAAGGTTAAGGCGGTGAAGGTTTTGTAATCCTTTTTTAGAACATCAGGACTCCCAATAATCACTTTTCTGACATTCTTTTTCAATGCATTGAAGCAGTTGTCAAGTTTCGGAATCATTCCAGAGTGAATGGCTTGTTCATCCTTTAGTGAGTTGTAGGAAGATTCATTGAGCTCCAGAATAACAGAGCTTTCATCATTCACATCTGTGAGTACTCCCTGCTTTTCAAAGCAGTAAATCAACTGAGTATTGTAAAGTGTTGACATGGCAACAGCCACTTCAGAAGCAATGGTATCAGCATTGGTATTTAAAAGGTGGCCATCACCATCGTGCGTGATGGCACATAGCACAGGGGTGATACCTTGCTCAACTAAAGATTTTAAAAATTCGGAATTCACCTTTTCAATATCACCAACCCAACCATAATCAATGGTTTTTGCCGGACGTTTGGAAGCCAGAATAGCATTACCATCTGCTCCAGACAGGCCTATAGTATTATTTCCTAACTTCTGAAGTTTAGCCACTACAGACTTATTGATGAGCCCGGCATACACCATGGTCACCACTTCGATATCCTGATCTGTAGTGATTCTTCGGCCCTCTACCATTTGAGGATAAAAACCCATTTTGTGGCTTAGCTCAGTGGCCTTTTTTCCACCTCCATGGACTAATATTTTAGGCCCTTCAAGCGATGCAAAATCTTTTAGAAAACTATCCAGCATGGCTGGATTGTCAATAACATTGCCACCAATCTTAACGACTTTTAACTCAGTTGCCATTTTTCAAGATATTTAATAGCACGGCTTGAGCAGCATAAGTTCTGTTATTGGCTTGCTGTAATACTATGGAAGCTTCTGAATCCAACACTTCATCGGCCACTACCAAATTTCTTCTTACCGGGAGGCAGTGCATGAATTTACCTTCATTGGTCAAGGCCATCTTTTTGTTGGTGATTTGCCATTGGTTGAGATCAGTTCTTATCTTACCATAATCTTCATAAGAAGACCAATTCTTAGCATACACAAAGTCAGCGCCTTTTAGCGCTTCATCCTGATCATGGATAACCTTTGTTCCATTTGTGAATTCTTCTGCCAGATCAAATCCATCAGGATTAGTAATTACAAAATCAACTTCTCCTTTTGCCATCCATTGGGCAAAGGAGTTAGGTACAGCCTGCGGTAATGATCTCACATGAGGAGCCCAGCTCAGTACCACTTTAGGTTTTATGATTTTCTTTTGCTCCTCAATAGTTATAAGGTCAGCAAAAGACTGAAGAGGATGGAGGGTAGCACTTTCTAATGAGATAACAGGTACTAAGGTGTGTTCAAGAAACTTGTTCAGCACTTTCTCACTATAATCAGCTTCTTTATCTGTAAGGGAAGGAAAAGTCCGCACCCCCATAATATCACAATATTGAGAAATAACACCAGCTGCTTCTTTAATATGCTCCTGGGTTCCCTGATTCATAACTGTGCCATCTTCCAACTCTATTTGCCAGCCATCACTATTAAGGTTCATAACCATTACTTGCATGCCCAGATTTTGAGCCGCTTTTTGGGTGCTCATTCTGGTGCGCAAACTGGGATTAAAAAAGAGGAGACCTAATGTTTTGTTTTCCCCATAGCTCTTATAATTATAAGGCTGTTTTTTAACGTCCTGAGCCAGTTGGAGCAGGGCCTTTACGTCAGGCACATCTTTTATTGAAGTAAAGTTTTTCACGAGAGTTCTTTTTTTAATGCTTCAACAAATGGATGAACCTGTTCCCATGTTATGCCTAATGGAGGAAGAATTCTTAACACATTTGGGGTTGAGGCATTACCAGTAAATATTTTATAGTCGTTGAGTATCTTGCTTCTAAGCTGGCTTATTGGTTCATCCAACTCAACACCAATCATTAAGCCTCGGCCTTTTATCTTTTTGATTTTTGGAAGCTGCTTTAATTCGGCAATTAATTGCTTACTTATGGTCTCTGCATTTTCCATCAGCTTTTCGTTCTCAATTGCTTCTAAAACTGAAAGTGCTGCCGAACAAGCCAAATGATTTCCACCAAAAGTAGTCCCAAGCATTCCACTTGAGGCCTGTATTTCCGGATTGATCAACACACCAGCCACAGGAAAACCATTACCCATACCTTTCGCCATTGAAATTATATCTGCCTTGATACCCGCATGTTGATGAGCAAAGAATTTTCCACTTCTACCAAATCCGGATTGAATTTCATCCAAAATCAACATGACACTATGAGCTTTACACTCCTTTTCTAGGAACTGCAAATAATCATCAGTGGGCATATCCAGTCCACCAACACCCTGAATGCCTTCAACAATTACAGCACAAACATCATTGCCCTTCAATGCAGCAAGTAATTGTTCTTTGTTGTTGAGGTCAATCAGCTCTACAGGAAAAGCATTTTCATTTATTGGCGCTTTAAGTTTCGCATTATCAGTAACATTTAATGCGGCTTCAGTACGGCCATGAAAGCTGTGCTTAAAAGCAACTACTTTGTTTTTACCAGTATGGAATGAGGCAACTTTTAAGGCATTTTCATTAGCTTCAGCTCCGCTGTTGCATAAAAACAAGTGATAATCATCATATCCTGACAGCTGACCCAGCTTATTAGCCAATTGTTCTTGGATAGGCATTAAAACAGAATTGGAATAGAAACCAATTTTATTCAATTGATCGGTTACTGATTTTACATAATGTGGATGGCTATGGCCAATAGAAATTACTCCATGTCCACCATAAAGGTCAAGATAAGCGGTGCCCTTTTCATCATATACATAAACCCCTGAAGCACGCTCCAGTTGTATATTGAATCTTGGGTATACATTAAATAAATCCATTTTTAGTCTTTAGAAATTTGGGTAATTTTTTCATAGGATGCCACCAGTCCTTTGATGAGTGAACTGCTCAAACCTTGATGTTCCATTTCATTCAATCCTTCAATGGTGCATCCTCTCGGTGTGGTCACTTTGTCTATTTCCTGCTCTGGATGACTGCCTGAAGCTACCAAAAGATTGGCTGCTCCAAGACAGGTTTGCACCGACATATGAAGCGCTTCTTTAGATTCAAAACCTAATTGGATAGCGCCTTGTGTGGTTGCCCGAATCAGGCGCATCCAGAAGGCGATACCACTGGCACAAATCACAGTAGCAGCCTGCATTTGCTCCTCAGGAATGACGATAGCTGAACCTAGGTTTTCAAAGATGTCTTTGGCAAGAGCCATCTTCTCATTTCCTTTTTTGTTGGCACAAAGACAGGTCATCGATTGGCCTACAGCAATGGCTGTGTTTGGCATAGATCGAATTATATGTTTATCATCACCAATAACAGCTTCAATCTGCGAAATTTTGAACCCTGTAATTGCAGAAATGATGACATGCTGCTTGGTAATGTGATCTTTTACCTCTTCCAGAATCGCTTGAAAATGTCTTGGCTGTATGGCAAAAATGATAAGGTCAGTATTTTTTACGGCTTCAACATTATCGGTTGTTAAAGTGACTATTTTGTTGCCCTTATAATCCTTTAGATCGTCAAGGTTTCTCTTGGTAAGGTATAAGCTTGAAACTTTACCTTTTTCTAAAAGTCCGTTGGCTATAGCTTTTCCAATATTGCCAGCTCCTATTATAGATATTTTCATAATTACAGTTTTAGAAATAGGAAGCTTTAAATCCCAATCCGGTTTGCTCTTCCAATCCGAACATTAAATTCATATTCTGAATCGCCTGTCCGGCAGCTCCTTTGAGTAGGTTGTCAATTACTGAAGTGATTAATACTTTACCATCAATTTTCTGAACCTGAAGAAAGCAGTAGTTGGTATTCACTACCTGTTTCAGGTTAACATTGTCTTTAGTTACGATGGTAAATAGCTCATCCTTATAAAAGTCTTCAAAGTATGAAACGAGCTGATCTTCTTCCAGATCACAATTCATGTACACACTTGCCAAAATGCCCCTGGTGAAATCTCCACGTAGCGGCAGAAAATTTATAGGCTGGTTAAAATCAGATTGAAGCCTCAACATGCTTTCCTTTATTTCGCCCAAATGCTGGTGATCAAATGCCTTGTAAATGGATAAATTATTATTTCTCCAGCTAAAATGAGAGGTTTCTGTAAGCCCTTGTCCTGCACCAGTAGAGCCTGTAATGGCGTGTACATGTACTGCATCTTTAATGAGTTTATGCTTCGCCAGAGGCAATAATGCAAGCTGTATAGCAGTAGCGAAGCAACCAGGATTAGCGATGTACTGAGCAGTTTGAATTTTTTTCTTTTTCAACTCAACAAGACCATAGATGAATTTCTTTCCATCAAGTATTGAGTCTTCTTTTAGTCTTAAATCATTACTCAGGTCTATGATTTTGGTGGTTGCCGAGAATTGATGTTCCTTTAAGAATTTTATAGAGTTACCATGTCCCAGACAAAGGAAAACAACATCTGCATTGGCATTGACGTTGTCAGTGAATGTTAAACCAGAAGCCAGCATATCCTGATGAACCTTACTGATTTGCTCTCCTGGTTTTGAATGACTATGAACAAAATCGATTTCTACTTCCGGATGATGAACAAGGCATCTTAATAATTCCCCGGCTACATAACCTGTTCCTCCTACTATTCCTGCTTTAATCATGCTTTGTCGTTTACGTGTTTGTAAATTTTCATTGGATTAGCCATAATTTTGATGAAGCCTTTTACATCTTCACCAGACCAGTTATTATTTTTCTCGCCATAGTCACCAAAGCCAGATTTCATCAAGTCATATTTTGATTCAATGCCCTGAACAATGAAGCGATATGGATGAAGTTCAACAGTTACAGTGCCCGTGACGTTGGTTTGAGTATCTTCTAAGAACTTCTCTATGTTACGCATTACAGGCTCAAAATATTGAGCCTCGTGAATAAACATGCCATACCAGCTAGCAAGCTGCTCTTTCCAGTGTAATTGCCATTTAGAAAGGGTATGCTTTTCAAGCAGGTGGTGTGCTTTTATGATGATTGATGCAGCGGCCGCTTCAAAACCCACTCGCCCTTTTATACCTATAATGGTGTCACCAACATGGATATCGCGGCCAATTCCATATTTATTAGCAATCCCTTCAAGTTTCTGAATGGCAGTAACAGGATCCACCTTATCACCATTAATACCTTTGATCTCTCCTT
Source organism: Fulvivirga sp. (assembly GCF_040218215.1). Taxonomy (NCBI): domain Bacteria; kingdom Pseudomonadati; phylum Bacteroidota; class Cytophagia; order Cytophagales; family Fulvivirgaceae; genus Fulvivirga; species Fulvivirga sp. The sequence continues at coordinate 199,249 of NZ_JAVJQL010000011.1, forward strand.
TTTCAAATTGAAGAGCAATCACTTCAGTAGAAGTTTTTTCAACCTGACTTGGATAGGATTCTTCAGGTAAGGCCAGATGTGAAGTCAAAGTTTCTGCACCTCCAACACTGGTTCCCCAAAGGCCTTTATTGATGGAGTATTGAGCTTTTTGCCATTCTAAGGCGAGTCCATGTTGTGCTAAATAATCAATCTCTTCTTTTCGAGACAATGACATGTCTCGGATAGGAGTGATGATCTCAAGTTCAGGAGCTAATAGCTGAAATACCAGATCAAAACGCACCTGATCATTTCCTGCTCCAGTACTTCCGTGAGCAATGGCAGAAGCACCTATTTTATTGGCATATTCTGCCAAAGCAATGGCCTGATAGATGCGTTCAGCACTAACTGATAGCGGGTAAGTATTGTTTTTTAATACATTACCATATATCAGGTACTTGATAATGTTATCATAATATTCACTGGTTTTTTCTAAAGTAACATGACTTGCAACACCAAGGTTAACAGCCTTTTTTTCTATGCCTGCAAGCTCATCTTTTGAGAAACCACCTGTATTTACAATGGCAGAGTGAACTTCTAAGTCTTTTTCAATAGATAAATATTTAGCGCAGTAGGAGGTGTCTAATCCACCGCTGAATGCTAATACTACTTTATTGTTCTTCATGGAAGTTTATGTTTTATAACTGTTTCAGAGTCAACAGTTGTGTTTTTTAATGCTGGTTTAAGAAATGGAAATTTGACCATCTTTTGTTGGATGCGCACTTTACGCTCTTTCATAAACTGGATAAAATTTTCCCATGCCTTCTGTCTGTTTTTCTCAGCTTCTTTTGGTGTAACCTTGCTTAGGTCGCAAGCCATGCCTGTGCACAAACACATGGAACGGTTGGTTCTGGTTAGAATATCAAAGTTTACACAACTCTGACAGCCTTTCCAGAAAGCATCATCTTGGGTAAGCTCAGAGAAAGTTACAGGCTTGTAACCCAGGTCTGAGTTTATTTTCATCACGGCCAAACTGGTAGTAATACCAAATAACTTGGCCTCTGGAAACATCTTTTTAGACAATTCGAATGTTGCCTGCTTGATGGCCTTGGCCAATCCGGTTTGTCTGAAATTGGGATGTACAATTAAGCCTGAATTTGCAACAAACTTTTTGTCTTGCCAGCTTTCTATATAACAGAAGCCTATAACCATGTCATGGTCAAGGGCTATTACGGCTTTGCCCTCAGTCATTTTTTTACAAATATATTCAGGTTCGCGTTTTGCTATTCCTGTGCCTCTTACCCGGGCTGCTTCTTCCATCATGTTACAAATGGTTGAAGCATAATGATGGTGACTTTCATCAGCCACCTTAATAATATAATTCATTATGAAATGGATTAATTTCTCTTTTGGAGAATTGATTGTGTCAAAAAGATTTCGGAGGTCAGCAGAGTGCGTAACTCCGCTATAAATAGTATAGACCCTAGGGCCTAGAAGTAGTTACTGGCCTAAAAGTAGGCGCATAGTTAGCCATTCCGCTAGCAGGGCTAGCTTGCACTAAAATAATATGTGTGCTTTTGGCTTTCATTTGTTACACAAAGTTATATGATTATTTTTCATTAATCATAATAAATGCTTGATTCTCTACTAAGTATTATATGCAAAACTAAGTGAACATTTAGTTTTTAACTGTTTTTTTGCTCTGATAGGGTGCTATCTAATCTAACCGTAAATGTGTTTTTTACTCGGTTTGAGTTGCTGAAATACGGAATCCAAATTGCAGCAGCAACTGCACTTTGAAATATTGATTTGAAATCTATTTGCACGCCTGCCACAAGCTGGTTGGCGAAGAAATTGTCAACCAATGTTATAACTAAGGAAATTGCGTATAAAATCTTAATCATTAATGGTGCACTCGTTCTTTTTTGAAAGAATAGTACCACCACGAGTAAAGAAAAAGCCGTAAAAAGAAAGTTATAGAGAAACTCAAATGTAATTAATGCCAACAATTTAAAATCTTTGTTCAAAAAGTGGGAATACCAAAAGTTCGCATCATAAAAATTATCAGAGTTAACAAGTTCAAAAGCCATTCTTACAGGCGTAAAACACAAACCTATTGCAGGCAATATTAACCAACCACCAATGGCCAAATTTTTAGGGTTGGTTATTTCAATATCAGGGTTATAGCTTGAATAGACCTTGAAGGAAGCAAAGCAACCAATTGAAAAAATGATAACACCTAAGATAATACTTAAATAACTCAGCTTGTATTTAGCAATTGACGAATCATAAGTGAGGAAATAACTAATATTGTTCATTATATCTTCATGGGCAATAATGAAATCTACGAATTGAGTTGGACTTAAATCATCTTTTTTTGATTCATATGAGTAAACTAATTCTATTTGCTTTTTTCGGGAGTTATAGGTGCCATTTAAACTATAGTTATAAGAACTATCTTTTTTAGCGTAAGTGATTTCTTCAAACTGCCAGCTTTCTGGCAGGTTTACTAGAATTTTGTGTTCGTATTTTGCTTTTCCAAGGTAAAAAGGCATCGTTCTAATTGATGATCCATTAATATTTACATAGGATTCGAGACCCATAGGATAGAGTTCTAAAGAAGATAGGTTCTCATTATCACTGGATTTTTTCCAAATGTTACTAATCAGATATGATTCATCAATGACTAACTCATTATCTGTGTTCCTTTTTTCATCTATCAGTTTAACACCGTCCAATGATTTAATTGAAGGGTAAAGGTTACTATAAAAGTCCAAATATTGTTTGGTAATCTCGTTTATAGAATTCCTCGAGAAGTAGGATCTTTGATTGTCAGCGCTCAGCCCTTTATAAGTGGTTCTTACTGTAAAAGTAGCATCTCCAAATCCTGCATCATCAAGAGTTAGCGTTTCTTCTACTAAAACCGGTTGAATTTTATATTTCGGAAGTTCAGTTAAGCTCTCAGTTTCCTTTCTAAGATTCAAACCATAATGGTAATTTGGTGTAGACAAATTATTCAAATCCCCACCTTGACTACTTATTGTTGGATCGATGTAATAATCTTTGTCTTCATAACTAAATCTTACAATGCAATGATCAAATATATCAGGAGACGGTGGTGAGTTTTCTAATTTCAGGCCTTGTGATGAACTAACAAGAACAGGATTAGCCTCAACGTCCATTAAATTTAATAAACACACCAAAAGCAGTGACTTGTCTTTACAGTCTCCAAATCTTTGATCAAACACTTTAACTGGTAAATGAGGTTTATAGGCACTCATCCCATTTTCAAGTCCGAGATATCTGACTTCATCCTGAACAAACCTTATTGCTTGCTCAATAGATATGGCTTTGTTGCCAGAGTCAAATCTTTCTCCTATTTTCTTCTTTAGATTTTTCAACTCTTCGCCCGAAACTTGAAAGTTACTCAATGACTCCAATGCAAAGGCCTTCCAACTAGTGTAATTGGTATACTTAACACTTGGGTGAGGGTCGTACCAGCTTGGAGTATTGTTGTCATAAATAACAGGTTTTACATCTTCATGAATCCACTCGTATGACGTTGTGGCATTTGAATACTTTACTTTGGGGTTATCAGGATTTTTAAACTCTTTCAATATCAAACTATCTTTTTGTTCAAATATTAATTTGGTAAACAGTTTTGATATAGGTAGAGTAAAGTTAAATGAGAAACCTCCATAAATACCTTTATACGCTGGGTTAGAACCTTCTATGGTATAGGAGTATAATATAATATCATCAACTCTAACATCAGTTATGTTGATTGTTGCTGTTAATGAACCGTCATACAAGTGCCGATCCATGCTTGTTTCTCTTTGGATTATCTCAATTGGATCTGTTTTGATTTTATCTATAGGTAGCCCATTACGGATAATTGAAACTTCGTGGATATTCAGTCGCTGAAATGAAGGGTCGAAATTTATACTAATATTCGACATGTTCTGAATGCCTTCAGAGTTATATACTTTAATGGCAAATTGATAATAATGGCTTGAAGTGACTGTATTTGACTGCCTATCAGCCAATAGATAATAATATCCATTATTGTCAAGTGTAGTACGATCCTTACCTAGCTCAACAGGTTCAACCCATTGCGGTCTTTTGGTTATTTGATATTGCTCGTCACCAAAAGCAAATAAGTTAAAGGATAGAAATAATGAAGCGAAAAGTATAGATAATTTGCCCACAATAGAAATTTAAAAAGGGCAAATATAATGTAATTAATACATTAAAGTTTATGCGTTTTTCATTCAAACATTACATCCTGCGTGGTTTTTAATCTAATCCAATCATAATAAAGGCTCCCCAGTAAATGGGATCCTGATATTCCACTCTCAGCTCTTTTTTAGCTTCAACGAATGATGCCCTTTTCCTACCAGTCTCTAGCCATTTTTTATAAAACTTAACCATCAATTTTTGAGTGGCTTCATCATCTACTTTGAACATACTCATGATTAGTGTCTTAGCTCCCGCCACCATAAAGGCTCTTTGTAAACCATAGACACCCTCGCCAACAGCCAGTTCTCCAAGTCCCGTTTCACACGCACTCAGCACCACCAAGTCTGTCTGGTCAAGGTTCAGGTTCATAGCTTCATATGCAGTGAGAATACCACTTTCCATATTGTAGTTATAGGAGGTCTTATTTAAGAGGTCTCCGGCACCAGATAATAATAACCCTGTTCTCAATAATGGGTTAGCCGAAGCTTCTGATTCACTTAATGTTAGTTCATCAGATGCTTTTAGTTCTTGTTTTGGTGAGAAGAATCCGTGAGTAGCTACGTGGAAAATTTTAGGGTTATCAAGTCTTTTAATTTGCTCCTCGCTCGCTTCTTTGTGGGAGTAGCTATTAGCAATCCATCCTTTTTCTTTTAAAAGCACTCCTAGCTCACTTAGTTCTTTTTGTGTACCTGGCAGTGAGTTGATTTCGCCTGCACTGGCTGTCAAATAAAAGTCTGGATTGCCAAACATAGAAGCCCTCTTTTCGTCTTGCACCAGCTGGGTTTTGACTTGCCTCAAGTAAATGTCTTTGGTATTACTTACCAGTATGATATTGGAGTTGTCAATAACATATTTACCATCCTGAGTTGGTACGGCTTCTAAATTTATCTGATTATAAACACCATCTGCACTTAGATAAATTGTTGCGTAAGCGCCAACCTGCGTTTGCAGAGGTTTCCAATACTTCTCATAACTGTAGGCATCAGGCAATTTATAGATGATGCTGTTTCGATAGTTTTTAAAGTATCTGGTTTCGAGGTCGTGCCCATCACTAATTAAGATTACTTCAGGCTCTGGGGTCTCTTTTTCATTTTTTACATATATGGCAGCATAAATAATCGAGTCCGTAAATACATGATCGAAATGACGGTACCTAACCATCTCTATAGCTACTTCATTTGGCTTCAGTGCTTTTTGAACATTGTTCCAAACAATCTTTTTGTCTTCAAAGCTTTGCGAGAACAGCTCTGATTTTTGACTTAGTTCTTTTTCCAACCTTTCAACTTCTGCAGTCAATATTGCAGGATCTATCTGATTTTCCTGAAGCTGCTCGATACTCATTGAGAGTACATTGGTAAGCTGTTCTTTCTTTTCTATCCAGTTGTTATATTTATTTTTTAAATCCTCATCGTTACTGTTGAGAATACGTTCTCTAATTTTAATTGAAGAGTTTAAAAGAATTGCCTTGGTTAAAAGGGCATTATTGTACACCTCGCCAACAATCTTTTTGTTGGATGACATATTCTTGAAAGCAAGGGTATTGTAGAACTCAAAATCGGATTTTATCGTATTCCAATATTTTGCTTTTTCGCGCTCACTAAGTGCCGGGAAGTACTCTCTTATAAAGTTTTGATAGTTTGCAAGAGCCTCTTCAATATTCTGGAGTGATCTTTTAGAATCACCCTCCATGTAGTAAACTTTACTTAGCTTAGAAAGTACCTTAACATACTCTGGATGGTTCTTATTGAAGAATTTTTCGTAAAGCCGTTTGGCCTTTTCATATTCTTCTTCGGCTTGGTCGTAGCTGCGCTGCAAATAATGAATATCTCCTGTAAGGGTATAAATTGAAGCCGTATTAATATTGTTTCTCTTACCTACTTTGGATATCCAGATGTTCTCAGCAAGGGTCAGTGCATTGAAGGCTTCATCATACTTACGTTGTGAGATGTAGACTTTAGCCATATCTGTTAAAATATTGGCGTAAGTAGGGTTTCTGTTACCAAGTTTCGCTATTATGATATCTTTCGACTCATTAAGTATTTTTTCAACTTCGGCTAAGTTATCCCCTTTGTGAAATTTGATAATGGCCAGTTGAGTGAGGGATTTACCAACGTCAACGTGGTTTCTTCCGAACTGTGCTTCCTGAATTTCAATGGCCTTTCTTATATTGTTCTCAGCTTTTTCGTAATCACCTATACTGGTATATATTTCTGATAGTAGCAGTAGTGAAGGTGTGATCTTGGTAGATTTTTCGTTGAATATCGAGGTGCTTAATCTATTAGCCTTGAGCGCTGTCTTTTCGGCATCGGGATAGTCACCACTGATCAATTCTATTTTGCCTTGATTAACCAAAGGAACTATTAATCTTCTGGATTCAGGGCCATATCTTTTACTGTATGACTCAATCAGCCTTTCAATAAGAATTTCAGTGTCATTGTACCGGCCTAGCGTAATATATAGGTTGGAGAGATCCTCTGCGGCACCGAGCTCATCATAATATACGGTTGATTCGGCCCGTCTAAGCAACTTGGAGGAGGCTGACAAGGTGCGTTCGGCATCATCAAACAAACCTTGGATAGCGAATAGCTGTGCCTGAACCTCTAAAGCCTGAACATAATCCACCACTCGATATTCATTCCTTCTTTCTTCTTCTAATATTTTTACGGCTTCAGTTATATTACTGCTGGCATTTTCATAATCGCCAATTTTTAATTGAAGACTGGCAATGTAAGTTAACTCCACGCCATAATCAGGGTCTTTATTGTCATACTTGGCACGGGCTGCAAACAGGGCATCGTTTAGAATATCATTGGCCTTTTTGTACTGATCGGTGATTTCATTATAAGCGGCCAGGTGGTTAAGTATGTTGACATAATCTTTATGCCATGGGTCAATCTGCTTTTCTATTACTCCATAAAAACTCTCTTTATATATCGCTTCAGCTTCCTTTATTTTGTCAGTATAATCAATGTAATAGTTAGCTAATTCTATTTTTGACAGATGATATAATGGAGACTCTGCCCCATAGAGTGTTTTTTTAATTTCTAAGATGTCTATCAGATTTTCTTCTGCTTGTGCGTACTTCTGATTTTGAATATCTAAACGATACAAATACTCTAATAGTGAGATTGTTTTTTTGTGATATTTGGGCAGACCACTGTTAGAGGTTAAAATGGCACTGGCCTGTGCCCCTACATTTTTGGTTTTGTCCTTGGTAAGTTTGGCATCAAACTCAACTGTTTCCAAATTAATATAATGAAGGCTGGTTCTGCTAAAATTCTTCTTAATAGCCTTTTCGTACTCAATTTTGACATTTTTGTATTTTGCCTTTTGGTTATTATACAAATATTGTTTGATGAGTGTTTCATACAAATCAAAAGCTAAGTAATGGCTCTCTTCGTGCTGGCTTTTAAGGTTACTGAGTGATTTGTCAAACCTGGTTTCCCTGGGCATGTTCTCGACATCCAATCCATTCTCAACAAGCAGTTTTCCATGAAGAAATTGATTCTTTACATAGTGAATATCTTTCTTGCCTAAGTTTGAATCGATCCAGGCTTCTGCTCTTAAAAAGGCGCTATCAGCACTTTTGAAATTACCTTTCAGCCTTAGGGCATTTGATTTAAGCGTTAATGCATCTGCATAATTGCCCATTCTTTCTTTTACTTCTTTTTCATCCAATCTTCTAGATTGCAACCTGCCTTTGTCATCAACAAAGCTTACTTTGTCTACGGCTCTTGATCTAAAAAAATCTATATTCTTATTAAGAGCTTCTAAAGCTTCGTTAAAGTACCCCTGACCAATTAAAATTTCTGATGTGGTAAGATCTGTTTGAGCTTCAATCTGATCGGTATAGGCTTCAGTTGTTTTTAATATAGAAAGGCCATCATCTAAATAAACTTTGGCTTTTACAAAATTCCCATATTGAGCCATAATTTCTGCAGCCTCAATTCTGGTAAGAGCTGTTTCTACAGACCGGTCGCCATAAACGGTTTTGCTGGCATTAATGGCTTCTTCAAGTTCATTTTCGAAGGTGGTTATATAACCTAGAGCCCAGTTGAATTTGGCAGATCTTAAATAGTATCCTGGAATGTACTGATTGCTGGCGCCTAGTTTCTTGGTTACTTTTTTCTTGAATTTAAGAAGCGTCTTTTTCGCCTTTTCATAATCACCAGTTTCATATTGCTCATCGGCTTTGTTTATAAACTTATCCCATTTTTGGGCGTGAGTATTACCGACCAAGGCCAGTTGGCATAATAAAACAATTACTAAGGCTTTGAAATGTACTGATTTCATAGTTGGGAAAGGTTTTGTCTTATCTTATAAAATTAGGTCAAATTGTACAATAAAGTACTGACAATTAGACCTTTTCCTTATAACTCAACGATAATAGTGCTTTGATGCCTCCGTTATTCAGTTTCCATGAGCTTTTTCAAGATGTCTTTAGCAGCCTCTGCTATTACTGTACCTGGGCCAAATACACCACTAACCCCTGCTTTATAAAGGAAATCATAATCTTTTGGAGGTATTACCCCTCCAGCTATTACCATTATGTCTTCCCGGCCCAATTTCTTTAAAGCGCTAATTAGCTCTGGAATCAGGGTTTTATGACCTGCTGCTAAGCTGGAAGCACCAATGATGTGAACGTCATTTTCTGCCGCCTGCTGAGCAACTTCCTGAGGGGTCTGAAATAAAGGCCCAATGTCAACATCAAAACCAAGGTCAGCAAAACTTGTGGCTATTACTTTTGCTCCACGATCATGACCATCCTGACCCATTTTAGCAACCATAATTCTCGGCCTTCTGCCTTCCAGTGCTGCAAACTCATCTGATAGACGCTTTGCTTCTTTAAAATTCTCGTCCATTTTTACTTCGCCAGAATAAACGCCAGTTATTGATTTAATGGTAGCCTTATGGCGACCGTAAACCTCTTCAAGGGCATCAGAGATTTCTCCTAATGTAGCTCTGTGCCTGGCCGCTTCCACGGCTAAAGTTAGTAAATTACCATCTCCCGATTTAGCGGTCTCAGTTAATTTGCCCAGTGCCTCATTAACCTTTTCAGTATTGCGGGTATTTTTGATTTCATTCAATCGTGCTATCTGACCATCGCGCACTTTTGTATTGTCTACCTCAAGCGTATCAAAATCAGGTAGTTCATCAGTTTGGTATCTGTTTACACCAACTATAATATCTCTTCCAGAGTCTATTCTGGCCTGCTTTCTTGCGGCAGCTTCTTCAATTCTCATTTTTGGCAACCCACTTTCTATAGCTTTTGCCATGCCTCCAAGCTCCTCCACCTCTTCAATTAATGCCCAGGCTTTGTGTACCAATTGATCAGTAAGGTATTCTACATAATATGAACCGGCCCAAGGATCCACCACCTTTGTAATATTAGTTTCATTTTGAAGGTAGAGCTGCGTATTTCTAGCAATTCGGGCTGAGAATTCTGTCGGTAGGGCAATGGCCTCATCAAGTGCATTGGTATGCAATGATTGCGTATGACCCAATGCGGCTGCCAAAGCTTCAATACATGTTCTGGCCACATTGTTATATGGATCTTGTTCAGTCAGGCTCCAGCCTGAGGTTTGGCTGTGGGTCCTCAAGGCCAATGACTTGGCATCTTTAGGATTAAATTGACTTACAATCTTTGCCCAAAGAAGTCTACCTGCACGCATCTTGGCAATTTCCATAAAATGGTTCATGCCAATACCCCAAAAGAAAGAAAGTCTTGGAGCAAAGGTATCTATGTCCATTCCGGCTTTAATTCCAGTCCGCAGATATTCCAATCCATCTGCCAAAGTATAGGCTAATTCTATATCTGCTGTTCCGCCAGCCTCTTGTATATGATACCCACTTATACTTATAGAATTGAACTTAGGCATTCGCTGAGAAGTATATTCAAAAATATCAGCGATCAATTTCATTGAAGGAAGGGGAGGATAGATGTAGGTGTTACGCACCATAAATTCCTTCAAAATATCATTTTGTATAGTGCCGCTTAATAATTTTTCAGCAACACCCTGCTCTTCAGCAGCCACAATATAAAAGGCCATAATTGGAAGCACTGCTCCGTTCATAGTCATGGATACAGACATTTGATCAAGTGGAATCTGATCAAATAGTACCTTCATATCTTCCACGGAGTCTATTGCAACTCCAGCCTTACCCACATCACCAGTCACTCGTGGGTGATCAGAATCATAGCCTCTGTGTGTTGCTAAGTCGAATGCCACAGATAATCCCTTCTGTCCTGCAGCTAAGTTTTTCCTGTAAAAAGCATTTGATTCTTCTGCAGTTGAGAAGCCTGCATATTGCCTGACAGTCCAAGGTCGACCTGCATACATGGTTGAGTATGGACCTCTTAAATAAGGAGCCAGTCCGGCTGAAAAGCCAATGTGCTCGATCTCTTTGATGTCATTTACATTGAACGCAGGCTTAACGTCTATTTTTTCAGCGGTTGGCCAAGCCGTTGTGTTTTCAACTTGCTGCTCCTTTGGGCTGAATTGATTGTATGCTATCTTGTCAAATTCCGGTCTCATATCCTATCCCTCCATCTTTACATTTTCCAAACTCTTTTGAAACAGTTTCCAGCTTTCTTTTGCTATTTGGTCAGTTAAACTTTCCAAATAATAAGTGCCAGCTACCGGATCGGCAGTTTTTGATAAGTAAGATTCTTCTTTTAATATGTTAGAAACATTTCTTGCGATTCTTACCGACTGCGGACTATCGTTAAACTCAGGTTCTACTTCCAGTAAATCACATCCTGCTAAAATCGAAGCCAGTGCTGCAGTGCTCCCTTTAAGCATATTGGCATGAGGCTGATATTTTTCTTCATTCCAATTGGTTGAAATACATCTAATGCTAATGTCCTCTGGTTGGAATTCATCATGTCCATAAGCCCTGAATATTTGGAAGATCAAATTTCTTAGTGCTCGGACTTTAGCAATCTCAACGAAGAAATCATTCCCAACTTCAAGGCTTACTAATATTGATTTTGAAATTGAAGCAATATCAAAGCCATGTAACAGTAGACTCCTCACTTGTCGGTTTACATGAGCGAGTGTTTGGCTTATTTGCTCAGTGGGTGCCGACTCTGTTGATGTTATATTTATGCAAGTGAAGTTTTTCAGGTTTTTGAACTTGCTTACTTCATTCAAAGCATCATTGGGTTCAATATCTTCAATTGATATATGACCATGAATATCTACGTCCTGGAATTCTGATGATAAGTGGGTGATGATTTTTAAGCCATCGGCCTTAGTGGCTTTTTCAAAAGAGAGGTAACAATACGCAGGTTTAATAGCTTTAAGCAATATATTTAAATTGATGTTTTTGGCAGTTGATAAGTCAAAGGTAATGCCATCTGCACCATTGTTTAACCCTTCTAACGCGGCACTATTCGCATCACTTGAGTCCTCAACAAATATCCTTTGGAGGTTAACCCAAACCCTTGGATCCCCAGAGGGATCATTGTTTTTATAAAGTCGATTTCCAAACAATTCTAAATTAGAGATGTCTGCAAGGTCACTCTTGTCATAGTACGGAGAAATAGTGAGGTCACCTTTATTCCACTGATACATTTCATAGACATCTTCACCTTTCAAATCGGAAGTGGCCTTTTTCGCCCAGTCTTCTTTGCTAACCTTTTTAAATTGACTAAATAGTGGTTTGTTTTTGTCCATTTTCAAAAGAAAAAATTGAGGAGTAAAGTTATGTTTTTTAGTAGCAATTTACCTCAAACGTTTGCGTTGATTGTGGAGGGTAAAAAATTTGTTTTAACATTTTGAAGAATTGATATAGCTATTCCGTAAATCACAACTTTTATAGAAAATAGCGAGTAAGCCTTCTTTTAACTTCGTGTTTTTTTTCACAAATTTGACTCCCCTTTTTAATTGAACATTGCATCCTTAACTTAAATTGAATAGTCTGACCTGTGTACATGGAGATTGATAGTGCGACTGTGTGGAGTGATTGCCTGAGGGTAATCAAGGAGAACGTAGCTGAACAAAGTTTCAATACTTGGTTTGAGCCTATCACACCTCTAAAATGTCAAAATGATGTTTTGACAATTCAGGTTCCGAGCCAATTCTTCTATGAATGGCTGGAGGAGCACTATGTTCATATATTAAAAAAAGCCATAACATCTGTAATGGGTGAAAAGGCAAGGTTAGAGTATTCTGTTATTGTTGACAAAGGGAACAGTAAAACTGCTCCTTTGTCTGTAAACCTGCCTAACACGGGAAACAGTAAAACGAATAAATTTGGAAATTCAAAAGAGGAGTATACTTCTCCTTTTGCATTAAAGTCTGTAGACAACCTTTATCAGCAGTCTCAGCTCAACCCTAACTATACATTTGACACCTATATAGAAGGTGACTGTAATAGATTGGCAAGATCTGCTGGTTTTGCGGTTGCGCAGAAGCCAGGTATTACTTCATTCAATCCTTTGATGCTTTATGGTGGTGTGGGACTTGGAAAAACACACCTTGTTCAAGCCATTGGCAATGAAATAAAAAATAATCTGGGCAACAGATTTGTTCTTTATGTGTCTTCAGAAAAATTTACAAATCAGTTCATTGATGCCTTAAAGAATAATAGAATTCAGGAGTTTCAGAATTTCTACATGCAGGTGGATATCCTCATTATTGATGATGTTCAATTCCTTGCAGGTAAAGAAAGGACCCAGGAAATATTCTTCCATATTTTCAATCATCTTCATCAGGCAGGAAAGCAAATCATTATGACTAGTGATTGTCCACCTAGAGATTTGAAGGGATTAGAAGAGCGATTATTATCCAGGTTTAAATGGGGACTGACAGCTGATCTTCAGCAGCCTGATTATGAAACAAGGGTAGCTATTATTCAGCGTAAGATGCAGGCAGATGGTATTTATATTCCTGATAATGTGGTGGAATATCTGGCATACAGTGTAGACACAAATGTCCGTGAGCTCGAGGGGGTGTTAATATCGTTAATTGCCCATGCATCATTAAGCAGAGTGGAACTGGATCTTGAGCTAGCGAAGCAAACACTTAAGAATATAGTTCATGACATTGAAACTGAGGTTGGTATAGATTATATCCAAAAAACTGTAGCAGAATACTTCAAAGTAGATATCAATCTTCTTAAGGATAAAATCAGGAAAAAGGAAATTGTTATTGCCAGACAGGTGGCCATGTATTTTGCTAAAGAGTATACTAACCATTCCTTAAAAGGTATTGGCTATCATTTTGGTGGTCGTGATCATAGTACTGTTATTCATGCTGTGCAATCAGTTAATGATATGATGGACGTGGATGCCAACTTCAAAGTTCAGGTAGAGGAGATTAAGAAGAAGTTGAAGATGCGAGCTGTTTAACGGCTGGGCCTAATATTTCAAATGCCTTCTTTTGTTCCTTTTCATTTATTGATGCAAATCCAAGCCTAAGCGCATTGAACCTCATGGATAAATCAGGATCAATATCCATGTAAAGTCCCCGACTGTTAATTATTGGTTTTAACTCTTCTAGTTTAAGGCCTTTAAATTCACACCAAATGGCCATTCCACCTTCGGGCATTTTGTAAGTAGCATAATCAGAAATTTCAGAATCGATCATTTTTGAAAAACTATCCCTTCGATGGCGATAAACATTTAAGGACTTTTTTAAATGTCTATTTAACTCACCGCTGGTAATTGATTCTGCAATCACACGTTGCATAATTTGATCTCCCTGTCGGTCTATTATTCTTCGAAGCCGGCTTAAGTTTTCAATGACTTCTTCATTTGCAACCAGATAGCCTACTCGCACATTTGGCGCGAAGATCTTACTAAATGAACCAATGTATATGACATTACCCCCTGCGTTAAGGCTTGCAAGCGGCAATATTGGGTTGCTGGCATAATGAAAGTCATAATCATAGTCATCTTCCAATATTACAAACTTGTATTTCAGCGAAAGTTGTAGGAGATGGATACGTCTTTCATTTGAGAGAGTGACGGTTGTAGGGAAGTGATGGTGCGGAGTAACATAGACCATATGGACTTTTTGCTGCATACAGATACTTGCCAAGTGGTCGGTGTCAATTCCATTCTGATCAACATTTACTCTGATGATATTAGCCTGACTGTTTAATGCTGCCCATTCTGCAGCATCATAGCTTGTAGAGCCAAAGACTACATTATTGCTTGGCTTTAGCAGACCAGACATAGTTAGAAATATCCCCATCTGGCTACCTCTGGTGATGAGTATATTTTCTTTTGACAGGATCATGCCTCTGGTTTCCCCAAGATATTTGGCCAGGGAAATACGCAGTTCCTCATTGCCTTTTACTCCACCATACGCCAAAAGACGCTGACCGTAGTTGCTTTTACTTAATGACCTACATTCCTTGTACAACCAGTCGATAGGAGCTAGTCTATAATCTGGTGAACCTCCGTCAATATTGATAGAGGCAGAAGAAATGGATTCATAAGATGGGATAAAATCATAGTTATTAATTAGCCTTATGTTGAAATTATCATAGGGAATATTTGAAGAGGAAATGCTTTTGGCATTAGTTATTGGAAGCTTCATGCTTACATAAGTCCCTGACGAAGACTTGATATCAAGCCAGCCCTGGGCTTGCAGTTCTTCAAAGGCCATTATTACCGTTTTTCTGTTGACATTGAGCAGGCCAGCGAGCTGCCTTGTTCCGGGTATTTTCTGGCCTGGGACGAGTCTTCCTGCTGATATTTCTTTGATTAACTGGTCAGTCAATTGTAAGTACTTGGCTCTGGATGCCAAACTGTCAATTATTAAAGTTGATTTCCATGGAAACATAACCGGATCCTATAGTTTGTAATAAATGGTACCAATTGATAGTCCGGTAAATTAATAATATTGTTTCATACTCAAAGTCAAAAAGTCAAAATACTATGGGAGGTTATAGAATAGATCAAAGAAACAAAGTAAAAAGAGTACCAGAACGTGGACACTATGATAAATCAACGGTTTTTGAAATTCTGGATGCCGGAAAGATTTGCCACGCCAGTTTTGTTGTTGACAATCAGCCTTTTGTCATACCTACCATCTACGGCCGCGATGGAGATTGTTTGTATTTACATGGTGCCACCACCAGCAGATTGATCAAACAATTGGAAACAGGAGTTCAGGTGTCTTTGGCTGTTACGCATTTGGACGGACTTGTATTGGCAAGGTCTGCCTTTCATCACTCTATGAACTACAGGTCGGTTGTAATTTTTGGCACGGCAAAGTTGGTTATGGAAGATAATAAGAAGCAGGCTTTAAAGGTAATTTCAGATCAACTTGTGCCCGGGCGGTGGGAAGAATCCCGACAGCCAAATGCAAAGGAACTTAAGGCTACAGCTGTGCTGGAGATTAAAATAGATCAAGCTTCTGCCAAAATTAGAACAGGTGGGCCTAAAGATGATAAGGAAGATTACGATTTGGATATTTGGGCAGGAGTAGTTCCCATGCAGACCACTTACCAGGCGATTATTCCGGATATTGAACTTAAGAACGGCATCGCAATTCCAAAGTCAGTGATAAACCTCATTAATTAAGCTTATGAGCCTATAAGTGATAATACCGTTCAAATAACTTCTTTTACCGATACTTAAACTTTATTTTTGTGAGTTGAATAAAGGTAGTATCTTGACAAAGAGACTATTAAAAGAAATTAAAAGAAGTATATGAAAGTAAGATTTAACGGTAAAAACCAGGCAGAATTTTATCCTGAGTTGAAGCAAAGAATAGAGGATTATTTTAAGTCAAATAACATTAGTAAAAATGCTAATGGAATGATGGTTTTTAAGTCTGTATTCTTCTTAGGCTCGTTGATAGGGCTTTACCTTTTGATCATATTAGGTAATTTTAGTTTACCAGTATTGCTAATATTAGCAATACTTTTGGGAATGGTACAATCATTTATTGGTTTTAATGTAGCACATGATGCTATTCATGGTTCATATTCTTCAAACAGCACTGTGAATAAATTAATGAGTTATTGGTTCAATATTATAGGTGCCAATGCTTTTGTGTGGAGTGTGGCTCACAACAAAGTGCATCATACTTTCACCAATATACCTGGTCATGATGAAGATCTTGACGTAGCGCCAGGTTTGGTGAGAGTTTCTCCTGAAGAGCCAAGAAAACCAATTATGAGGTATCAGCAATATTATGCTTTCTTTTTATATGGTCTGGCTTCATTATCATGGGTCTTTAGAAAGGATTTTGTCAAATTCTTTCAAGACAAAATCGGTCATACAGATAATACTAAAAGGCCAAAGATTGAGTATTTCAACCTTTTCTTTTTCAAAGCTCTTTATTATACGCTCTTCATTGTCATTCCGCTTTTGGTAATGGACATTACCTGGGTACAATTTTTAATTGGGTTTATTAGTATGCACCTTGCTGAAGGTTTCGTTATGGGGCTAGTATTCCAGTTGGCTCATGTTGTTGAAGGCATGGATTTTCCAAAACCTGACGAAGCAGGGCACATGGGCGAAAGCTGGGCGATACATCAGATGAAAACGACTGCCAACTTCTCTAGAAAAAGCCAATTGGCTACCTTTCTTTGTGGTGGACTTAATTTTCAGATTGAGCATCATTTATTTCCAAACATTTGCCACGTCCATTACCCTCAACTTTCTAAGATTGTGGAAAGTACAGCTAAAGAATACGGAGTGCCTTATATAGAAAACAAGACCTTCATTGGGGCGCTTAAATCCCATTATAAAACACTACGCTACTTCGGTAGAGTGGCTGCCTAAAACATAAAATACTACTGCAATTCCATGTTTGGAATTGTAGTAGTATGTTTTACTTCCTTTAAAACAAATGAGCTTCTTATTTCTCCAATGTGAGGAATTGAAGCTATTTTTTCTGAATAAAATTCGTGATAGGAATCAAGGTCTTTGGCTATTACCTTAAGCAAAAAGTCTTTGTCACCCCCTAAGAGATAGCACTCTAATACCTCATCGATTACCATGACAGCATCATAAAATTCCTGGGTTTGTTCAAATTTACTAACGTTCAAGGATCCTGACAGAAACACGATTATCGAAGGTGTAAATTTCTTCCTATCCACTAGTGCCACGTATTTATCGATTACGCCCGTTCTTTCCAGTCGCTTAATTCGCTCATAAATAGGTGTTTTAGTAAGGTTTAGCCTTTGGGCAATGTCATTAACATTAAGTTTGGCATCTGCCTGTAGAAGCTTTAAAATCTGATGGTCTACAATATCAAGGTTTGGCATGGGAAATATTCCTGTTTTGTGGGGTTAGTGCTATCAGGTTTAGGAAAATAGTCTAAATATTTTAAATATACAGGAATTATTACTGTTTTAAGCTATAATTAAAGATTTTAGGTTCGATTTTACTAATTTTGTGTTCCCATTTTGAAATTGAAAATTAAAAGCATCATGATAGACGAAAAAGTAAAATACAAGGTAAAAGATATTTCTTTAGCTGCCTGGGGTAGAAAGGAAATAGAATTGGCAGAAGCTGAAATGCCAGGTTTGATGGCTCTAAGAGCTGAATATGGAGCTCAAAAACCTCTTAAAGGAGCTAGAATTGCAGGTTGTCTTCACATGACAATTCAGACAGCTGTTTTAATTGAAACATTGGTTGAGTTAGGGGCTGATGTAACCTGGTCATCTTGTAATATTTTCTCTACTCAGGATCATGCTGCTGCTGCTATTGCTGCTGCTGGTATCCCGGTTTACGCTTGGAAAGGTTTGAACGAGCAGGAATTTGATTGGTGTATCGAGCAAACTTTGGTTTTTCCTGACGGACAACCATTAAATATGATCTTAGATGATGGTGGTGATTTGACCAACATGGTTTTTGATAGATACCCACAATATGTTGCTGGTATCAAAGGTCTTTCTGAAGAAACAACTACAGGTGTGCATAGACTAGTAGAAAGAGAGAAGAATGGCACATTAGTAATGCCTGCTATTAACGTAAATGATTCGGTTACTAAATCAAAGTTTGACAACAAATATGGCTGCAAGGAGTCATTAGTTGATGCAATAAGAAGAGCTACAGACGTAATGATGGCGGGAAAAGTAGCTGTTGTAGCTGGATACGGAGACGTTGGTAAAGGATCTGCTGCTTCTTTGAAAGGCGCAGGTGCAAGGGTAATTGTTACTGAGATTGATCCAATTTGCGCGCTTCAGGCAGCAATGGACGGTTTTGAAGTGAAGAAGATGAAAGATGCCGTTAAAGAAGGGGATATTATTGTGACTACAACTGGAAACAAGAGCATTATCTTAGGCGAACATTTCGAAGTAATGAAAGATAAGGCCATCGTTTGTAACATCGGTCATTTTGACAATGAAATTGATGTAGCCTGGTTGAACAAAAATGCAACTAAAGATGAAATAAAGCCTCAGGTAGATAAGTATACTTTGGCTAATGGCAATGATGTTATTTTACTTGCAGAAGGTAGATTGGTAAACCTTGGTTGTGCTACTGGTCACCCTTCATTCGTAATGTCTAACTCATTCACCAACCAGACATTAGCTCAAATTGAGCTCTGGACTAATAGTGATGCATACGAAAACAAAGTATATACATTGCCTAAGCATTTAGATGAGAAAGTAGCTCGACTGCACTTAGCTAAAATTGGTGTAGAATTGGATGTGCTGACTCCTGAACAAGCTGCTTACATAGGAGTGACAGTTGAAGGGCCATACAAGCCAGAAGCTTACAGATATTAATAAGTAGAATATTTATTTTAAAAAGGTCGTTGTTCAACGGCCTTTTTTTATGCCTTGTCTTTTCATAATTGCAGGTTCAATTATGAAACTTCAATTTTGTTTGCGAGTTATACTAATGGTCGTTCTGTATCCGTAATTACGATCTAATATTGAAGGAATGAATATTCAAAGATTGAGAGCAGTTATTGGTTTGATATTATGCACAACATGCCCATCGTGGTCTCAAAGTAGTGCACATGGGGATAATCGAGGTGATTTTTACCTTGAAAAGACACTGAATGTTATGCCTAATCAAGACTATGTTATGGGTGTGGGTTTTGAATTTACGGCATTTTCATTGGGTTTTACTAGTAGTACATTTCCTGATAGGGTTTCAATTCAAGTAGGTTCTGATGATTATAATCTTTCAAAAGATGAACATGCTCCGGAAGATAGAAATCAAGCGAATTTAATTTCTATAAATTCACCAGCAAATAGGCTGATCCTGAAATCTGGGGATTATCAAGGAGAGGTAACATTCTATTTATTGAATAGTGATACCTATTTTAAAACTGATGTGAGGAATAGGCTTGATGTGGAAGGCAGTGAAACTTGTGCTGAACCAGAGTCTATAGATCAATCTGATTGGAGAGCGGGTTTGCAGGCTCCAAACTTTAGCAGGTCATTTAGTGATGTTGAACATGTTATCATTCATCATTCGGCAGGTTCAAATACCAGTACAAACTTTACTCAGGTGGTGCGTGATATTTACCTATACCATACTGAAGTTAACGGATGGTCTGACATTGGATATAATTACCTGATTGATCGAGAAGGAACAATTTATAAAGGCCGAGATCCAGATGACGGAGAACAGGACAATGTGATAGGCGCCCACTTCTGTGGAAAGAATAGCGGTACAATGGGAATTTGTCTTCTGGGGAATTTCGAGGAAGTTAATATTGCTCCTAGTGAAAAGGCAATTGAATCTCTTATTGAACTGACCTCATGGAAGTTGATTAAAGAATCGCTTGATCCGTTTTCATCAGCAATTCATAGAGGTGAGCAGTTAAACACAGTTGCTGGTCATAGAGATGGATGCAGTACACTATGCCCTGGCACTAATACCTATGTACAGTTAGAGACTTTTAGAGAGATGATAGGGGAGACTATTTTCGATTGTGAAAATATTACTGAAGAGCCTTTAGTATTGGTGTCCAATGTATATCCCAACCCAGCCAGACTAGGAGAGTTGGTTACTGTTGAACTTAATGAAGGACAGTCTTTCAAATCTTTACATTTGATTGATCCAACAGGAAGGAGAATTGACGCAAGAAGTATTGGCGGATCGGACAATTTAACTTATTTATTAACATTCATTTATCCGCCAGGTGCCTACTATTTGGCTATAACAACAGAAACAGATCAGGTGAAATATTCTAAACTTGTTTTGTACTAAATCTCCTAATGATGGGTCATGTGCCTGTTTTTAAAATAGGGTCTTAACACAGTTTTATCAAGGAGCATTAAGGCAATAAAAAGCATGCCATAGAGCAGTACCTTGCTAATTATCAGCATGTTAAGCGGCTGATCCACTTTGATCTCCGTAGGAGCTTTAAGCATAGGTATTTCAGGAATATATTTACTAATAAAATCTAAATTGACATTGAATGTCATATCGGTTAAGAAATAGGAACATGCAATCACACTAATTAAAGTTAGTATCCAGATAGCGATACCACCTTTATGGTAAGGGTTTTTGATAGCTGCAACCCTGTTCATTACCAGAGCAGTGAAGTTCCTTGAAGGGCTACTTTTTAGTGAGCTCTTGATAATGCTTTCTGATTTAGAAAACATATTTACACGTTCCTTCAGATCGGAATCATTTTCTAGTATGTTTTCTATCTTTTTCTTTTCAGAAGATGATGAATTGCCATCAATGAAGTTCAGTAACTCTTCATCTGAAATATTCATATTTTCCATAATTATAAATTTAAGACTTCTCCTTTTAATAAGTCATTCAATACAACAGCCATTCTTTTTCGTGCGCGGTGTAGTCTTACTTTTAATGTTGAAAGGCTCATGCCAGTCACCTCACAGATTTCTTCTAATGACAGCTCTTTTAAATAAAACAAAGTTAAAGCCACATTGTCTTGTTCATTTAGTTGATCCAGTGCCTGAAGTATGAATCTTCTTTTTTCAGCATATTCAAGTTCATTTCTGGTAGAATCAGTAAGTTCAATTGCAGAATCATCAAAAGAGGTGCTGCTGTACTTCTTTTTTTTCTTATTGGCAGTTAAGGCCGTGTTAAATGTTATTCTGTAGAGCCAGGTACTAAATTTTGATTCTCTATTGAACCTCTTAAGGTTCTTATAAGCTTTTATAAAGGCTTCTTGAGCTATGTCTTCAGCCTCTTTTTCATCTTTAATGACATTGTAAGCCAAAGTAAAGCTGTGATCTTTATACCTATCAACTAAAATACTAAAAGAGTCAGCGTTGCCCCCAAGTATTTTATCGATAACCTCTTCATCTGTCAGCTGATTCACGGTCATTGGACTCGCATATATAGTATTAAGTTACAGCTTTAATAAAATAAAAATAAAATTTAAATTGAGGTGTAACCTGGTTCTAATTGCTGGTGTCAAATGCCCAAAAATTAAAAACTCAAATTATAAAGTTATGGAAGAAGGAGTAATAGCGGTGTTTATCCCGATAATAGCAATAATAGCGATTGCTTACGGAGTGGTGCAATGGAGAAGGTATGAAAATGATGAGAGAAGGGCTATGATAGAAAAGGGCATGGATCCAGGCTCAGCTAAAAGAATAAGAAACACATCATGGGCATTAAGGTTTGGACTATTGTTTATTGGTGCAGGGCTGGGTCTTCTTTGCGGGTATATGCTTGATAGCCTGTTTAGAATGGAAGAAGTTGCCTACTTCTCAATGATCTTTATCTTCGGTGGCTTGGGGTTAGGTATTTCCTACATCATTGAAGAAAAAAAGAATGACGCATTATAGTATTTCAAACTTCACCTATTTTAAAAAGCTGAAGCCAATGGTTTCAGCTTTTTTATTCTTCATATGTGATTAGAAGTGATGAAATCGAAAAAGAGTAGAAAGTGTTATCTTTAAGAGTAGCTTTAAAGGCAAAATATAATGAGAGCGGAAATAATAAAATTAGAGCTTATTGATCGACTGATGAAAATAAGTGAAGCATCTACTTTGAAGAAAGTGGAAAAGTTAATGATACAAGTGGAGATGGAAAGCAGGGCTGAAGCATCTATGAAAGCCATAGACGAAGGGGATGTTTTGTCTATAGATGAATTTAAGAAGGAAAATCAGCAATGGTTGAAGAAAAAACATACCAGGTAGTAGTTGCTCGTCCTGCAAAGTCCGTTTCCAAGAAAATGTATTGCCTTATATTTTTGAGAACTTTAGTCTTGAAAGGGCTATTGAAATAAACGACAATATTTTACACACAGCAAGCACACTAAGTAGAAAGCCAGGCAGAGGAAGGAAGGAAAAATATCTGGAAGATGGCCAGGAAGAGTTTAAGTTCATTCTTCATAAAGAGTCAAAGCATTTTGAAATTAAGATAATCTATTTTATCAATGCTGGTAAGCAAACTGTGAATATTACAGACTTTTTTCCAACTAGAATGGATCCCCAAAAGATGAGAAAGAACAAATAGCAACTAAGTTGCCTGCATAGAAAATCTTGATTTTTTTGTTTTTAGGTATTCCCTAAAAATTATATCAACCTCATCAGAGTTGTCAAATCATTATTGGAACTATCCAATAGCTTAATAAAGTAATTACTAAAACTGCGATAAGGTTAAGCCATATACCCGCCTTCATCATATCCTTCATACTAATGTGCCCGCTAGAGAAGACAATAGCATTTGGGGGTGTTGAGATTGGCATCATAAAAGCACAGCTGGATGATAACGTTGCAGGTATTATCAATAGGAGTGGGTTTATATTAATGCCGTTGGCAACACCAATAATAACGGGAATTAGAATTGTTACTAGTGCCACATTACTCATTACCTCTGTCATCAATAAAACAATTAACGTGATGACTAGTATAAAAATAAGAGGCTGAACCTGAGTTATGGAAGATACAAATTCTCCAATCATCTCAATAATTCCAACCTCTGCCAGTGCATTGGCCAGTGCCATTCCACCTCCAAAGAGCAGCAGTATACCCCATGGCAGCTTTGAAGTATCATCCCAGCGCATTAAGAAGTTTTGATCTTTCAGGTTCACAGGCATTGAAAACATTAAAACCCCTCCAATCATGGCTGTAATATGATCTGTAAGTAGTGGTTTGCCAATAAGCTCATTAATCTGTGGTTTTAAGATCCAGCCAAAAGCCGTAATTAAAAATACTGTAATTACCAGTTTCTCCTCTCTTGATATTTCCCCCAATTTCTTCAATTCAGAGTTTATAAGTTCTGTGGAACCTTCCACATGTTTAATGTTATTGGCAAATAATACCCTGGTAAGTAAATAATATGTTACGGTAAGCAGCAACAACCCGGTAGGTATCCCTATCATAAGCCATTCTGCGAAGCCCATTTGAAAATTGAGGAGTTGATTTAGATAACCGGCCATTACCACATTGGGGGGAGTACCAATCAAAGTCATGGTGCCACCGATGTTTGCAGAATAGGCAATGCTCAGCATTAAAGCCAATGCAAAATTCTTATTTAGTCCTTGTTTTGAAGATAAAAGCCCAACCACCGAGCTTGCTATCGGCAGCATCATTACGGCAGTGGCTGTGTTGCTTATCCACATACTCAGCAGGGACGAGGCAATCATAAAACCAAGAATGATACCATTGCCAGAAGAGCCGGTTATCTTTAATAGACTTAATGCCAATCTCAGATGAAGGCCATGCTTTTCCAGACCCAAGGCAATAAGAAAGCCGCCCATAAACAAAAATATAATTGGACTTGCATAAGGAGCTGTGGCTTGAGAAACTGTAAAAACACCTGTTAGCGGTAAAATTATAATTGGTAAAAGTGCAGCTACGGGAATTGGGACAGCTTCTGTGATCCACCATACAATCATCCAGATGGCCAGGGCTATTACATCGTAAATAGGTTCATTAAAACCAAAGGCTTGTAATAAGATAAATATCGAGGGGCCAAGTATGAATCCAATAATCCTGTGCATTATCCTCTAACTTGGTAGTGCCATAAAGAACATGAATAAAGCTATATATCCGATGACCAGAAATATAGCATGAATTACTTTGTTCTTATGAAAATATGCAGCTCCTGCTGCTAATAGCACTCCGAATGCTCTTATAAGGTTTTGGACTAAAACATTACCAATATCTGGATATACGAAGGAGCTGATGATGGTAAAAACAAAATACAGTGAGAAGAGTCCGAAAAGGTATCTCGTATTCTCATAAAAGTACTCCCGAAGATCGTACTTATCTTTGTTGGTTTTAAAATCGGGGAAAAGAATAACGCTGATAATGTAAAATAAGAATATCGGTACCAGAGAGTAGAAGAAATAGTAAATGCTCTCATTAATCAATCTTGTCCTCGGCCAAATACCCCACCAGTTTTGGATAAACAGTGTAAAAGCAAAGATTGTCCAAAGAGTATGTTGCCAGTAGGCTTTTACCCGCCTTCTGTTTTTAATTATGGCGCCCCATCCTTGAAAGTACTCTGCGCCTACATATCCAAAAATAATAGCACTAAATACAGTTAAGTATTCTGTGTGAGTAAATCCTTCAATTATTTTGGGCATTCCATCCATAACAACCTGTATAATACAAAAAATTAAGTAGACTGCATGAGCTCTTTGGCATTTTCAAAGGCGATATTTGATGGCTGGTCGCCCCCGATCATTTTAGCTATTTCTGTTACACGATCTTCACCCTGTAATTCTCTTATTTTACTAACAGCTTTGGCATTTGAATTGTCTTTGAAAACAAAATAATGCTGGTCGCCTTTTGCGGCAATTTGTGGTAAATGGCTAATGGTAATTATTTGATGATTCTGAGCCATTTTCTTCATCAAACCGCCCATTTTAATGGCTATTTCTCCACTTACGCCAGTGTCTATTTCATCGAATATTACAGTAGGGAGGGATACTTTTTCAGCCAGAATATATTTAATGCAGAACATTACCCTTGAAAACTCACCACCAGAAGCCACTTTAGCTAATTCCTGGGGAGCGATACCTTTATTGGCACTAAATAAAATACTTATCTCATCGGCACCTGATGCTTCCAACTCAATCTCTTTTCTCTCTATCTGGATGGTCGCATCACCAATACCTACTTCCTTAAGCAGGTTTATAAGTTGAGTGCTAAGTTTGGAAAAACATGCAATACGTTTTTTGGTTAATTGCTCTGCCATTGATTGAGTTTCTTTAAGCAATCTTTCCTTTTCTGAGAGGGCATTGGCTATTTCATCTTCCAGGTTCATGGTTCTTTCAACCTTGATCTGAAGTTCATTTTGAATTTCCAGCAGGCCTTTGATATCTAAAACACTGTGTTTTTGCTGAAGTTGATAAATGTTGCTGAGTCTTTCCTGTGCTATTTCAGCTTCTTCAGGATTAAAGCTTACTTTCTCTTCTTCCTTTTCTATCTCTCCGGCAATGTCATTCAATTCAATTAGTGCACTTTCCAACCTTTCATGAAGATTCTTGTAAGCATCACCATATTTGGAAAGATTGTTGAATAATGCCCTAACTTGCTGTAGTCCAGAAGTTGTTGCATATTCTCCCTGAGATAATATCTCTATGGTCTGGTTGAGCTTAAGCTTAATTTCTTCAGCATGCTCCATGAGCCTGACAGTATTTTCGAGTGACTCTTGCTCATCTTCTTTTAAACTGGCTTTAACCAGCTCATCAAGTAAGAAAGTATTGTATTCCGCTTCTTTTTTTGCATTGGCATTCTCTTCTTCTAAAACTTTAAGTTTTTGTAATGCCTGCTTGTATAGTTGAAAAGACCTGTTGTATTCTGCCCTTAGTTGCAAGGTTCCTGCATAGACATCAACAAATTTTAGCTGAAAGCTGTTTTTACCTAGTTGTAATGTTTCGTGCTGTGAGTGCACGTCCATCAACTTTACTCCAAGCTTTTTAAGAACATCAAGGGTTACAGGAGTATCATTAACAAAGGCGCGCGACTTGCCTGATGGGCTAATCTCCCTTCTTATTATTGTATTGGTCTCATAGTCAAGGTCCTCTTTGCTAAATACATTTTTAAGATTGTAATTGCTGATCTCAAACTGTCCTTCAATCACACATTTAACATCTTCATCCAGCAGGGCTTTTGTATCTGCTCTATTACCGAGCAACAGACCTACAGCCCCGAGCATAATAGATTTACCAGCTCCGGTTTCCCCGGTTATAATATTGAGGTTATCAGAAGGAGAGATATTCAGCTCCTGAATTAGCGCATAATTTTTAATCGAAAGATGTTTGAGCATCTATGCGTTGAGGTCTATTATTATTTCTGCAATATTTTCCAATGCCGCTTTCTGACTTGTATTTCGCATATTTTTATAAACAATTTCACTGTTAGAAATTGAAGTTGCCAATGCAAAAGATACCTGCCCATTGCGGAATACAATATTAACTTTTTTGCCTGTAATTTCTGAGGCGTTGTCCAAGATGCTTTTTGTTGAATTATATCTGACAAGACGCTTAGCCATAGTGTCTTATTTTATGATCTTTTCATAATCACCACTCTTTGATGGATCAACGGCTACCAGAATGTCATAGGCCTCTCTTCTTACCTGTATGTTGCCTTCAGAGAAAATATTGATCAGCTCATCTTTTTTGGCATCAAGAAAGGAGATGACCAGAATGGAGTTTGGAAAAGAGGTCTTCACTTTTCTCAATTCCCGAAGTACTTCAAGAATCAATTTCCGACTGTTGTCAGGATCCTTTTCAAAATTATCTAGCGCCAGTCTGTGATATTTGTAAAACCCTGTTCTTAAAGGTTGAATTTGTTGATTAGTCAAGTTTTCCATTAACCAGTACCGGTTCCTTGTGCTTCCGAGAGCATCCCATCCAGCCCTATTTGATTGTTGGGCATTATTCACAACATTCTGTGCTTTTTGAATATATTCTGTTCCACCCAACTCACTGAAAGAATCATAATCCAAACCTAAAATTATATAGCAATAATAGGCGAGGAGCGAAGTAAGGTTAGTGATGTAGCTGTTATCATTAAACTCTAGGGGCTGAGACTCTATATAATCAAATTGCCAATCTCTATCTGCAAAATTTAGTAATATGGATTCATAATTGGAATTGTAAATAGGTCTGGCAGACTGCACTTGCACATTGGCCTCATAAACACCAATGGTCTTCGGATTTTGCAGGGTAATAATGATATTGACATTTATCTTTTCAAAACTCTCATAAGTATCATCAGTCCATTGTCTGGAGTT
This sequence comes from Fulvivirga sp., assembly GCF_040218215.1. Classification (NCBI taxonomy): domain Bacteria; kingdom Pseudomonadati; phylum Bacteroidota; class Cytophagia; order Cytophagales; family Fulvivirgaceae; genus Fulvivirga; species Fulvivirga sp. The sequence continues at coordinate 226,568 of NZ_JAVJQL010000011.1, forward strand.
TACAAACTGAGCAAACGCAGTCTCCATATCCTTAAACACTCCACGATCTGATGACTGAACCTGATCTGCATTAACAGTAATTCTACAATTGAACTCCTGGCCAAATCCATTGAGACCTATGAGAACACAAAATATGGATAAGAGATTACTTCGCAAGGGTATCAATTATAGAATTTACAATGTCTTCAGCAACCTTTTGCTTACTCTTTAACTCGAATTCTTTGATATTATTTTGTTTGTCAATGATAGAGATTTTATTGGTGTCATGCCCAAAACCTGCTCCATTATCATTTAGGGAGTTGAGTACTATGAGATCGAAATTTTTGGCTTCAATTTTTTTCTTTGCATTTACCTTCTCATTTTCAGTTTCTAATGCAAAACCTATATTGAGCTGGCCCTTCTTTTTTAGCTTACCCAATTCAGATGCGATATCATATGTCTTAACAAGCTCTAAAGCCATTTCATTGCCTGACTTTTTTATCTTCTGGTCAGCCTTTACTTTAGGTCTATAATCTGCTACCGCTGCAGACAAAACCGTGATGTCAGATTGCTGATAATATTCTTTGCATTTTAAAAACATGTCTTCAGCAGACGTTACGCGATTTAAATGAATGTTCGCATGAGTTGTTTGCTGCACTGTTGGGCCGCTAACCAATTCAACTTGAGCACCTTCATTTGCCATAGCCTCTGCTATGGCAAAGCCCATTTTTCCTGTTGAATGATTTCCGATAAATCTTACCGGGTCAAGAGCCTCATAAGTGGGGCCAGCAGTTATTAAGACTTTTTTACCTGCCAACCTGCCTTTAGAAAAATGTTTCTCCAAGGCATTTACTAATGCCTCAGGCTCCTGCATTCTACCAGCACCTACAAGGCCACTGGCCAATTCACCACTGGCTACATCTAAAATGGTGTTGCCGTAGGAGACGAGTTTTTCAAGATTATGCTGAGTGCTCTTATGAGCATACATGTCCAAGTCCATAGCAGGTGCTACAAATACAGGACATTTTGCTGATAAGTATGTTGCAAGCAGTAGGTTGTCACAATAGCCATTAGCCATTTTAGCCAATGTATTTGCGCTGGCGGGTGCTATCAAAATAAGATCCGCCCAAAGACCTAGATCAACATGATTATACCATTCTCCAGTATCGCTGTTACTAAATTTATTATAAACAGGATTTTTGGAAAGTGTGGAGAGGGTAAGTGGGGTGATAAAGTCAAGTGCAGCGTCCGTCATAATTATACGAACCTCTGCACCTTCTTTGATTAGTAATCGAACAATCAGCGCGGATTTATATGCCGCTATACTTCCACATACTCCCAATATTATTTTCTTACCGCGGAGCATGTGATAACTGATTAAAGTTCTAATTTATTTTCTTCTGCGTCTCTATGTCTGTAAGTCACTTTGTCTTCTACAAATTCTTCGATAGCTACGTTAGTAGACTTAGGAAGTCTCTCATAGAATTTAGAGATTTCGATCTGCTCTCTGTTTTCGAATATTTCTTCAAGATTGTCAACAGTAGAGGCAAATTCTGCAAGTTTAGAGTTTAACTCTTCTTTTACGTTTACCGCTATTTGACGAGCTCTTTTAGAGATAACCACAATAGATTCGTACACATTGCCAGTTTTTTCGGCAATCTTATCCATATCTCTTGTTTCAATTGATGCTTGAATAGCCATATTATTATTTATTTACTTTTTTGCTAGTTGATTTACTTTTTCTAAACTGCTACCATAGCGCTTATCTGCTTCCTTAAGATATTCACTATTTGGATAGTCATCAAGGAATTGTAAATAGAATTGATTAGCAACTCTATAACGCTCCAGTTGTTTAGAACTTACGCTTTTCTCGGCCAATCTAAATTGAGCCATGAATTTTAAAAATGCAATTTCCTCATTATACTCAGAATCAGGGTAGTCATTGGCAAAGCTTTCAAATGCTACAATAGAAGCTTTGAAATACTCAAGCTTGTAATACTGTTTCGCATTGGCGTAAGCCTTTTCTTCCAATTTAACCTGAATATCATTTATAACTTTTGCAGCGTCTTCCCTGAACTTGCTATTAGGATATTTATTCATGAAATTTTGCATCGCTATTACCGCTTCTATGCTAGAAGTCTGATCAAGGTTGTATGCTGGTGAATTAGCATATAAAGAGTAGGCCTGCATGTATCTGGCCTCTTGTGCAAATTCACTTCTTCCGTAAGTTTCATAAAACACTTTGAAATGGTGTGCTGCCAATAGATAAAACTCCTGATAGTAATGGGCATAGGCATAGTAAAGCTGTACTTTCTCGCCTTCAGGCAAACCCCTTACAATTGGTAGTATTTGCTCAAATAGAATGCTTGAACGGTAATAGTCCTTATTCTCATAATAGTTAATGGCAGCATCATACTTGACCTGCCAATCCTGACTTTTTTCAATTTTTCTGAATTTGCTACAAGAAGCAAGTGAAAAAATGAAAATAGCAATAAAAAAATAGTGGAAATACCCCTTTTTCAACATAAGCCTGCAAATATAGGTCAGTAATAACTAATAATCAACAAGTGATGACTTACTGTTAAACACCATAAGGATAGAAATTATTTCATAGGAGGCCTATTTTCTTATAATAAGCTTATGAGTAATTACACCGTCATTGTCGATGTAGAGTGTGTAGAAATATACACCTGGATTAAACTCGTCTGCATTTATCTTGAGTTTGCTTTCATATGGAGCCAATACATATTCTCCAACTACACTACCAAGCACATTATGTAAAACAATTTTGGCATTGGTGTTTTCATTAATCAATTCATAGTCAATGATTGCGTATTCTGTAATTGGATTTGGGTAGATGTCTTTAAGTTTCACATCAGCAGATGAGTAAAGAATTTTACCTTCATCATTTTCTTCAATGGTATAGTTAACCTCATATTCTACAGCTTCCGCTGGGTTGTCCCTGTTATATATCAAATATTTAACTGAGCTAATGCCTGGTACTAAGCCGGCTTCCAAAACACTTTCAAGTTTTAGTGAAGTTTCACTGGCAGACAAACGCTTTGATATGGGCAAAATATCCTGAGTACTGGGCTGACATTGACCATCCCAACAGAAATAGGTGGTTTGACTTGTGCCAATAACTTTATCAAGCCTTTTAATTACCAGTTGGATGGGCCTGTCTGATAGGTTTTTGATTGGGATTTGGGCTACTATTTTTTCGCCCACTTTGCCTTTGAAGATTTCAGATGTTTCAGCAACCTCGAAATTCTGGGCCTGTAAAAACAAGCCTGAAATTAGGATCAAAACCGCTGAAAAAAACATTTTCATATTCAAGTCATCATCAAAAGCTTACAATAGTTTTTAAACTGACAGGTAAGTTAATAAAAAAACCTAAAACTTAATACTCATTTATATGATTTTGGTAACCTTTTTTTGAATTAATTGATTTTTTCGACTTTTGGTTTCAAAAGCTCCTTTTTATCAATCTGTTTTTTATTTACAGGAGGCGAATTGTCAATTTCAACTTCAGTTCTATCAAGTAGCTTCATTTCTTCCAAAGTTGGTTTTTCCTCAATTCGCCAGGCAAAACCACTAAGTTTTTTATCTGGTTCTTTCAGCTCATGTGGTGGAATAAATGAAGCATCGGGATTAACATAAAAGGAGACATTATCGGCTTTGTTTGCTTTAAAGTTGATGACCATGTCACTGCAAAAAATCTTATTCATCCCCATGAGAGCAGTCTCTTCATCATTAAGTGCAAAAAACAAGCTCTCACCATTGCCATATACATTTACTTTATTGATACTGCCATTTTTAAATCTTGCTTCCATCTTCCTTCCTTTTACCTGGTTGAAGTTATCGATACTGTCAGTAGAAACTACATAGGAGTTTTGATTCATATTTAGGCGGTCAATAGTTCCTTTGTTAATCAAAACATTTATAGAATCTGCGGTCATTTGATTTCCAGAAGTCCATAAAACCGGATCCTGATAAAAGAACAGGGTGGAGTCTGCAGTATGGTAAGAAAGCGAATCTGACTTCCCTTGTAAATCCGACTTAAATATGCGCACATTTTTGTAAGCCAACACACGTTCTTTTTTAGGGTCTTTGCTCTCAATTGCCATTAAAGTATCAGCAGTTAAATATAGGGTATCAAGCCCCATAACTTTCTTCATAAGTGCATTACCATAGACCTTGGCTATGCCTTTGTCCTTTTGATAGAAGCTATAATCACCCGTGATAATAACATCCTGCTCTTTACTCACCATTTCGACATCTCCTGTAGCGCTATAAAGCTTTTTAAGGTCATCCAAGAAAAGCTTGTTACCCGTCAGAACATAAGATGCTGTTTCAACTTCACCCTCGGCAAGATTGGATTTTCTAATATTGGTATTGTATTCACCCTCCTCGTAATAAAACTGGTTGCCTTCAACATCAGTAAGCTCTGTATAGTCCCTGAAGTAAACTATATTGGTTTTTGTATGATATTGAAGCGTATCAGACTTTAAAGTATAATCTGGGTTTTTACCAACTACATTTTTTTTGAAAGAAGCCATGTTTGTATTAACCTGATAGTACCCCTTTTCACTTGTAAGTACATTGGTAGAGTCTACCAATCGGCCACCATTAAAATATTTGGCTTGCTGCCGATTTCTGTCATAATCAAGGAAATCGGTATAAAGCGTTACACTTTTTAATTTTTTAAAAACCACATTTTCACGTAGTTCTGCCTTCTTATTATCACCGTTATAGTTCAGCCTTTTGGCGGTAATAGTAATGGAATCACCTTCTGTAATTCTTACCCTACCAAAAGCATTAACAATATTTTCTTTTTTGAAAAGGATAGCCGAGTCACAATATATAGTGGTCTCATTTTGCTCAAATACCACATTGCCCACAAAGCGATCAAATCGTTTTCCGGTTTGATCAATACCACCAACCAGTTTATCAGCTTTCTTAAGTTTTACTTTTTTTTGTGCGTCAGCACTAAAGCATAAACCCAGTGTTAATAAAATGACTAATGGATATTTTATGATTAATTTTATCATGTTTGTAATTCTGTTGCAAAACTAAATAAAAAGTTACGCTCCTCTATGTTAAATGAGTTTTTAGCCGTTGTTGAAAAACATAAATTGTTTAAGCCCAATGACAAGTTACTGGTGGCGGTTAGTGGCGGAGTAGACTCAATGGTTTTGCTTGATTTGCTAAAGAAAGGTGAATTTAATGTCACAGTAGCACATTGCAATTTTAAACTTCGTGGTGCTGATAGTGATGGTGATGAAAAGTTTGTAAAAGACACTTCTGAAAACTTAGGATTTAATTGCTTAACTGAGTCTTTCGATACCAAAAAGTATGCCACTGACAACTCAATTTCTACCCAGATGGCCGCTAGGGAATTACGCTACACTTGGTTTGATGAGTTGATGGATGAGAACAATTTTAAATATCTATTAACGGCACATCATCTTAATGACAGCCTGGAGACTTCAATATTTAATTTCACAAAAGGAACAGGCGTAGCAGGACTTCGGGGCATTCTGGTTAAGAAAGATAAATTGGTCAGGCCAATGCTTGAATTCACTAAGGCAGAAGTGGTTGATTATGCTGAACAAAACAATATGAAATGGCGTGAGGATGTAAGTAACAGCAGTATAGACTACAAGCGAAATTTTATTAGAAAAAAAGTAGTTCCGCTTTTAAAGGAAGTTAATCCATCGTTAGAGTCATCCTTCTTATTAACGGCTAAGCGTTTGCAATCACTTGAGTCTTTACTGGAAAAGCAGATTTTAGAATTTAAAGGAGCTTTTGAATTAGAAGGTGATCATATTTTCATTAGGAAGGCGCAATTTCAAAAACAGGAATGGGTTGTGTTGGAAAGTGTTTTAAAGGAATATGGATTTAATCATGATCATCTGCAAAGCACGCTGGATATTTTAAATGAAGATGTGCCCTCAGGTAAGCAATTTGAGTCCCATACACACTCTATGAATGTAGATAGAGAACATATCATAATTTCTCCTAAGTTTCAAAACGAGGATGTGCTAGTAGAAATTGGGGAGGAAGAAGAAGGCACTTTGAATGGAGTGATTGTGGGTGGTAAGGTTAGCGATGATCTATCATATTCAATTGACCCTCAAGTAGCTAAACTTGATTTTGACCTGCTCAAATTCCCCTTAAGGTTACGTTATTGGAGGGAAGGTGACAGGTTTCAACCTTTGGGAATGAAGGGCAAAAAAAAGCTAAGCGATTTTATGATAGATGCGAAAATTCCTCTAAACTTGAAAAAGCGCGTGATGGTTTTACTTTCTGAAAATAAGATAGTTTGGGTAGTAGGTCATAGAATAGACGAAAGGTTTAAAATTACTCCCGGCACCAAAAAAGCGTATAGCCTCGAAATAACAAATGATCAATCCATTTAAAAAGACATATACACTGAAGGAACAGGATATCTTTTTGTTTCTCACCAAAATGAGAATTTTTTCCGATCTGAATTATAAGCAATTATATCAGTTTATTCCTCATATGCACGAGCGCAGATATGTTCAGGACGAGGTTGTTTTTTTTAGGAATGATCCCAGCCATGCATTGTATCTTTTAAAGAAGGGTGAGGTTTCTTTGAATATAGATGTCAATGATACTTTTGAAATTTTAACAAAAGTGAAATCAGGAGCTTCTTTGGGCGAGAGTTGTCTGATTAAAAACAGAAAAAGGCAATTGAATGCCTTCGTTACTTCTGAGAATGCCGAATTTTATGTTATTCCACAAGAGAACATCTTTTCGATTTTTGATGACAACCCTAAGATTAAAACCAAAATGGTAGAAGCCCTTGCTGGCATGTATAGCGACTACAACGCCAGTATTTTTAAAACCTACAAATCGTCTTTAGGCTTCTTTAACTTAAAACAGGTTTATAAAGAAGATTAATTGGTCTTTATTTTAGTCTTATATAGTTGATTGTATAACTTTGTTCAATCGATTTAGTTCATTTAAAAACATAATAAACTCACATCATATGAAAGTTACCGTTGTAGGTGCAGGGGCCGTAGGAGCTAGCTGTGCTGAATACATCGCCATTAAAGACTTTGCCGCTGAAGTGGTATTAATTGATATTAAAGAAGGCTTTGCTGAAGGTAAGGCCATGGATTTAATGCAAACTGCTTCTTTAAACGGTTTTGATACCAAAATTACCGGTACAACTAACGATTATTCTAAAACTGCTAATAGTGATGTTGCGGTTATCACGTCAGGGATTCCAAGAAAACCAGGAATGACAAGAGAAGAGCTGATCTCTACAAATGCAGGAATTGTAAAATCTGTAGCAGAGAACTTGATCAAGCACTCTCCAAATGTGATCATTATTGTTGTATCAAACCCAATGGATACAATGACTTACCTTGCTCATAAGGCAACTGGTCTACCAAAAAACAGAATTATCGGAATGGGTGGAGCTCTAGACTCTGCAAGGTTTAAATACAGGTTGTCTGAAGCTTTGGATTGCCCAGCTTCTGATGTTGATGGCATGGTAATAGGCGGACATAGCGATACGGGTATGATTCCTTTGACAAGGTTGGCTACAAGGAATAGTGTTCCTGTTTCTGAGTTTTTGAACGCTGATCAGCTTGGTTATGTAAAAGAAGAAACCAAGGTAGGAGGAGCCACACTTACCAAGTTGTTGGGTACTTCTGCGTGGTATGCGCCAGGTGCTGCAGTTTCAGCAATGGTTCAGGCTATTGCTTGTGACACTAAGAAAATGTTCCCTAGCTCTTGCATGCTGGATGGTGAATATGGGTTAAGCGATATCTGTATTGGTGTACCTGCAATCATCGGACGAAATGGAGTTGAGAAGATTGTTGAAATCGAGCTTGACGCTGCGGAGAAGGCTAATCTTGCCGAGAGTGCCGATGCAGTGCGAAAAACAAATGGTTTATTATAATAATAGCCACTTTTAATATTCAACGGCCATCCGCTAGCTAGCGGATGGCCGTTTTTTTTCTATTTATGATCTCAAATATATAAGAGTATAGTATCTATTTCATAATCAATTGTATTACTGGTATTTATGGCTTGATAATGCGGACTGAACTATTCAAATAATCATATTTTATAGTTACCTTATTTTAGGAAACGGTCTTAACGGCTTTGATAAATCAAGTATTGAAACTTATACGTTATTGGCATTTAGTCATTGCCAGTTGTCTGTTGCTTGGCTTTGGGCAGAGCTATGGGCAAGCGGTTTCTGTTGATAGTAAAAAAGTAGAGTCGCTGGTAGAGCAGGCGCATACAGAATTACGAGCCTATAATTATGACAAGGCCATAGAAATAGCCAGACAGGCTCTAAATCTCTCTGATAGTATTGAACATTATGAAGGAAAGGTGAACAGCCTTTTTATAATTGGTGAAGCATATAAATCTAAAATTGATTATTCAGGTAGCCTCAATTACTACTTACAGGCCCTTGATGTGGTTGAAAAGAATAATGATCTGGAAAGCCAGCAGTGGGCTCACTATAAGTTAGGCGATTTGTTTCACGAGTGGAATGTACCCGAAAAGGCACTTGACTATTACAATAGGGTTTTATCCGTCAGATCAAGCGAACTGGATAAAAATGACATAAAGCTACTTAACAGTATGGCCGAAGTTTATTTGGCACTAAACCAAAAACAAGAGGCGCTGAGAAAGTATAAGAAAGTACTTGAAATTGAAAAATCAGAAGGTAATCAGAATCAAATCATAAACACTTATAGAAAGGTAGCTTCTATTTATTATCAACTGAGTGATTATCAAAATTCATTACAATGCCACTTTGAAATACTCAAAATCAATCAAACGCTTAAGGATTCTACCAATATGGCCATTTCTTATAATACCATCGGCTATCACTATAAGGATCTTAAGAACCTGGATCAATCTCTGTCATATTATAAGGCAGCCCTTGATCTAAATAAGCAAATGAACCGCAATGACTTGAATGATAACAACATAGTGTCCAACCTTATTAATATAGGGGTTATCTATCAGCAAAAAGGAGAGTTGCGTGACTCTAAAAGGACGTTTAATGAGGCGCTGAAGATAAAGGAGAAAAGTGGTACACCTGTGGAGATTGCTGTAATGCATAATTATCTGGCAACAATAGAAGTAAGTGCCGGACAGCTTAACGATGCCGAAATGCATACTCAAATGGCCATTGATCTATTGAAAAACACAGATAATAAGCGAATGTTGGCCACCAATTACAAAAGGCTTTCAGAGATTAACCAAAAGCAAAACGATTATCGAAGTGCATTAGCGAATTATGAGAAATATTCGATTGTAAAAGATAGCTTACTCTACAGGGAACAACTGCAGCAAGCTCAGGAGAAGTACAAGGCTTTCGTGGTGGAATCGGCAGAAAAGGAATCGAAGCTCAATATTATAGATCATGAAGTGCAAGCGCTAGAGCTTCGTAATCAAAAGGTAAATGCCGAAAGGGAAAAGCAGGAAGTTGAACTTTTACTAAGAGAAAAGGAACTGCAAAATGCAGAACTACAAAATGAACAACTTGATCAGGAAAGGCAGTTGCAAAGCCTCATGCTTGCCCAACAAAAAATAGATCGTCAAAGGCAAAATCAGGAGATACTTCTGCTTGAGCAGAAAAGAGATTTGCAAAACATTGAGCTTCAAAAAAATGAGCTTCAGGAAAAGGAAAGATTAAAAGAACTGGAGCTAAAGAACTCTCAGATTGAACTCCAGAAATCGGACCTTCAACTAAAAGAAGCACAGCTAGAAAAAAGTTCTATCAGACAAACGTATCTTATTTATGCCACACTACTAGCTCTGGCCGTGATTGCTCTGGGTATTTTTGCTTATTTAATTAAGCAAAGAGATAACAATAAGCTGAAGGTGCAGTATGCAGAAATTCAAAGGCAAAAGGAACAAATCGAAAATATAAATGCCGAGCTGGTTCAGTTAAATGAAGAAAAAAATGACTTGATCAGTATTGTTGCTCATGATCTCAAAAGCCCGCTGAATCAGATTAGTGGCATGCTCGATATCATTAAACTGACTTTGAAGAAACAAGATAAGGAGCAGCAGGACTACATATCCAGAATAGACCAATCAACTGCCAGGCTCAAAAGAATGGTGACCAAAATATTGGATGTCAGTGCCATTGAAGCCAAGACTTTGAATGTTACTATTGAGGAGGTTGACATCAATGTTTTACTGAAAGAGGTAGTGACTAGTTTTTATGAAATGGCAGAAAAAAAGGAGATAGAAATAGTCGAAAATTTATCATCCGTGGCTAATGTTAATGTTGATAGGGGCTATGCTACAGAAGTACTTGAAAATCTGATGTCCAATGCTGTAAAATATTCGCCTGTAGGTAAAAAAATCACAGTTGATATGCAGGAAAATGGACAGTTTGTTAAAATTGGATTTGCTGATCAGGGGCAGGGAATAAATAAAAACGATATGAAGAGGCTTTTTGGCAAGTATCATAAGCTAAGTGCCAGACCAACAGCAGGAGAAGACTCTACAGGTCTAGGGCTTTCAATTGTTAAGAAATATGTTGAGGCTCTAAATGGTAAAGTATGGTGCGAAAGTGTAGAGGGTGAGGGTGCTACCTTTTTTGTAGAGTTTCAAAAGGCCTGATCACTAGACATCCTGCACAAAGAAAATAGAATTATTGTTTGGGTCATACATCCCAAATTCGTGAGTGCCCCAGTCAGTATTTCTTCTTAATAAATCGTTATTAACTCCACCTTTTGCCACAAGTTCTTCAAAAATTGGTTCAATGTCTTTTACAAAAATTTTAATAACACTTCCTCCTAACAATGGATCCTCAGCCGTATCAGCATGCCATTGTAAATGAATAAAGGAGTTCTCCCTTCTCAAGACACAATACATATCATCGCCACCAATCCATTCATACCCTGTCTTTTCCTTGTGCCATTGTACATCTCTTTTAATATCAGAGCTTGGTAATACAGGAGTGATTTCTAGAATATTATTTTCCTTGGCCATACTGTATTCGTTTTATAATTCTTAATAATGAATAGTATAAGTTCTAAAAGTTCGATATTTCTGAATCCATCCATTCTGCACGTGTCTGAAGGAAATCCTTCAAGCTCTCTATACTGCCCAGATAATCAACGGGTACCCCTATGGTCCATCGATTATAATTCCTTTCAATTGCGCCATGTTTAATTAAATAGCTGGAGATCTCATTTACCATCAAATGTAATTTGGCAGTGCTTAGCTCATTTGTTCTTAAGGAGTTCCATCTTGATTTTATTGCTGCTCTAAATTGCGCGTCTTCCAGTAATCGAGGCCACCAGAATGGCATCATCCAGGTATCCTTATCTACATATTGGTTATAGTTGATCACCCAATTGTCTATGGGCACCCGATCACCATTATCAAACCCTATATTCATATCCCACACCGGCCCCATATTGAGTTTTTCACCCTTATCTTTAGTTAAATACGTGCTTAGTCTAAAGGCATCCACATTGCGACAAAGCTCATTTATGATAAAATAATCTACAAAACTGCCTATATCAATATACTCAGCATATGATCTCTCATCAGCGGCAAAATTATCAGTGAGCAGTGCTGTTTCAAATTCATCAATATAATTCTGAATATATGCTTTTTGCTCATCTGCAATTTCATCAGCAGCGGGATACTCATATAAGAAATAGGTCTCTAAATATTGATTTTCATGATAGGGTTCACCAAAAGCAGGAAAGTCAATGATATTACCATTAATGTCATAATTTGATCTAAAACCAAGGTTTTCAGAATACCTGGCATCATCATCCCAATTAGTGTAATAATATTCTAATGGTTGATTTAAGTTCAAATCACCGCCAGATGTCTTATCAATTTTTAAGATGTACCCTCCTGTAATATTTTCTTCATCTATCTCAGAAGGTTCGAGTTTTGAGAGGTCAATGCGGTTGTCGTCTCTTTTAAGTTTTTCCATAAAAATATAGACCCCTTGATATTCTCCATTTAGCTCAAGTTCAACAAATTTTGTTCGACTGGCATACTTGCCAATATTGCGTGATATTTCATAGCCTAGATAATGGTACATCAATGTTTGATCAAACATGTACCCCTCCGTTTCATTCACAACATGCCCCATTAATATCCAATCCTCTTCTTCAGGCAATCCAAAATAAGATGCCTTTATATCATTGCCTTCTGCGTCCCACGATTCTAGTCCAAATGATTTTTTATCTGAAAGCCGAAAAGAAGTAGAGCCTCTGTATTCTATGCCTATAGTGCTTACATTGGTTGCTACCTTTTTCTCAAAGATGGTCATATCCGCAATTATTTTGGGTTCATTTTCAATACTGACCCCACGCGTATCAACCGTTATAAAAGGAATTTCGCTATCACCAATATCTACAGAGAATTCACCTTCATCTGGATTGTTATTGTTTGAACCGTCTTCAAGATCATCCTTACAAGCTATGAGGATAGTAGTGAATAATAAAGCTGACAAGATATATCTGAACAATTTGAACATAGTAAATGAGATTAATATCGATTCTCATGCTAACATCACTCAAGTCCTGCTAAGTATGTTTAAAGCATATTTGTACTAAAAATACACTTTTAATAAGACCAATTTTTCTTCCAGGTGTCTATAATGTCAAAAGAGATTTTAAAATCCTTGTCAAAAGGCGTTTTGTTGGAGTCGGCAGCTACACCATAAATGCCTATTCTTAACCGTCTTCTTGCTCCTAGTTTAAATACCCGCTCCACTCCGGCAAAAACTTCTCTGTGCAGGTAATCACTTTGTTTTATCCACATAGCGCCAACTCCCGCTACTACATTGAAGCGTAGTTTTTTAATCAATGGAATGTTGTTGATCAAAGCACCATTGAAATGATGGATGTGATGGAACTCCAGATAATAGTCTGTGGCGTTAAGTGCCGTATCCAACAGCTGGAAAGAATTGAGAGGATCAGAATAAAGGTAGGGATCAGACTGCCTGAACCGCTTCAAGTCTATGAATTCCAGTTTTTTAGTGTTCACAAACTTGCCTACCTGAGCTTTGTACTTTGAGTTGCCAAAAACCGCGAGAATTATATCCTGATCAATAGAAAAATCAAGAAAATCAAAATCAATATCTGAACTTAATGGCCCTGGCCACCCTTTTTTATGGCCTACACTAAAAGTAGGAAACTTGCTGCCCAGCACTATTTTCCTGTTGGGTTCTCGCATGTATTTCTGCATGGGAGTGTATGATATTCGGATTTCTGTTATCAAAGCTTCATAGTCCTCAAATGAGAGGGGATCATTTTCATCAATGATTTGATTTATTACGGTAGTCCGGTCATAGTCCTCAACAGACTGGCGTTGGCTATACTTTGCTTCGGCACTCACATAAAATCCATTAAAAAGCTCCCTTCTCGTCCAAAAGCCTACATGGTCATGAAGAATATAGTTCGAAATCCTAAGCTGATTTAGATAAGCATCAAAGCTATTGACAGAATAAAATGATCTGCCAAAATATAAGCGCACATCACCCAGATAATAGGGATTGTACCTGAAAAAGGTACTATTGCCCCATTGTAGGTCTTCATTTTTGAGGCCGATATTTACATGGCCGAATGTATATAATAGTCTTCCACTTTCCCAGCGCTTAAAAAGTGATGTATGTGGGCCTAATCGCCAACCGCCTATAACCTCAAATTCTATTGTACTGAGTAGCGAACCAAAATATAGGTCACGCTTTTTTTCGGTGTTACGCCATCCCACGCCATCGTAAATTATTTCACCAAGTGTTATTTTGTTATAGCGCGCTTCAATAGAGTCCAGATAATCTTTGTCATTAAGCGCCAGCTCAATACTGTCTCTGTAGCTGATTACTTTCTTTTCATCAATAGTTAAAGGCTCAGGTCTTTCCAGGTTCCAATAGCTAGAGTCCCTTTTGTAGGCTTCAGCTGTGGTTACCGCTACTTCATTGTTAAAGTACTTTGGTGGAAACTGGACATTCTTTTCAAAGTCTTTATAGAAGATGAGGGTATTCCCCTCAAAGCTTTTTCGTCTTCCTTCTTTGGTAAAATAATCAAACTCCAATCTGTAGGGAATCCACGTGCCGTCTGCAAGTTGATTATAATCCAGCTTAATGGTTAACTCATCATAAAGCTTTAGGCCGCCTTTTTCAATAGTAAGCTCCAGTTTGTTGATATTCCAAATGCTGTCATTAATATAAATATGGCCTTCAAACGTTGAGTTGCTCGATTTTCTGGGTGTAACCCTTATTTTATGAACAGCAATGCCATTCTGCTTAGTGGTTTCTTCTAGTTTAAATTTATAGGTAAGAATGGAAGTCCTGCTCAGCGGTGAGATGATGGGAGAGGAGCCAAGGTTTTTCATTTCTACCAAATTTTGGTAGAAGTTGAAATCGGTTTCGCTAAAGTTAGGCAGATAAAGCCCAGCCTTTGTTCCATACAGCTTATAGCCGGTTCTCTCTTCCTTATATTTTTCCGGAGCTTCATAGCTTAAAGTACTTTTAATCTCCACCATATTGATATTCTTGAACTTATCGTCAGTGGTAGGTTTGTCAAATGGATCATCAATTCCTTCAGGGCTGTTAAACTCTACAGTAACGTCAACTTTACTCTTTTTCTCCTTAGGTTCAACCTCCATAAGTTCGGTTGCCTTGGTATAGACATTAGCCCTGAAACTGGTAATCTGTGTAAAGAAGTCATCCCGGTGTTCAATGGCCTTTTGAATAATTTCGTAAGCAGGGTCGCGCCTTGAGGCTTTAATAATAACCTGCTCCAGCTCTTGAGTGGCTGATGCTAATTGGTAGTTCCTGATTGTAGGTTGATCACCAATGGAGACTTTTACTATTTGGGATTCATAGCCGATAGATGACAAAACAATATCATAAATACCTGGATCAAGACGCAGGAAATATTTTCCCTGATCATCTGTAGAGGTGCCAGAGTTGAGCTGCTGGACAAAAATGTTTACAAAAGGTACAGGTTCGTTTTTTTCATTGGTGATTGTGCCACTTATGCTCTGAGCCATAACACTGGCACTAATGAGCATGAGCGATAGAATACAGCAGAATCTACTTCTCTGTTTTAAGCTACTTGTAATCAACTTGTTAGGTTAGGTGGACAAGGAATAAAACGAAAGTAATATGATTTATTATAATTTGAAGGGTTTATTTTTTATGTAAAATCAGAAACAGGAGATAAGGTGCTGATTCAAAGGTTAAGTGATATTATGTGTCTTTTATCTACAAATGATCAAAAGTTTGATATTCCCTTTGAACGATCTTGCTCTCTGAAGCTTCCAGCTCTTGTACTACCTGCTCATAGTCCGCAAATGATTCAATGGTTTTGCCTCTTAGGTCGTCCATAGCGCTGGTGAATATCTTGAGTTCAAAAAATACCCGATCCAGCAATGCCTGTTCTTCCTTCGATATATTAGATGTGCCAGACGTTAAATGTCGTGCTTTATTATAAGCAATCTGTTTAAGTTGATACCTCAACTGAGGATCATTTGGAAGGTTACGAAGAACACCAATTGTATAAAGATACTTGCCGGTATATGCAATATGGTTGTATTCATTGCCAAACTTAGATTTAAAGGCCTCAATATCATCGTTTTTTTGATTTTTAACAGTCTCCCTAGTTTCAAATGAAATCACCAGAGATTGCTGTTCTTTAACAAACAGAGAGCCGGCAATTAATACTTGGTCTTCACTTGTAGGAAATTGTTCTATTATTTCTCTATAAGCGTCAGTACTAACCGCAACATTTGTTTGGAAAGGTTGAGAAAGGTATTGAGAACTTTTGTAAAGTTTATATTCAGGAATGTATTGGGTAGGATATATCCTTTCCTCCCAGTCTAGGCTTTCAGAATAGGACATTAAAATATTCGCAGAGTTTTGTTCTTGTTCTGGGAATGGGTTTGACATAGATAGATTGGTAAAGCTATCAGCGCCCTCGCCTAACAATGTTTCTAAGAGTAATATGGCATTGTGAATAATTTCTCCTGACTTTGTGGTTGTAATTTCTCTTGAGTTAGTATTGAAAACCACGCTAGTAACATACGTCTGATCTGATGAAGTGAAGGTGCTTTTGCTGATCTGTCCATTTTTAAACGAGGTGATCGTTGTGCCATTATCAGCGTTAACAGTTTTCATAGAAAGTAATCCATCTATATATTCAAAACGTGCATCTATACTCCCATCCGCATTGTAGTATGTTGAAACGATTGGTTTATTGTTAATATCTCTTGATACCTCCATGTATTTATGATATTCAGGATAGTCGCTATAAACGGTAGCTGTTTTGATGTATCCATTTTCATAGTACTCAAATTCTGACCTTGTTCTACCATCAAAAAAGAGCCTTCGGGCATATTTGATCCATCCGTTGTCAAATGTTTCCTCAACATCGAGTAGCGTGGATGAACGGATGCTAAAATCAGGACTTAAGCTTGGCTCTGATTCTGGATCGTCTGAGCAGGCTATTAAAGCTAACATCCAAGCAATTAGTGTAAAGGCGTTCAGAGATTTAAAAAGGATTTTCATTTAATTGATTTCAATATTAGTAATGTCTGGTGTGCAAATATGAGCAAATTTTAACAGATCGAAAGATTATAAATGTTGGTGAAGCTCTTATATCTAATCAGCTATCTCAGTATCCCAAGGAACTGAATCCATGGGCCAACTTCGGCTTTGTACTGCTTGGCCATTACCCTTGAGATTTGACTGATATGACCGAGATCATGTACTACCCAGCAGGAAAGCAGTTCCTTCAGCGTGACATCACCCAGTGCAGGGTGCCTGCCTTTTAGTTGTAGTTGCTCTTCAGATAGATTGAGTTCTTTTAATTGCCTTAGGTTCTCAATTCTCAAAGCTTCAAACTTATCCAAAAGCTCATTTATGGTTTTGCCTTTGCTAAGTTCAAATTGGGCAAATCTGTCAAAAGGCTCAAAGGTTTTGTCTTCATTATCACTCAGAATTAAGTTGGTTCTTTTAAGCCAGTCTTCCTGCTCACCATGGATGAGGTGGCCTATGATGTCAAACGGGCTCCAGGTGTCAGGCCCTTCATTGGGGCTGGTCCACTCGGTAGGCAAGTCATACAAATAAGTACGTAGAACGGCAGGTGTTCTTTCTAAAACATGGATAGCTTGGGTTAGGTTGTATTGCATGGGGTGAATGATGTTTAATGCTGTTTGTAATTATCAGCATTAAATTTCACATACCAAATATTGTCGGTTTGATTATCTGCGCTCTTGTATTTGCTTAGAAGTGACTCATAATTTTTCTTTTCAAATGTTTTCCAGTTTTCTATCATTCTATTGCTGGTAAATGTTAATATTCCGGAGGACATGCATGGAGCAAAGTCATTATCTTCAGAATTTACTGTTTCTCCAAGATTGATAGGCTCACTCCATTTTCCGTCATTATGAAACGAAATATAAAGATCATGATTTCCATATCCTCCAGGTCTATTGGAGGCAAATATCAGATAATCTTCATTGGGAGATATAAAAGGGTCTGCTTCACTATGCCCTGTGTTAATTGTGGAGTCTAAGAGGGCCACTTCATAAATACCATTTGTAAGAATAGCTTTATAAATGTTGTTTGAGTCAGAAGCTCGTGAGTGAAAGTAAATTGTGCCCTTATTTGTGATAGAATTATAGAACTGATTTTCGTCTGAATTGATAGCAGCACTTACTTGCTCAGGTTGTCCAAAACCATTTTCATTTACGTCAACATACCACAAATTGGTATCTTCATTATCGGGCCCATAAGGGTTTATCGGGCGCCTTGAAGTAAAATAGATTCTTTTACCATCTGGTGAAAATATTGGATCAATATCGGCATACTGCCCTGAAAACGATGCTATCTCTGGATCAGTCCATTGACCATTTTTTAGCATCATACAAATGATTGTTGAGCCAGAATACATGAAATGAGTAGAATATAAAAACATTGTTCCGTCCGGAGAGTAACTCCCATTAGACTCCCAAGCCACATCTGAAACAATATCTGGCGATAGCATCTGAGCTTTGGAAGCTTGACTTTTATCAAGACCAAAGAAAGGCTCATTGGGAATGTTTTGTGCTAAACCAATGCGCGAGTATATAATTGAAAATAATATTACGAGTGGTTTAGTCATTTTAATCAATTGTTTCCAGAGTTGCTTTTAATATTTTACTTCCAAGAACTAGCCGTTCTTCTGTATTCGGTAAGGATAACATCAACCTCTTTTTCAGAAATTTTGTAAGGATTTCTTCCATCAATTGGGGGAGGGCTGTTGCTGTCAATGTATAAAACAAATTCAATTAGATACTCTCCTACATTCATTCTCATACCTTCACATCCAGCATAATACTCTATTTGATACTCTTTATCTTGGAGCGCTTTAAAAACCAAATCGGTTTTGTTCTTATAGTCAGCTTTTCTAATCAGTCCTTCATAAGCGATTGTTTTTATGGTGCCATCAGGGTATTCTGTTAGTCTCAATAATTCTGCTGTTGTGGTATTTTCCATAATCCAATGACGTCTATCATACTGTTTTGGCTTTATTCCAGAGATTCCAACTATTCCACTGGAGATTCCACCATATTCTGCCATCTGGATGCTGTCTTTTATCTCGGGTCTTATTCCACTCCAGTTGTACACCCAGCTTTTTTCATACATAGATGAGAAAATGGTAATAACGCCAATCAAGATTATGCTGAGAATAGGAAAAGCGAATATTAATCGTTTCTTTTTTCTACTATATTTCTTCTTTTCTCTTATCATCAGTTATTATATCAAAACTATAACAGGTTTTCTTAATTAAGTAACAGAAATATTACCTCTTTATTTTAAGCTTTTCTCTATCCCAAGCCAGCACTTTCACTCCACTAGAATAATGAGCAATTTCTGGATTTCCATTGATCAGGCCTTTAAATCTAGAATAGTTAACACTCAATTGCCTAATCTCAATATTGTTTATTGGCCATTCTAAATGGTGAATTTCATATTTATTGATACCTGTTGATGAATTCTGAAAAAGGGCATACCTCTCCGTTAGAAATTTATCGAGATGGGGTTTGTCAGGCTTATCTTCAAGTACATTGTACTCAATTGAAAGCTCATCATGGTAATCAGGATTGTTTGAGTTAAGGGTGTTAGAAGTTCTTTTGATGTGCGAAAATCTATACGGTAGCTCTGAAATGGTTTTTGCTAACCAGGTTGATGCTTTCTTCCCTGCTTCAATACTAAGGAAATAAACCCCGCCCTTATTCTGGCTTTTTACATAGGTGCGGATATTGATTTCATCAAAATTGGAAACTGGCGGGAATGCAGGTAAAACTCTTGGCCTCACATTTTCCATGGTAAACGCCACGATCGAAACCCAAGGCTTGCCTTCATATAAATCAATCTCCAATTCTTCAGGCACCAAATCACGAAGTATGTTAAAATCAACTTGCCAATGAAGGAAAACCGCCTTATTCCATTCCTGATAAAATTTATATTTACCAGAAGGAAGCTCCCAAGGACGGTGCTTTACAGAATTTAGAATTTCTCTAATTTTCATGAAATTGGCTTTATAGGTCAAGTTCTTTTTTCTTCCTTTTTATTAGACTACCCATGCCACTCCAATCCCAAGAGAAAAATAGAAACTGAGCTCCCCATCTTGATGTATTAAATAAGTAATAGTCATCATCATTTTTAAACTTGAGCTTATATAATGGAGGAAATAATACCGGCAGCATACGCACATATTCTACATCCAACCAGCTGCGGTCAACTAATTGACCTTCTTTTTCAATTTTAATAGATTGATTATTTAGCTCAACAATTATTATCCTTTCTTTATATGTGAAAGGAATTAATATTAGAATCAAGCCTAACAATAAAAAGATTACTGTAGCCCAAATATCAGGAGGTCCAGGCGCTCCATTGAAAGTTGAATTTTCTGGATGAAGGTATCCGAATAGTGGAACTAGAATTAAGAATGCACCCAATACCATAGGGAGGTATTTATAAGTCAGGTATACTGTTAGGTCGCTTCGCATTATTTATTTTTTATCACTCCACAACCACCTCATCCATAAATATCCATGACTGGCCGCCAGCGCCCAGGTGCCATTCCTGTATTTCACCATAGCTTTCTACCTGCACTTTTACATATCTCGCTTTGGTGTTTACTTTGGCAGTATAATCATCCAAAACCACACCTTCCTTATGGTCATCAGTTTTGCTTGTAATAGTGGCCACTTCTTTAAAATTCTCACCATCATTTGATACTGAATACGTAACCTTTTTAGGCATCCAGATCCATGATTTAATGTCCTGTAAAAAGCCAGCACTAATCGTTTTGATATTTTGCTCAACATTTAAATCAATCACCAATTCCACATCCTGGCCTTGCCAGCCTTGCCAAGCGCCAGTTCTGAAATCATCACCACCACGTATATAGTCGATCAATCCATTTTCGCCACCTCCTGCATATTGACTATTGTACATATTCTTGTACCTCACCGTACGCTTATTATCCACCTTTATAAATTTCGAGGCGGCTTCTTTGCTTTGAACTTGACCATCCACAGCTGCCATCATTTTAATATTGGTGGTCTTAGTCAAGGTCAACGGTTCGCTATATATTGTAGACTGGGTAGTAGGTGTGCTACCATCTAAGGTATAATAGATTTTAGCCCTGCTATCAATATTCAAAAGCTCCAGTTTTAAAGAATCGAAGAATACCTGGCTTGCCGCTTTTGCATAAGGCACTGCCGTAATCAATTGATCTTCGATTGATGTAACTGGGATTTCATGTTCCCATTCAGTATTTGGCTCCGAAGACATTTCAAATACCAATTCACCGCCTTTCATAATATCAGCATGCGAGATAAAAGATTTATTATAAGGCTGACCGTTGAGGTATATTGATTTCACATAAATGTTGTCTTTTGATTGGTTATTGACGGTGACAAAGAAGGTTTTGCTATTCTCAAGATTCACATTGGCAGACTTTATTTTGGGCGATCCAATAATATAATCGGTACTTCCAGGTGTTACCGGATAAAAACCAATGGCTGACAAAACATACCAAGCCGACATTTGACCACAGTCCTCATTGCCAATCAGTCCATCAGGCTGATTGGTGTACATTTCGTCCAGCATTTGCCTTACCCTTTCCTGCGTTTTCCATGGTTTGCCAATAAAATTGTAGAGGTAGGTCATGTGGTGGCTCGGCTCATTGCCATGGGCATATTGCCCAACCAGACCGGTAATATCCACCTGCTCACGACCAGAAGTTTCATTGGTCGTGGAGAACAATAAGTCTAGTTTTTTTTCAAACTGATCTTTACCACCATGAAGATTAATTAACCCTGAGATGTCTTGAGGAACATAGAAGCTATACTGCCATGAATTGGCTTCGGTGAAATTAAAATTCACTTCAGTTGGATTAAAGGGCTCAGTAAACTGCTGATTGTATTTAGCTCGCATAAAACCTGATGTGGGCTCGAAAATGTGTTTATAATATTGAGCGCGTTGAATGTATTCATCATATACCTCATTATTGCCTAACACTTTGGCAAATTGAGCTATACACCAGTCGTCATAGGCATATTCCAGGTTTTTGGAGACTGACTCATGCTCTTCGTCAGAGGCCATATACCCTTTTTGGATGTAATGCTGTTTGCCCAATTCATCGGCTGTAGCTGTTTTTATCATGGCCTCCAATGCCAGCTCCGTGTCAAAATCGGTAAGCCCTTTTTCATACGCATCTACAATTACCGGCACTGAATGATATCCTACCATACAATAAGTATAATTTCCAGATAACTCCCACATTGGCAGTTTTCCACCATTTTTATAATGGTTCAAAAAGGTGTTTATGAAATCTTTAGTCCTTTCCTGCTGAGTGATGGTGTGCAACGGGTGCGCACCTCTATAGGTATCCCAAAGCGAGAAGATGGTGTAATTGTTAAAGCCATTTGCTTCGTGAACTTTTAAATCAGTGCCCCGGTACTGACCATCAACATCCTGAAAAGTATTAGGATTTAGATAAGTATGATAAAGGGCCGTATAGAAAATTTCTTTGTCAATGTCATTTACCGTTTCCACTTCTATTTTAGCCAGTTCTTTGTCCCAGGCCATTTGCGTTTGTGTTTTTACACCTTCAAAATCCCAATCAGGAATTTCAGCATGTAAATTCTTTTTGGCTCCTTCTGTGCTTACAGCTGAAATACCTGTCTTCACTAGAATTTCCTTTTTGGGGCTAAACTTCATAATCAACTTTGTTGAATCCTGATTGTAGATGAATTCATCAACAGCTTCTGAGAGTTCAGCATAGAAAAAAGCATACTGTTCTACGGCCCAGCTTTTGGATACACGCATTCCTTGCACGGTTTTATTGTCAACCACTTCCAGCTTATAGTCCAGCAGCTCATCGCGGTGTTCCAGGTCTATTATGATGTAAACATCTTCAGGATTATCAAAGCTGTATTTGTGGAAACCTGCCCGGGTGGTGGAGGTCAATTCCACATTGATATTATAGTCTGACAGGAAAACCTGATAGTAGCCTGCTACAGCTTTTTCATTGCTATGTGAAAACCTGGAGGCATAACCCTGATCAGGAGAGGTTTTGTAGCCGTTATCAAATTTAGGTTCGCCAGTAGCCGGCATAAAAAGAAAGTCCGCATAGTCTGGAATGCCAGTGCCGCTCAGGTGCGTATGCGAAAAACCATAGATTATAGAATCTGAATAATGATAGCCACCGCAGCCATCCCAGCCTTCAAGCCTGGTATCCGGACTTAATTGCACTCCTCCAAATGGTGCTGAAGCGCCAGGGTAGGTATGGCCGTGTCCTCCAGTGCCAATAAACGGATTGACATACTCATGAAGCACTTTTTCTTGCTTGCTGCACGAAAAAAATAGGATAGATAGGATGATTAAGGTGGATAAGGTCTGTTTCATTATAAGTGCTTGTGTATTTATTGGATTGCCAAATTACACGATTATCTGAAATTCTATAACGATGACAATTTTCTCTGCGGCAAAAAAATAAACTACAGAGTGCGCAGAGAAACACAGAGGGCTTATGAAAAAGAAATATTCCTAAGTTTAAAATCAAATTAATGCCTATCGTTGGAATGCAAAAGTGTTATCCGATGCTCATATTCTCTGCGACCCTCTGTGTTCTCTGTGGTAAAAAAGCTAACCGCAGAGTGCGCGGAGAAACACAGAGAGAGGGCTTATGAGAAATAAAAAATTCCTAAGCTGAAAATCAAGTTAGTGCCTGTCATTTGAATGAAAAAGTGTCATCCGATGCTCATATTCTCTTCGGCCCTCAGCGGTCTCTGTGGTTAGAAATATAAACCGCAGAGTGCGCGGAGAAACACAGAGAGCTTACGAAAACAAAAAAAAATCTAAAGGTGAAAATGAAAATAGAGCATGTCGTTAGAATGCAAAAGGGTTGTTGGGTTCGCAATATTCTCTTCGGCCCTCAGTGACCTCTGTGGTTGGAAATAAAAACTACAGAGTGCACGGAGAAACACAGAGGTATAAATGATAAGAAAAATGGAGTTGCCTTTTTACTCAACTTGATTATGGGATTTTCTTTTATCGGTTATTCCCAACTCAATTTATTTAGCTAATTTTTGACCCGTTTACAAAATCATAGCCTCATGACTTCAAGAAGAAATTTCGTAAAACTATCTGCACTAGGCAGCCTTTTTTCATTCAACGCTTTCTCAGCATTTGGTAAAAATACACCTATTCTTTCTTCAAAGGAACCGGTAGTTATATCTACCTGGAACCACGGCATTATGGCCAATAAAAAAGCGTGGGAGATATTGAGTGCCGGAGGTACCGCATTAGATGCCGTTGAAAAAGGGGTGATGGAAGTGGAGAATGATCCAACAGGTGCTTCAGTGGGCATCGGTGGCCGCCCTGATAGGGAAGGGCGAGTGACTTTAGATGCCTGTATTATGGATGAGAAAAGCAGATGTGGGGCAGTGGCCTTTTTGCAGGATATTAAAAATCCTATTGCAGTGGCCAGAAAGGTTATGGAAGAAACACCGCATATTATGCTGGTTGGTGAAGGAGCGAAGCAATTTGCCCTAGAAAAGGGGTTTAAGGAAGAAAACCTGCTTACTGAAGAATCAGAAAAGGCCTGGAAAGAGTGGCTGAAAGAATCTAAATATAAGCCAATAATCAATGTGGAAAACCATGATACCATAGGCATGCTGGCGTTGGATAGTAATGGCAACCTATCGGGGTCATGTACCACCAGCGGGGCAGCTTATAAACTACATGGCAGGGTAGGTGATTCACCCATTATTGGTTCAGGATTATTTGTGGACAATGAAATTGGGGCAGCCTGTGCTACGGGGTTAGGTGAGGCAATTATCCGCGTGGCGGGCAGTCATTTGGTAGTAGAGCTGATGCGACAGGGGCATGAACCGGAAGAAGCATGTAAGCTGGCAGTAGATCGGATTATCGCCAAACATGAAAACATGGATGGTTTACAAGTGGGCTTTTTGGCCTTGCGCAAAGATGGAAAATATGGTGGTTATAGCGTGTTTAATGGGTTTAACTATGCTGTTGCCAATAAGCAAATCAACAATGAGTTGGTAGATACTAAATTTGACCGTTCGTGGTAAAACGAGCTTGTTTTGTAATTTCTATATTATTTGTCTTAGGGTGCACACAGCCAGATAGTTCGCAAGAACATGACCGAATAGTTGCATTGGCATCTTCTATTATTCCTAAGCCAAATGAAACCACAGTCAAAGCAGATGAATACTTTGAGTTCAATGAAAATACAGCCATTGTAGCCGATGATCAACTGTCTTCATTGGTTGGTGTAGTTCAGGGTTATCTTGAGGAGCTCACTGGCTATCAAATAACAAAATCTGATAACGGAGATAATGCTTTAATTCTTAAGCTGGATGAACAGCTTGATGAGGAGCGCTACAGTATTGAAGTCGATAAGTCACAAATACTAATAAAAGGTGGTAGTACCAAAGGAGTGCTTCATGGATTTCAGACCATTCGTCAGTTGCTCATTACTCAAGATCAGTCATTCGTCATTCCTGCGATGACAATAAATGATGAGCCTCGTTTCCCCTGGCGTGGCTTACAGTTGGATTGCTCTCGCCATTTTATGGAAAAGGATTTTGTAAAGCGTTATATTGATTTGTTGGCACTTTATAAAATGAATGTATTCCATTGGCACTTGACCGAAGATCAGGGATGGCGCATTGAGATCAAAAAATATCCAAAGTTAACCTCAGTTGGAGCATGGCGTGATGATGGTAAGGGAGGTAAATATGGAGGATTTTATACTCAGGAGGAAATCAAAGAAGTTGTGGAATATGCTACTGCCCGGGGGATAACCGTAGTGCCTGAAATAGAAATGCCAGGACATTCAGTCGCTGCCTTGGCTGCATATCCTGAGCTGTCATGTACCGGAGGGCCTTTTGAAGTAGAAACCGATTGGGGAGTGTTTAAGGATATTTACTGTGCAGGCAATGACGCTACCTTTACATTTTTGGAAGATGTGTTGACTGAGGTGATGGCCTTATTTCCTTCAAAATATATCCATGTTGGAGGAGATGAAGCACCAAAATTCAGGTGGGAAGAATGTGAGAAATGCCAGCAGAGAATTAAAGATGAAAGTCTGCATAATGAGCATGAACTGCAGAGTTATTTTATCAAGCGAATTGAAAAATTTCTCAATGCCAATGGCAGGCAGATTGTTGGTTGGGATGAAATACTGGAAGGGGGACTAGCACCAGGAGCTACAGTACAAAGCTGGCGTGGTTTTGAAGGTGCAGAGGCAGCTGTTAAAAGTGGACATAATGCGGTGGTTTCTCCAACCTCGCATGCCTATTTTGATTATTCAGTGGATGATATTGATTTGGAAAAAGTGTATTCCTTTGAGCCCTTACCTAAAGGCTTAACCCCGGAAGAAGCATCGCTGATCCTGGGGGGCGAGTGTAATATGTGGACTGAGCGTGCGCCTCAGCATTTGGTAGATAGCAAAGTCTTTCCCCGGATATTAGCCATGACTGAAGTGTTATGGAGTGATACTACTAATCGCAATTATCAGGAGTTTAATGATCGTGTTCAAACTCAGTATTCAATTTTGAATAAACTTGGAGTCACCTACGGTTTTGAAAAGAATCCTGTGGAAGTGAGTTCGGAAGTTAGAGATGGAGAGCTTATGGCCAAATTATCATCCTATGATCCTAATATTGAATTGTACTACAGCATTAATAATCAAAAAGCGATAAAGTATGAGCAGCCTGTTGAAATACAGGAACCAGTGACATTTGATGTTAGCTTTAAGAAAAATGATATTTTCTATAGTGATACAGTAAAGCAATATTTTGTTCCCCATAAAGGCGTTGGAAAGCCTATTGAATTGATTTCAAATTATAGCCCTAATTATACTGCTGGAGGCGATAGGGCACTTTTAGACGGAAAAAAGGGAGGTAGCAATTTTAAAGATGGTAACTGGCAGGGGTACTGGGCAACAGATGTTGAAGTTATCGTTGATTTGGGTGAATTAATAGATATCAAGAAGGTTCAGACTTCGTTTTTCCAGCATAATAGATCATGGATTTTCTTCCCTGAGAAGGTAGAATTTTTACTTTCAGAAGATGGAGAGAATTTTAAATCTGCTGGTATTATAATCAATACTATTGATGCTATGGAGAAAGGTGAATTGATTCAAAACTTTGAGATTTCTGCTGAAGGACTCAAAGGCAGGTATTTGAAAATGAAGGCAAAATCAATAAGTAAATGTCCAGATTGGCATGAAGCCGCTGGAAATGATTCATGGTTATTTATAGATGAATTGATTATTAATTAAATGAGCTACCAATTAGAAATATGTGCTAATTCTGTTCAATCGGTAATTAATGCTGAAAAGGCAGGTGCACAGCGGGTAGAGTTATGTGATAACCTGTGGGAGGGAGGAACAACACCAAGTGCGGCTACTATAAAGCTGGCTAAAGAAAAGACAAAGATTGCGATCTATGTTTTGGTAAGGCCCAGAGGTGGTGATTTTGTTTACTCCGATTTAGAGTTTGAGATCATTAAAGAAGATATCAGAATCTGCAAGGAATTGGGTGTTGAAGGAATAGTATCAGGAGTGCTGAATGCTGATGGCACTGTAGACAAAGCAAGAACTAAAATATTGGTGGAACTTTCCAGGCCATTGCCTTTTACTTTTCATAGAGCTTTTGATGTTGCTGCGGAACCATTTCAGGCTTTAGAAGATATAATTGATTGTGGCGCTGTTAGGATTCTAACCTCAGGACAAAAAAATAGTGCTATTGAGGGTATTGAATTGCTTAAGGAAATACAAGAGAAGGCTGCTGGTAGAATCATCATTATGCCTGGTGGAGGAATAAATGAATCTAATATTTCTAAGCTACAATCAATCGGCTGTCAGGAGTTTCATATGTCTGGTAAAAAGGCGCAGAAGAGTATGGCTAAGCCTGGCCATGTGAACATGAACAGCTCTAAAGATATTCCAGAAAATATAATTTTTACTTCTGATATAGGAACTATCAGGAGTGTAATTGAGAAAATTGATGTTGATTCTTAATGTGCAGGACTAGAAATCAACCAATCGTCATTCTCGAAAATATTAGCTCTACTTTGTTTTAGAGCTAATATTTGTCGGGAATCTCAACTCAGGACAGACACAATTTAAGGGGGATTAAATCCCAATCCCCATATTAGTGCTCACTGCAATTCTGTTCCAGCCATTAATTGCTACAATGGCCATAATAATTTGAGAGACATAGTCCTCACCAAAAAGCTCAAGAGCCTTTTTATAAGTCTTGTCCGACAAACCGTGTTCGCTGATTAATGTTATTTCTTCGGTCATAGCTAAAATAGCTTGTTCTTCTTCTGAAAAGACAGTTGTCTCATTCCAGGCACTTAAAAGAAATATGCGCTTGTTAGTTTCCCCATTTTCTAGGGCGGCCTTTGTATGCATATCAATACAGAATGCGCATTTATTGATTTGAGAGGCACGAATCTTTATTAAATGCAGATGTCTTGTGTTCAGATTAGAGTTTTGTAGATAGTTTTCAAGTGCCAATAATGGTTTGTATGCCTGAGGCTCTGTGTCATTAATACTAATTCTCTTTTCCATTTTTATAAAGTTTTTGTTTTTGATAAGTCAAAGCTCACCAATAGAAAATGGAAAAAACTTAAGCTAGTTTAAGATCGATACTTAGCCCTTATTTCACTTAAATATTCTGGTGTAAACCCAAGGTAGGAGGCAATTAGGTATTGAGGTATGCGCTGTACAAATTCAGGGAACCATGAATTAAAATGATAGTATAACTCCTCACTTGAATGACCATAAAGGTATTTGATTCTCATCTGATAAGCTGCAAATGCCCGTTGATAGATAAATCGAAAATAGCGCTCCATTTTAGGCGCCTGTTCCAAAAGTTTATCATAACTATCATTATCAATTACCAATATCTCAGAGGGTTCAACCGCCTGAATGCAAAAGTCAGTTGACTTTCTATGTTCGAAGGAGATAAGGTCTGTCATCCACCAGTTTTCAATGGCAAATTCAGTGGTCTGTTCTGTGCCCTTGTCTGTAATAAAGAACTTTCTCAGGCAACCATTAAGCACAAAATAGCTGCGTTTGCACACTTGCCTTGGCAAGAGTATATTTTCTTTCTTCTTGACTTTTATGATTGAGAAGTACTTGGCAATCTCTTTGAACTCATCATCATTGATGTCAATAAATTTGTCGAGATGTGCCCTAAATATTGATGACATGACTAAGGAGATAAATGTTTTATTATCAAATATACTATTCCATTTTATGGCATGACACTTATACTATGACTTAAGCCCTTTTCGACCTATGAATGATTCCTTACCTAATAAGAAGTTAATAGCCCGATCTATATTTTTATCGATACTCTTTTCAGTTTTTAAAAATGAGATGTACCTGATAATTTCCTTTTTCAATGAAGGGGTAAGTTCTTGAAAGACTTTTTCGGCCTCTGGATTTTCTTTAAGCGCGTTCAATAGTTTAGGATGGGTTTTCACAGTCCTGTCAGAGGGATCAAACTTTACAGTTAACTCAATAGTTTCTCCAATCATTTGCGGAGAATTTTTCAGCATAGTAGTATTAATATAAAGCCTCCATTCACTCTTATACTTTACTAAGGTTTGCGTATAGGGTTTGTTATTTATTTTCCCACAAATAGGAATAGGCCCCTTTTCCTTATCGGCTTGCTGAAATATAGCTTTCAGTATTTCTAGAGGCACAAATACATAAGGGTTAATTCCGATAATGTTAATTGTCGCTTTGAATTTATGCATTACACTATTTCAAATGATAGGATAAACTAAGCTGTAGGCTTCTGTTTTGGAATTTAGCGCGTTCGCCTGTGCTATTACCATTATTGTCACTAACATAGGCATTAGCCACAACTGATGAAAATCCATGGGTGTACCGAACTCCTGCACATATTTTTTCTGAAAGACTATAGTCAAGCCCGGCAGCCAGTCCAACGTCCAACTTATTGTCCCATTTGTCACTAACATCAATTCTATCAGGTCCAAATTTGGAGTTGGCCGAAATTAAATACCCTAGCTCAGGCCCGATACTCAACCTGATTTCTTCTGTGGCTTTGTAGCCAACGAGTAAGGGAAAGGTTATATAATTCAGGTTCAAGTATCCGCTTTCTGAAAAGGCAGTTTCAACAAATTGGTAGCCTTTACCAGAATAAAGCAGCTCTATTTGCATGTCCACTTTTTCGGTCACATCAGCACTTGCGAAAATACCAACGTGAATGCCAGCCTTGTACTTGCTGTCATTTATAGTTGATTGTTGATTAACAACATTGTTGGTGTAGTTGAGTCCGCCTTTTAGGCCAAAACTATATTGTGCAGACAGCGACCCAATAGTTAGTATTGATATAATTAAATAAGATAAAATGCTTTTCATACTTCTTCACCAAACGCAATTCTATGACCATCTGTTGTGCCATAAAGTATACTTTAATAGACCTCCAACTCATTTGCCTACAGACAGTTTGGTTTAAACTGTCTTCATAGGGCTGATAACTGGGATTTTTGCAGTAAAAGCCTATGTTTAGCAGAAGCCTCACGCCATCTTCGGTTATCGTGTTGACTCCATAAATGCTCCCTCTCCAAGTTGGAGAGGGCATTCAAACTGTGCGCAAGCTCAGCTTTAGAGAGGTGAGTCTTCTTTGAATGCAAGACATGTTAAAATCATTAAGCGACAATTTGAAATGCATCCTCTTCATTTATTAAATATAACGGAAACACATAGATTTCTAATATTCAATAATCACATTACCTGTTTTCTCACCACTCAGCACATAAGTATAAGCCTGTTTTATATCATCTATTGAATAGGTTCGGTCAATGACAGGCCGAAAGGCACCTTTAGATAGTAGGTCGTTAATATAATTTAAACTGCCTTTGATATCAGATGGAAAGGGGAATTTTACGCGCTTACCACCTTTGAGTTTAGTAAGGAGTGGCAGATAAGTATTCTCTAATCCTTCGCCCAGTTCTGAAGAGATATATGTTCCATTGGGTTTCAACAAATGCTCGCATAAGACAAATCTACTTTTCCCAACAGCGTCAAAAACAAAATCAAAGGACCCTTCAGGCAATTTGGTAAAATCTTCCTGCTCATAGTTAACCACTTTGCTGGCTCCCAAAGACTCAAGTAAGTCCAGGTTTTTTGTATTACCAACAGCCGTAACATCAATACCCATATGAACCAGAATCTGTAACATAGCAGACCCAATAGCGCCTGTAGCACCGTTAATTAATACTTTGTCATTGGCATTGACCTTTACTTTGTTAATGAAATTAAGTGCATAATGTACGCCCTCTATGCATGCCACTATTTCTTCAAATAAAGTTTCTTTTGGTATGGGAATAACATTTGACTTTTCATTGATAACTAAATATTCAGCCCAGGAACTGAGTCCATTATCATTAAACCCCCAAACTTTGTCACCTTCTTTGAATTTCGTCACTCCTGATCCAACAGCTTCAACCTCTCCAGCGAAGTCAGTACCTGGCACCAGATCTGTTGGTGTGATAAGCCCTGTAAACGCCCTGATAATGTTTGGTTTGCCTAGTAATATGCCGCAGTCAGTTCGGTTAACCGTTGTGGCTCGCACGCGTATTAGTAGTTCACCTTTTCCTGGAACAGGCTTATCTATTTCCTTAACTTCTAAAATATCTGGTGAGCCGTATTGGGTACGGGTAACTGCTTTCATCGCATCTGATTTTCATGCTAGATACGGAAACAATACATGACTAAGGAGCGGAAATGATTGAGCGGTTTGATAAGGTGATAAAGACCACTAAAGGTTTAAGTGATTTCCTACCAGGGAAAATGACATTTGGAGGTTGTTCATTGAAATTAAAAGTATTTTTAGGGTGATACTTTATAAAAACCGGGACATATAGTTAAAAACCAAATTATGTTAGTATTAGAACAAACTGTTCAAGAAGCCAGAAAGGAGAAAATCACCGAATGGTACAAAGATTTTTTCCCTGTAGTAGCTGCATATATCAGCAGAAGAGGGGGAGAGATGGAAGATGCCAGGGAGCTTTTTCAGGAGGCGTTAATAATCTTTTATGAAAAAAATCTGGCCGGAGACTTTCATCCAGAAGTTAGTGCTGAGGCCTATTTAATGGGGATAGTAAAAAAACTCTGGTTGAAGCAACAGCAGAATAAACAGAGGATTATAAGTTTCGAGAATATTGAGATTTCAGAAGAGTTTGAGTTGAAGCCAGCAGTTAAAAAAGTGCTTTCATTCCTTAGACAATCAGGAGAGAAATGTATGGACTTGCTACAGTCTTTTTACTATGAAAAACTGAGTATGGAGCAGGTGGCTGGCAGGTTTGGTTATAAAAGTGAAAGATCGGCTACAGTTCAAAAGTTTAAGTGTCTTGAAAAAGTGCGTGATCAAGTAAAACAAAAATCTTTGAGCTATGAGGATTTCCTTGATTGAGATACAGGAGATAGACAACTATTTACTTGACCAGGATCCTGCTCAAAGTCTTGTTGTTGATGTAAGGATGCTTGTAAATCCACAGTTTAAAGACAAAGTGCTTTGGCAGAAAACGGTTCATGAGCTTGTGAAGCTACATGGTAGGGAGAAACTCAGGTTCGAAATTCAATTAGTGGAGAGGGAACTTCTTACTGCTCCAAAGTACAAGTCATTTCAAGAACGAATACGTTCCATTTTTAAAAAATAATTTATGAATATTCAGTCGAATTTGATTCCCATGGTTATCGATCAGGATGGCCGTGGAGAGAGAGCCTATGACATTTTTAGTCTGCTGCTGAAGGAACGTATTATCTTTCTAGGCTCGGCCATTGATGATCAGGTGGCGAATGTTGTTGTAGCGCAACTACTGTTTCTTAACAGTCAGGATTCAAAGCGGCAGATCGATATGTACATCCAATCTCCCGGAGGGTCGGTTTATGCAGGGTTGGCGATTTATGATGCTATGAAAATGATATCAGCCCCAGTGTCAACAGTGGCGGTTGGCTTTAGTGGAAGTATGGGAACGGCACTGCTTACTTCTGGAGAAAAGGGCAAGCGCTACGCTTTACCACAGGCTACAATTCATCAGCACCCTACAGGTGGAGGTGCTAAGGGCTATACCGAAGATGTTCGCATTGCTACGCAAGAGCAGGAACGCCTTCAGGCACAACTTTTTCATATTATGGGCAAGAATACGGGACATACAAGGCAGGAAATCGAAGAGTTCTTCAGAAGAGACCGTTTCTTAAATGCCTTGGAGGCAAAAGAATATGGTTTGGTAGATGAGGTGTTAGGTGATACCTCAGATATTTTAAAAATGGCTCCAAAAGAATTGGAGTTTAGTCTTTATGGCAAATCAAACTAGAAAGATCAGTCCTCAACATAAGCCATACACTCTATCTCTACCCGTGCGCCCATGGCTAATCCCGTAGCCGCAAAAGCGCTGCGGGCAGGTTTGTTCTTAGGGAAAAATTTGATGTACTCGGCACTCATGTCAGCCCACTCGTTGATATCAGCTAGCATGCAGGTGCATTTGAATATGTTTTCCATTGAAGAACCATTGCGCTCTAATACTCCTTTAATGTTTAGCATAGTCTGTTTTGTTTCGGCCTTAATGCCACCTTCAACAAGCTTCCCAGTTTCTACTTGGTCGCCAATCTGTCCTGACAAGAACAGAATATTTCCAACTCGAACGGCCTCTGAGAAAGGCAAACCCCGCGCAGCAAACTCTTCGGTCTCAATAAACTCTGGCTTTGATGACTTTTCCTCTTCCTGAGGGATGCATGCTGAAAAGCTTATCAGGATTAAGGCGAGTAGCATTAAGTTTTTCATAATTAATTCTTTATTAATTGAAGGAGCCAATATGCCATAATATGCCTGATGGGTCATGAAGAAAAAACTCCTTACCCCAGGGGTTATGGACTATTTCAGATAGCCTAACCCGCTTATATTTACTGACCAGGTCGAGCTTCTTTATTTCTTCAAGATAGTATTCCACATCATCAACTTCCAGGAAAATCATAGAATTATCAACCCAGTCTTTGACATATGCTTTCTGAAGGTAGAAAGCAAAGTTTTCATTTTTAAATACAGACATATCGTGAGAGATGATGACTTCTTCAAAATTAAGATCACAGTAAAATTGTCTTGACTCATTGAAATCTTTGGCTCCAATAAATGGGCGCATTGATTTTATGCTGTGTTTCATGATTTACCTGCTTTATCTGGATGATGAGTAAAAATATAGCCAAAAGATATTGCAAAAATTGCATAAAAAATTGCAATAGCCCACATTAAAGGTGAAGAATTTCTAAATGCAAATTTCACTAAAGCCAAGCCAGCAACTATGAAATGGGTCATATTGCCAATAGTTATTGGGCGCCCATAAATCCCTCCAATCAGGTTGTCTTTGGCAGTCCAGTTGAGCATGGCAAAACCAAAATAAAGGGCTCCAACTAACTGTAATACAATAGGGTCAGTATCAATCAGCTTTATTGCAGCAGAAATTTCATGTGGAAGAAATGTGAGCAAAATGCCAATAGCGCCCAGCAATAGGGAGCTGGCTATCATCAGGTACTTTGTGTTCATAAATTAAAAGTATTTGTTACAAGCTACTTCTAATTATCCTCCAATTCAATTGACTTAGCGCAAATGGCTATTATGAAAGGTGGTCGGTTTTGATGCTATTCAGATTTGCAAACCGCAATATCTTTCCTTCCGGTAAGTTTACCTTTTGAAGCACTGCCAATATTGCCAGCAGCTAGAATTGTATTTTTATTTGGTCCGTCATCAAGATGGATTTTGATATGGCCATCGAAGTTTACTAAGTCATCGTAACTAAGAGTAGTTTCATCCATCAAAGTTTTAACTATAGTTATGCTCTCACCAGTTTTACCAAATACAGGGGTTAACACAATGGCAATTTCTGCGTCAGGGTTACTCACATTACCATAATGAAAATGCACAGGGTGGGAAATATCTCCTTCTGTACCACTAAGAGTAACTTTAATTTCCGTGGTTCCATCATTTCTTTCATAAAATGTTGCACTACCACTAATTGGGAAGTCTGCCGATTGTATCAATGCGTAGGTGTACTCTCTTCCTGTGTAGTCACTTTTTTCAGAAACATCAGCGCAGGATTGAATTAAGAAAAGGCCTAGTACGAATATTAAAGTTCTCATAGTATTTTGTTTTTTGTCAAAACTGTTCTGATTGCCTATTTTCAAATATAAAAACAAATCACATAATAAAACATGACTACAGGTTATTCAGGAACACCTTTGGCAAAAAAACTTGGTATCAAAGCGGGTTTTAGAGTATTACTTGTTGACGAACCAGATTATTACCCAACCCTGTTTGATGATCTTCCTGAGATAATCACCGAACTAGATAACGCTAAACCGGTGGATTTCATTCACTTATTTGCATTAAAATTTAATGATCTTGAAAATCACTTCGATCAGTGCAAAGCCCGGTTGGCTAAAAATGGTATTATGTGGGTATCATGGCCTAAGAAGGCTTCTAAAATCGAGACCGATTTAGACGGTAATATCGTCCGGGAATATGGCCTAAGCCATGGTTTGGTTGACGTAAAAGTTTGTGCCGTTGATGAAACATGGTCAGGGTTAAAATTTATGTATAGAGTTAAGGATAGATAGCTTGTAACTTATTAATTATCAGCGGAGTAGATAGTAGTTCTGGAATTTATTTCTACCTTGTGAGATTAAATGTAGAGTAAAATGGAATATCCTTCTATAAACCGGTCTCTTTTAATAGGCATAATCTTATCCATAGTTTTTCTTAGTGGCTGGGAGTGGTACTGCAGGGAGCAAGGTTTTGTAGCTACAATGGAGGACACCAAAGAACTTTGGGCTGAAACCCGGGCTAATTTGGAAGATAATAATCCAAATCAACTAGTTTCAGTAAGTGCCTCACGTGGGCATTTTGATATTCAACTGAATGAATGGGAGGCATTGACCGGCATAAGACCCTTAATGCTTAGTGCTGATGGCAGAGGCCCCGGGGCCGTTTTAGAAGATATTGTAATCACTACTGAATTTAACGGTACGATTTTATTAAATGTAACTCCTGATATGTTTTTTGTGCCCAAAGCCGACTCTTTATTTGCTTGGTGGCGAGGCAAGGAGTGGGTTGATTATTACAATAAACGTACCTACGCGCAGTTATTTAATCATCAAGTATCATATTCTCTTCAGCCATTTTTTGCCTTTCTTACCACAGGTGAAGAGGGTGATCCTGATTTGAAATCAATGGTAAGGGAATGGAGCAATACCAATGATAGGACTAAATCAGGGCCACCATTTCCTCGGTTTTCTTATTGTGATTTTGAGAGAAATACTACGATGTTGGATAAGGTAGTTACCGATACAGCATTTGCAGCAATTATTCAAAGAGCCTGGATGTTTGATACAGATTCCGTTAACCGCTTTGTTGATCATAAGCAAAGTATTTTTAACTTCTACCTCAAACTAATAGAGACTTTTAAAGCTAGAGGTGGTAAGGTTATTATTACTAGAAACCCTTCGCATGGTGGGGTAAGAAGCTATGAAAAGGATGTTTACCCAAGATCAGAATGGTGGGATGAGTTTATAGAACAAGCAAATTGTCCAGCCTATCATTTTGAAGACTATCCGCAACTAGATCAATTCTACACCCCTGAGTGGTCACATTTATCAACACCTGATGCAAGAATATATACCACTGAATTAGTTAAAATTTTACAAGCAGATGGTGTCCTATAATCACCTCTTCTCAAATTATAAATCATAAACATTAACCTGGTAAAATATGCTGTTTAATTCACTTGGCTTTATTGTTTTTTTACTGGTCGTTATGTTTTTCTATTATATGCCACTGCCTTGGGCAAATAAGAAAAGAATGCTCCTTCTTGCCAGTTATATTTTTTATGGCTTGTGGAATCCTCCTTTGGTCATTTTACTATGGATATCTACGGTTGTTGATTGGATAGCAGGTAATAAGCTGCATGCTTCCACTAATAAAGCCAATCGAAAAATGTGGTTGTTGTTGAGCATTCTTGTTAATATGGGGTTTCTGGTTTTCTTTAAATACGGAGGCTTTTTAATTGAAAATTTTCAAATGCTAACTGGCCTTTTGGGGTTTGAATTCCAGTCTTTGGAAATGGATATTATACTGCCTATGGGGATATCTTTCTATACATTCCAAACCATGTCATATTCCATTGACATGTATTATGGTAAAATTAAACCAGCCAATACTTTTTTAGACTTTGCTTTATACGTGACCTTCTTTCCACAATTAGTAGCTGGACCGATAGTTAGATCCGAAGATCTTGTTCCACAGTTTTATGAACCAAAGCGAGCTACCTCCAGGCAATTCACCTGGGGGTTATTTTTGCTAACATTGGGTTTGTTCGAAAAGGTAGTTTTAGCGGATGTATTGTTATCAACTACTTCAGATGATGTTTTTAATACTGCCTCGATAGTTAATCCTTTAGATGCATGGACAGGTACATTGGCATTTTCAGGTCAGATATTTTTTGATTTTGCGGGTTATTCAACTTGTGCTATCGGCATAGCTTTAATGTTAGGTTTTGTGTTACCTGATAATTTTAAATACCCTTATGCTGCTATTGGTTTTTCAGATTTATGGCAGCGATGGCATATTTCTCTTTCAAGTTGGTTAAGAGATTACCTTTATGTGCCATTGGGCGGAAATAAAAATGGAGTAGCAAGAACCTATGTTAACCTGATGCTGACCATGTTATTGGGCGGCTTATGGCATGGTGCAGGATGGACTTTTATATTTTGGGGGCTGCTTCATGGACTTTATCTTATTATTGAAAGGCTGCTTAAACAAAAAATTTCAATTAAGATTAATGGCTGGAATGGAATTCTATTGGCCTTGGCCACTTACACCTTGGTCAATATTACCTGGGTGTTTTTTAGAGCTACTACTTTTGAAAATGCTACCAACATGTTGAGCGCAATGCTTTTTATAAATACTGCTGGCGAGAAAGTCTTATGGTCAGGCACTATTATTAAGGTGTTTTCAGTTGTGAGTATTATGTTTTTGTGCCATTGGTTTATGAGAAATACCTCTGTAAAAGAAGTGGCAGGCAAAACTCCTAAATGGCTTCTTGGGGTTTTTTGGGCAGCCATGTTTATTCTATTGGTTATTGCACAAGGTAGTGGTGAACAATTTATATACTTCCAATTTTAGTTAAGTGGCTTAAATGGATACAATAAAGGTAGTTCCCTCACCAGGCACTGAAGTCACACCAATGTTACCATTATGTAGTCTGATGATTTGTCGTGATAGGGCCAGCCCAATACCAGAACCCTCTTTTTTGGTAGTGAAAAACGGTATAAAAATCTTATCAATTTTATCTTCATCTATGCCGCTGCCATTATCAGAAATAGCAATGTGGGTCTGATCGTCCTGCCAGGCCTTTACTCGCAAGACAGGTAATTTTCTTCCTTCAAGAGCCTCAATGCCATTTTTCACAAGGTTTATAAACACTTGCTCTAGCAAATCTTTATCACCCATAATTTGCATTTCTTGAGCAATTTCTATTTTTATCTCAATGTCTTTTGATTGGTCCTGAACCAGGATTATAATTCTTTTAAAGAGCTTATCAAGATTTAAACTGGTATAGTTTGGGGTTGGGATTTTGGTGAGCTTTCTGTAAGCATCAGTAAAGTTCTGTAGTCCCTTGCTTCTCAATTCAATGGCTTCAAGACCCTGGGTAACTTTATCAATAGTTTGATCATCATGAGGGGAGTTTTCTACAATCTGTCTGAGCGTTCCGGAAAGTGAGGTAATAGGGGTTACAGAATTCATAATCTCATGTGTCAGCACACGGATGAGTTTTTGCCAGGCGTCAAGCTCGTTTGAGTCCAATTCATTTTTAATATTTTGGATAGAAATCAGTTTGTAAAACTCCTTATCCAAAAGAAATTCTGAAGCGTGTATGGATAAATGAAGTAGCTCATCTTTGACCTTCACCTTGAGCAATCGATTTTCTTTGGGTTTGATTTCCAACAGTAGATTAGGGAGACGCTCATCAATACCACTTAGATTACTTAAAAATGCCATTTGAGGTCTGTCAAACATTTTTTGCAATGCCAGATTCATCATATGGATTTTGCCGTTTTTATCGAAGCTGATAATCCCAACCCTGAGGTGGTCCACCAGTGCTTCAAGATATAGGTGCTGAATTTCTTTAGCGGAGCTGATCTGTTCAAATTTCTTGGTGATCTTGTTAAGTGCCCCATATAGATTTTTGAAAGATTTACCTTTCCCTTTTTCCTGAAAAGTGGTTGTAAAATCTTCCTGCAATAGGGATAATAAAAAGGACGTAAAATCCCTGTTTGTTTTGTCAACGTACCAGATAAACTCTATGATAGCAACTACCAAAAAGAATACGATATAAACTGATCGCAAGTATCTTACATCCACCAATAGAAAATATACTAATAGTGTAATTAGTGCTGAGATGATCAGAAGCCGAATTAGTACGCTAAGTCTGAAGTTTTTTATCATAATCCGTATTTCTCCATTCTTCGGTACATAGCTCCTCTTGAAAGCCCTAGCTCCTTAGCTGCATGACTTATGTTGCCGTTGTGTTTTTTGATGGCATTTTTGATGGCCCAGGCTTCAATATTCTCCAGGTTGAAATTGTCAAACTCACTATTTGAAGCTTCGGTACGCCTTAAAAATGCAAAGTCACTAGCATTGAGTACATCATGTTCGGCAAGTATTGCAGCGCGTTCTACAGCATGTTGAAGCTCTCTTATATTGCCTGGCCAGCTGTGTTTCTTCAAAGCCCCAATAGCTTCCTTGCTAATAGACAGCGCATTTTTATGATATTTCTTCTCGTATTTTTTTAGAAAATGGTCTGCTAGCTCAGCAGTGTCCTCTATCCTTTCTTTCAAAGAGGGAAGGTCAATTTCTACCGTGTTAATTCTATATAGTAAATCCTCTCTGAAATCGCCATTATTTACGGCCTCCTGTAAATTCATGTTTGTAGCGCAGATTACACGCACATCAATATCTGTAGGTGTATTGTCACCTACTTTAGTGATTTGTCTGCGCTGAAGAACAGTGAGCAACTTACTTTGCAGATGCAATGGAATATTACCTATTTCATCTAAAAAAATGGTGCCTCCAGAGGCGGCTTCAAATCGGCCTATGCGCTCTTCTTTGGCATCTGTAAAAGCTCCTTTTTTATGGCCAAACAGCTCGCTTTCAAACAAATGCTCTGGAATTGTACCCAGATCTACCGCTATAAAAATCTCTTTTGCCCTACCAGATTTTTTATGAAGGGCTCGGGCAGCTACCTCTTTACCTGTTCCGTTTTCCCCTAATATCAAAACATCAGCATCAGTTGGAGCTACTTTGCTAATCATGTTTTGAATACCTTTCATGGCTGCTGATGAGCCAATCATTTCACGGTATTCATTGTCTATGTTTGAACTTATAGCCTGCTCTCGTATTTCAAGCTGCTTAACACGCTTTTCCTGGGAGGCCAACTTCAGAGCATTTTGAACGGTAACAATCAGCTTCTCATTCTGCCAGGGTTTGACAATAAAATCAATAGCACCTTTTTTCATAGCTTCAACGGCAATATCGACTTCCCCGTAAGCCGTCATGAGCAAAACGTTGGTTGATGGGCTTATTTCCTTTATTCGTTCAAGCCATTGTAAACCTTCATTGCCTGAGGTTTCGCCTTGCTTGAAGTTCATGTCCAAAAGCACCAGATCGAAAGTATGTTCTTTGAAGGCTTCTTCTATCTGTGTTGGGTTGTTGATTTTGCGTACCTCTGTATAATACTGCTCCAGCAATAGCTGCGCTGACAGCAATATCATGTCATCATCATCTACAATTAGTAAGTTACCTTTTGACTTGGCCATATTCTTGAAGTCAACTAAGCATTTAAGGATTAGTTGACTATTTATTCTAAATCTACTAAGCCTTTTTTAGGATTAGTGGATGATTTATTCGTTAATAATTAATTCTTTAATCTCATTATAATTTTTAGAGTCATTGTGAAATTTTAGAAATAACTCCTTATCTCCAAAGCAATCAAAAACAGACTCAGGATCGACAAAGCTATTGTCATAACTCAATAGATCATTATACGAAGAGTATCTCCATTTACCATATTTATTGACAAATGAATGATGTATTGGATTACGATGGATATAGTGAATTAGGATTAAAAGATATTTTTCCGAATCAACTCTAATTCTTCTAAACCTCTTTTGAAAAAGGCTTCCGGTTCTATTTTCTTGTTTATTAATTGCTAGAGTGTAGCCACTGAATAAATTTTTAAATTGATCTTCTAACAATTTATTTATATCCAATATTTCCAATGCCGACCTACTAATCCTTGAAGGCTTGGTAGATGCCGACCTACTTTTCAATAAAGCTTTAACTTCTTCTTCGGTTTTTATTTTTATTAAAAAATGGAAGTGATTAGGCATTAAGCAATAGCTTAATACTCTTGAGAATGGAAGGATGTATTTTTTCCATCTGGACATAAAGTATGCATAATTATGCTCATTCAGGAATAGGTTTTCCTTGTTGTTACCACGATTGTAAATGTGGTAGTAGCCTTCATATTCAAACGGAGCATGATAATCTGCCATCTTAATAGTGTAATTTAATCTACTAAGCCTCCAAGGATTATTAGATGGTTAACTATACCTGTTTCGTAAATCTAATTTCTTTAGAGCCTAAAATCATAATAAATGTCCAATAATGGGCGGTTGAATGTTTTATACATGGACAGTTTTGTATATTAGGCATTTAAATATAATTGTAAATGACTGTAAATCAGTTAATTAGTAATTATGGCATCTGTATTGGTAAGTAGATTGCATTATGATAAAAAATTACTTTCTCGTTGCCTTGCGCAACATTACGCGCAACAAAACCATTTCCATTATCAATATTGTAGGATTGTCAATAAGCATGTCAGTATGCTTATTACTAATTTTAATTGTAGCGGATCAGTACTCTTATGATGATTTTCATGCTAAGAAGGACAAGACTTACAGGGTCATAACTGACAGGCTGCAGGAGAAGGAGTACCTGTGGTCAACAGCCACAACGGCCTATCCATTATTAGATAAGCTAAAGGAACATACTGGCATTGAAAGTATTACCGGTATTCAGAGTAGGTTTAATGGTGTGTCAGAATGGAATGAAAAACAAATACCATTTAATGGATATTATACAGACAATGGCTTCTTTGAGATTTTTGATTTTCCGCTAGCCAAGGGAAACAGCAAAGAGGCATTTACACTTCCTAATTCTGTTGTGCTTACGGAGGAGTTGGCGGCCAAATTGTTTGGAGACAAGGATCCTTTAAATGAGGTTATTTTAGTTGAAAATAAAGGCGAATTTGTCGTGACCGGGGTTTTGGAAAAGCTGCCGGGAAAAACGCATTTGACTTTTGATGCACTTGCCTCCATTGGCTATCAGAAGGCTTTGCAGCAGCGAGATACATCTGCCTATACAGGTCTGGACGATTGGCAGGCCATATATGACAGCTACATTTATATAGAGGTGAAGGATGGAGCGGAACTTAGCACGATCAGCGATTTTATGAAAACTGCTGCCACTGAAAATTATGAAAAGGATGGAAAATTTGAATATACTTTTTTACTTCAGCCTCTTACTGGCATAACGCCCGGCCCTTTATTGAGCAATACCACAGGATTTGGCTTGCCCAATTTTGTGATTTATATGATGTTGGGCATTTCTTTAATAGTACTTTGTTCAGCGTGTTTTAACTATGCTAATCTTACTACTGCGCGTGCAATGAACCGATCTAAAGAGATAGGAGTTCGCAAAGTGGTAGGTGCCTTGCGCTGGCATATCTTTGGTCAGTTTATGATTGAGGCGGCATTAATTGCGGTTTTGTCTTTCTTCTTTGCCGATCTGATGGTTCAGTTTATTGTGCCGACTATGAACAGCTACTTTGCCTCACTAGGTGCACCTATGAGTTTTAATGAAACATCTAATTTGATATGGTGGTTTTTGGGGTTTGTGATCATAGCGGGACTTGTATCAGGCATTATTCCAGCACTTGTATTCTCCGCAACCCAGCCTCTTTCTGCCCTCAAAAAGACATTGCAGTCAAGTTACACTTCTAAAAAGAGTTGGTTTTCAAAATTTGATATCAGAAAGGTATTGGTGGTAGCGCAGTTTGCTATTTCTATCTTTTTTGTGATTACCATGATGACGGTTTACATGCAGCTCAAATTTGTACTGAATAAGGATCATGGCTTCAGAACGGAGGGTATTGTTAATGTTCATTTACAGGGTGTGGAGTTTGAAAAAATTCAGCCTGCACTTTCTGCATTATCGTCTGCGAAACTGGTATCCAGTGTGTCGCACCTTCCAGCTTTAGGTACAAATAACACATCAGATGCCAAATTAAAGGGTGACGATCAACCATTTCCGATGAGCTATTTTGCTATTGGGGATCATTATTTAGAAATGATGAATCTCAACCTGCTGGCAGGAAATGATTTTCCAGGTCAGATGCCCGAAGAGGAGTCTTATATAATTATCAAT
This sequence comes from Fulvivirga sp., assembly GCF_040218215.1. NCBI lineage: Bacteria > Pseudomonadati > Bacteroidota > Cytophagia > Cytophagales > Fulvivirgaceae > Fulvivirga > Fulvivirga sp. The sequence continues at coordinate 269,702 of NZ_JAVJQL010000011.1, forward strand.
GAGAAAGCAGTGAAACGACTTGGGTGGGAGTCACCTATTGATGCTATTGGTGCGTCCATTTTGATCAATGATAACCCTTTGCAGATAATTGGGGTGATAAAGGATTTTCACTACGAACGGCTAGATGAGGAAATAGGCCCCATGGCCCTTAGGCATTTACCTGATTATGCCAACAGTGCAGTGTTGCTGTCTGGTGGTAATACCAACCAACTTATCAGTGATATTGAAAAGGTTTGGAAGGAACATACCACCCGTCCATTTGAATACTCCATGTATAAGGATGATCTGAAATTAAGTTATGGTCATTTTGAAGCCCTGTTAATGGTCACTGGTTATGTAACCATAATTGTGGTGTCATTGGCATGTCTTGGGTTATTAGGAATGGTCATCTATCAGGTACAAAATAAAACCAAAGAAATAGGGATTAGAAAAGTATTAGGAGCCTCTGGTTTTAGTATTCTCTCAACGGTTGGCAGAAGCTTTTTAGTACTCATGATCATTGCCTATGCCATAGGCGGACCGTTGAGTTATTTCGTTAATGATTTGTGGTTGAGTACTAATGTGTACCGCATAGATTTTGGACTCCAAATAATACTTACTGGTTTTGTAATGGTGCTTTTAGTCGTGTTGGCTACCGTTGGATCACAACTTTATAAGGCCATGCGCATCAATCCTTCAGACTCATTGAGGAGTGAATAAGTGCCCATTTATGGGCACTTAAGTGTTTTGTCAATGGGCACTTGGCCGATTTATTACTCTTTATAGAGCTTTAAATAGCTGAAAAACAATATGTTATGTTTTTTGGCACTTTACTTGGCATTAATAGATCATAATCTAATTTTTGGCATTTAATACCTCAACATTATGCTTAAGAACTACCTCAACATTGCGGTTAGAAACCTGAAAAGATTTAAAGTATATACTTTGATCAACTTGTTTGGCTTAGCCATGGGGTTAACTGTTGGTATTTTAATCATTCTGTATGTGACTGATGAACTTGGTTTTGATAAGTTTCATACAAAAGGTGACAGGATTTATAAAATAGTAACTGACAATCCTGAAGGTGGCACAATGGAAACCAATGCCTGGCCGGTTGCAACCATCTTAAAGGATGATTACCCTGAAGTAGAGAAAGTTGTTTATACGCGCAACGCTGGATCATCTATGATGGTTAGCTATGAAAACAAGCGTTACGAGCATAATCTTCATTATGCTGGTGAAGATTTCTTTAACATATTCACTTTTGATTTTGTAGAAGGCACTCCTTCGGAGGCGCTTAGTGCTCCATTTAATATTGTGATTACTGAAGAAATGAAGAAGCGCTATTTCGGCACTGATGTGGTATTAGGAAAAACACTCACCATTCGCGACTCGCTTGACTTTACTATTACCGGGGTTATAAAAGATGTTCCTGAACAGTCGCATATTCAATTTGATATGCTCATGTCATTTAAATCTTATGAGAAACTTGACGATTGGTTCAGCTACAGTGAGGGCTGGGGAAATTTTAATGTTAGAAATTACATCCTTTTAAAAGAAGGGGCTGATGTTAGCGGATTACAGCAAAAGGCGAAAAGCATGTACATGGAGCATGTAGGTGATTGGCTTGCTGAAATGGGGATGAAATTCAATGTTGAACTTGTTCCGCTAAATGATATATACCTGAGTGAAGATATTGGTAATGGTTTTGGCCCCAAAGGCTCTATGGGTAAAATTTATCTGGTGTCTGGAATAGCTGTTTTTGTGTTGCTATTGGCTTGCATCAATTTTATTAACCTTACTACAGCCAGATCAATTTACAGAGCCAAGGAAGTTGGGCTTAGAAAAATTGTAGGCTCCAGCCGTGCTTCATTAATTGGCCAGTTTATGAGTGAGGCTTTTATACTCACCTTGGCTGCCCTTTTTATCGCTGCTATACTTATTGATGTAATACTTCCATTTTTTAATCAGCTTATGGATAAAAATTACATGCTTAGTAGTTTATTCAATGCCAATATAATTGTTGGAGGCGTACTGCTAACACTATTGGTCACTTTGTTATCTGGGTATTACCCTTCAGTAGTATTGTCTGGCTACAACCCGGTGCAGGTCTTAAAAGGTAAGATGCAATCCAGCGCAAAAGGTGTTCAGTTAAGAAGGTCATTGGTTGTTTTTCAATTTTTTGTGTCTTGTGGACTGGTACTGGCAACAATTACGGTGATCAACCAGCTTGACTTCATGAGAAATCAGGATTTAGGATTTGGTAAGGAACAGGTGCTTGTACTTGATGCTACTAGAGTTCCAAAATCAGCCTCGCACCAGGCTTTTAAAAATGCCATTGAGCAGCTGCCTTCTGTTGAATATGTTTCTTTTAATAATGCATTACCAGGTCGGCCCGGTTGGTTGGGTCAGTGGGCCTATCCGGGAGAAGAACAGGAAGGCGAGCAGGTAGATACTGAATACATGGCTGTTGACCATGATTATTTGAAAGTGTTGGATTTAGAACTCATAGCCGGTGAAAATTTTGACCCTAATAAAAACATGTCTGATGCTGTAATTATAAATGAAACTACAGTAAAAGAAATGGGGTGGGAGACACCAATGAACGCCCTTGGAAAGAAGATTACTTCACCGTCAAGTCACCCATCAGGCACAGTAATAGGGGTGGTTAAGGATTTTCACGGTCTCGGCCTGCAAGATGAGATTTGGGCACAGGTAATGGAATATGAGGCTGAAAATTATGGTCGATACTATGCTGTTAAATTCAGCACTGGCAAAACTTCTGACCTTATAGCAAAGTCATCAGAACTATGGAAGGAGTATTTGGGCGATTATACCTACGAATATTTCTTTTTAGATCAGGAATTTGATAAACAATATAAGTCTGAAGATAGATTGATGACGGTACTTATTGTATTTGCAGTTCTAACCACACTCATAGCAGTAATTGGCCTGTTAGGTCTGGTGTCCTTTATGGTGCTTTCAAAAACTAAGGAGATAGGGATTAGAAAAGTACTTGGTGCAGATACCATTGGGCTGGCTGGTCTGCTGTCTAAGGAGTTTGCTTACCTAATTGTTATCGCTAATATCTTAATCGCTCCGGTGGTCTGGTACTATGGTCAGCAGTGGTTGAATGACTTTGCTTACCATACCGAAATCAACCCGATGATATTTGTTATTTCACTAGTTTCTACACTGTTCATTGCTTTGGTAACTGTGAGTTTCCAAACGATAAAGGCTGCACAAGCCAACCCAGTTAATACCCTTAGGGGCGAATAACATAAATCAGAAAAAATGCTCAAAAGCTATTTAAAAATTGCGTTCAGAAATTTCAGCAAAAGACAGGTTTACTCTATAGTAAATGTTGTCGGATTAAGCGTGGCCCTTGCTTGTTCATTACTGGTATATCTTTTTGTGAAAAGTGAATTTACTTATGATACTTTTCACGAAAATCATGAGAGCATCTACCGCCTCAATGTTAAGTCTAAAAGAAGTGCCGATGGGGACTGGCGGGAACTAGGAGCCGTAGCAGCCGCCATGGCACCCGAGTTTGCCAGTAACACTTCGGAAATAAATAAATATGTGCGTTTAAAGGGCGCCTTAGCGCTGATGAGGGTTAATGAGCAATATAGTGAGGAGTCCTTTACCTATGCCGACCCAGACATTTTCTCTGTCTTTACATTTCCATTGGTACGGGGTGAGTATAAATCATTATTCAATGATCCTAATACAGCCATTATTTCTGAAGCCTATGCCATGAAATGGTTTAATACTTTGGAAGTTGTGGGTAATACTTTCTCTGTGCAACTCAACGATGAGTACATGCCAATTACCATTAAAGGAGTTGTTAAAAAAATACCGGGCAATTCTTCAATACAATTTGATATTTTATTGCCTTTTGAAAAGTTTATTCAGACTGCTGGTGGTGACTGGCTAACCAGCTGGAATGCCTGGGGAGTACCTACTTATTTTCAAATGAATGAAGGTTTTAGTAAGGCTGATTTTAATGATAAAATTACTGCTATTGCAAGAACACATTTCCCAGAAGAGAGCAGAATGAATTATGCCGTTTCTGTTCAACCCTTACATGATATATACTTAAATGAGAATGTGAGAGGGTTTTCGGAAAGTGGAAAGAAAAGTACCTCGTGGGTACTTTTGGCCATAGCTTCATTCATAGTGATAATAGCTAGTATCAATTATACAAACCTGTCAATTGGTATGGCGTTGCCACGCACCAAAGAGATTGGATTAAGGAAGACAATTGGTGCAACCAAAAGGCAACTTGCATTGCAGTTTTTAGGAGAGGCATTTCTTTATGTTTTAGTGTCTCTGTTCTTTGCTTTATTACTAACAGACTTGCTGTTGCCTTACTTCAGTCAGCTCACCAACACATCCTTGACATTGAGTGGTCAGTTTAATATCGAACTGATAAGTTTTATTACCGGACTAGTTTTGCTTATTGTAGCTATGGCCGGAGGGTACCCTGCACTGATAGTATCCCGTTTTAATGCCGTAAAAGCACTCAAAGGTCAGGAGAGATCCAATAAAGGAGGGCTGTTGATCAAGACATTGGTTGTGCTTCAGTTTTCTCTTGCCATCATTTTTACTTTCGGAGCATACATAATGACCGAACAAATCAATTTTTTCCTTGATTCTGATAGGGGTTATAATGACCAAGATATTATGGCCCTGTATGTTAAGGATGTTGATGGTGACAAAGTGCTTAAGCGAATGCGTGCCGATCTTGAATTTCAACCAGAGATAGTTTCGATATCGCCAATGGGATGGACCAACGCCAGAGTTATGATTGGTGAAGATCAGGTAAATACTGATGTTTACCGTGTTGATCCGGAGTTTTTTAATACCCTGGAATTAGACGTTATAAATGGTAGCAGGTTTAGCAAGCATGCTGCTAATAACCAGACAAATACTGTTATTGTAAACAGAAGCCTGTTAAAGGCCTTTGATATCAATCTTGAGGATGCAGTAGGTACTACTATTCCATTTAACAGGTTTGATGGCTTTGATAACCCAATGATTATTGGTGTTATTGATGATGTGAAATTTGAGTCGATGCACGCTGCAGTAGACCCTCTCATTTTGCATACCAATGCTGATATGAGAATGCAGAGAATTATGATCAAATTGAAGCCAGGAAGTTTGGCTGTTGGTCAGAAAAAAGTAGCTCAGGCATGGAGTAATATTTTTGTGGACAGACCATTTGAGTTTGAATATCTGGTGGATATCAACAAACAGCAATATGCATCAGACGAGAGCCAAAGGCATATTATTTTATCAGCAGGAGTACTTTCAATTCTCATTTCCTGCCTTGGACTGTTCGCACTATCAAACCTCAATATCAGTCAGCGTAGAAAGGAAATAGGGGTTAGAAAAATATTAGGTGCAAGACTGCCACAATTATTCATTACCCTATCAGGAAGATTCACCCTACTAATAGCAATTTCATTAATAGTGGCCTTGCCGGTAGCGTGGTTCCTTGCTTCTGATTGGTTGGCAAATTTTACTTTCAAAATTGAACTAGGAGCCGCACCATTTATAGTTATAGCTATTACCATGTTTGTTCTTGCGTTGTTCTCAGTAAGCTATCAGGTAATAAAAACTGCCAACACTAACCCGGCAACAACACTTAGAGAGGAATAGATACTCATTATAAACAACAACAAAATGCTCATAAGCTACTTTAAAATCGCTATTCGAAATTTACTAAAACAGAAGCTTTTTTCGGTCATTAATATCCTTAGTCTGGCAGTTGGTCTTACCTGCTCGCTACTACTATTTCTGTTTGTTCATGATGAACTCAGTTTTGACAAATTCAACAGCAAAAGTGATTCAATCTATAGAGTGGTGCAGCATACAAACCTTCCTGATGGCAGCCTTCAGTGGCAAGGGATTTTTCATGCTATTGGTATGGGCCCGGCCTTAAAAGAGGAAATTCCCGAAGTAAAGGAGTTCGTCAGGTTTTATAAGCCTTTCGGAGATGGCAAGTATTATGTAAAGCAACGCGAAACCAGTTTTTACGATGAAGTGCTCTACGCGGACTTTAGTGTGTTTGATATTTTTGACTTTCCTGTGCTAAAGGGTAGTATAAATGTCGGCAACATCAATAGTGTGGTCATTAGCGAAAAGGCTGCCATTAAATACTTCGGGGATGCTGACCCAATAAACAAACCTTTATCAGTTCGCATAGATGATCAATATGTGGAGTTCAATGTTGTTGCGGTTGTGGAGAATATACCTTCTAATTCCAGCATCAAGTTCGATGTTCTATTGCCATTTGATCATATTGCCGAAGTTGGAGAGTTTAGGCAATGGAAAGATGAGTGGGGCTTTGGAGCCATTATTACCTATGTTTTACTCAATGATGGTGTGAGTACAGCTGCTTTAAACTCGAAACTCGAGAGTTTGTTGGGTAAATATTATCCCTATAATGCCGAAGTCGCAAAAGAAAGAGGGTATAAGAGCACTGCTGATTATAGATTTTTGCAGTTAGAACCACTAGCTGATGTTCACTTTAATACTGAAGTTTTAGAAGGTATTGTAGCTTCCAGTAACCCAATGTATTCCTATATATTGTTAGGGCTCGTCATAGGTGTGTTGGGTGTAGCTTGTTTTAACTTTATGAACCTAAGTCTGGCAAGATCAACGCATAGAGTGAAAGAAGTTGGCCTTAGAAAAACAATAGGTGCAGTTCGATCGCAGCTTATCAGGCAATTTTTAGGGGAGTCTATTTTTGTCTCTTTCATTGCATTATTAATAGCGGTACTTTCTGCTGATTTGTTACTTCCTGTATTTAATTACCTAACTGGTAAGCAGCTTGTAATAGGAGCTCTGTTCAATCCGGCTTCAATATTAGCCTTGTTGTCTATTTGCCTTTTTATTGGCGTTATGGCTGGATTTTACCCTGCTTTTGTTGTTTCTAAATTCAACATAAAAGAAACATTGGCAGGGGTAAAGCACAAAGGTGCCGGGTCTTTCACCAAAATGTTAATCGTTATACAGTTTGCAATTGCTACTGTGCTAGTCATTGGTATGATTGTCATTCAAAAGCAAACCGATTATTTGCAGAATAAAGATTTGGGATTTGATAGCCGTCAGGTTATTAGTTTAAAGAATGCTAAAATTGGTGAGACTAGCATTTATAGCCACCTTAAAACTTCTCTGGCCACCCATAGCGGTATATATTCCATAGCAGCAGCCAACCAAACCTTTGCTGATCCTTCAGGTCTGGGTGGAAGAGGCTTTACCTATAAAGGGGAGCAGAAAAGAGTAGGGATGATTGCTGTTACCGAAGATTATATTAAAACGCTCGGGCTCAAGCTCTCTTCAGGAAATGAATTTGATGGTCAGGCTGCAAAGAATGAAGTTATCATAAACGCTGCTTGTGCTAAAGATTTTGAATTACAAATAGCCGATAAAATAGAAGGGTTTACCAGAAATCCGGAAGATGACCCACAGGTGGTAGGCATTATGGAAGATTTCAACTATTCCTCATTAAAAACGGAGATTTTCCCAATGCTCATCTCTTTCACAGATAGTGATGATTTAGGCCATATTTTTATAAAGCTCTCAGGTGTTAATAAAGAGGATGCGCTAAGCTATATCGAGCAGCAGTGGAATGTTGTAGCACCTGACCTGCCTTTTGACTACTCCTTTTTAAATGATACCATGGAGGCTCAGTATGAGTCTGAAGAAAAGTGGGCAAGTATTATCAGTTATTCGATGTTGATGACCATTATCCTATCTTGTTTGGGGCTATTTGGTATTGTCGCTCTTGGTCTTGAAGCAAGGAAAAAGGAAATCAGCATTAGAAAAGTATTTGGAGCTCATGTGTCCAATATTGTATGGTTGGTTTCCAATTCATACCTAAAATTGATCATTTTGGCTTATTGCATAGCGGCTCCGGTTTCCCATTATCTGGTAGATCAATGGCTATCTAATTTTGAATATAAGATACAGGTCAATCCACTAGTGTATGCTATAGGGGGTGCGGTTATCATCTCTATCTCACTTGCCACTATAAGTATAAGAACCGTCAAATCAGCACTCAACAATCCGGTGGATAACCTCAGGAACGACTAAACTCAAAATAACAACACCATGCTCAAAAATTATTTTAAAATCGCAATCAGGAATATCACCAGAAACAAGGTGTATTCTATTATCAATATTCTTGGTCTCACCCTAGGCATAACCTGTAGCAGCCTTTTGTTTCTGCTGGTTATTGATGAGCTTTCATTTGATACCATGTATTCTAAGCGAGATCAGATTTACAGGGTTGTAGAAATTGATGAAAGTGCAAAGGAAACAAGGTATTTTGGAATGACCGCTCCGCCACTGGGTGAAGCACTCAAAACCGATTATGCTGAAATAGAAAATTATACCCGCCTGTTCAAGTTTGGTGGACATATAAACTTTCAGCAGGGCGAAACCAGATATCATGAGCGTGATTACTTCTTTGCTGATCAAAATGTGTTTGAAGTTTTTGATTTTGAATGGATAGCTGGTGACCCTGAAACAGCACTTAAAGAGCCCTATTCTTTGGTTATTGATGAAGAATGGGCCAAAATCCTTTTTGATGATGAAGACCCTATTGGTAAAGAAGTAGACTCAGGAGGTGAGATCATGAATGTGGTTACCGGGGTTATTAAAAAGCTGCCGCAGAATTCTCACCTACAGGCAAAAATATTTGTATCAATACCTAATACCGAAGAATGGTTTCCAGAGTTTGATAAAAACTGGCGCACTTATGGTGCCTATACTTATATGGTTTTGGGAGAGGAGACAGATCCCGCAGAAATTTCTAATAAGATTCCTGAGTTTACGGCTAAATATTTTGATGCAGAGCAAGAGCGGAATTTTTACCTGCAACCACTAAAGGATGTGCATTTCAAATCTCAGGATATCGAGTTTGCCAGTGATACTGGCAGAGGGCAGATTGCCTATGTATACATCTTTATTGCAATAGGCTGCTTTATGCTTATTATAGCATGCATCAACTATATGAACCTGGCTACAGCCAAATCCCTTCACAGAGGTAAAGAAATTGGTATTAGAAAAGCCTCTGGTGCCATTAGAGGACAATTGATTACTCAATTCTTATCAGAGTCTACAGTTATTGCGCTTATCGCTTTGGCTATATCTATAGGGCTTGTGGATTTGCTAATCCCATATTTCAATGAGCTCACAGGCAAGGCCTTTGAGTTTAATGTCGAAACATTTGGCAGCATATTCACCCTATTATTCGCGCTTACCATTGTTGTAGGGTTGTTAGCAGGTACATATCCTGCCATTCTAATGTCAAAACTTAGACCAGCAAATATTCTCAAGGGAGATATGTCTACTGGTATTGGCAGTGTTTTACTAAGAAAGATATTGGTAATCACTCAGTTCTCACTTTCTATTATCATGATTATAGCCACCATAATTGCTTCTAATCAGCTCAACTACATTCAAAATGCCTCATTAGGATTTAATAATGAGCAGATGATGGTGGTGGACATTAACAGTGGCAATGTAAGGAGCCGTTTTGAAACCATGAGGACTGAGTTTGCCAAGTCGCCTTATGTTTCACAAGTGGCTGTGTCAAGCAGGGTGCCTGGCGAGTGGAAAAACTTAAGGGAGATTTATATCAAGAATATGGGAAGTCAGGACTCGTTAAGGACCAACTTTATGGGTTTTGATGAGTTTATGCTCGACTTATATGAAATGGAGTTGGCGGCCGGTGAAAACTTCTCTGGTACAACAAAAGCAGATTCTTTACATATTTTGGTGAATGAGACATTTGTCGAGTCTATGGGCTTGGAAAACCCTGTAGGCAAGTTTGTTGAAATATCTGATAGAAGTACTGGCCAGTACCAAATAATAGGAGTTGTTAAAGATTTCAATTTTCAGTCGCTGCACAATAAAATAGCCCCCATAGTTTTAGGCTTCCAATCTAATGCTTACCAGTCTATAGATTATTTCTCACTGAAATTTGATCCTGCACATACAGATGAAGTGGTAAAACATGCTTCAGAAGTGCATAATACTTTTGATACAGGTTCACCTATAGAATATCACTTTTTAAGTGAGCAGTGGGCATTATTTTATGCGAAAGACAGGCAGGCAAGCAATGTATTTGCTATTGGAGCAGGCATCACCATTTTTATAGCATGTCTTGGGTTGTTTGGCCTGGCATCGTTCATTATTCAAAAAAGAACCAAAGAAATTGGCGTTAGAAAAGTACTGGGAGCATCTGGATCAAATTTGTTTGTAATGCTTTCTAAAACCTTCACCCTTCAGATTTTAATAGCCTTTTGTATAGCCTCACCATTGTCATATTATTTCATGACGCTGTGGCTGGACAATTTCGCCTACAAGATGTCCATTGGGTTGCAGCATTTTGTTATAGCCGGAGTAAGTGCTTTTGGTGTTGCATTATTGACCATTAGCTATAGGTTGATAAAAGCTACACAACTGAACCCTGCAGATACTTTAAAGACAGAGTAGTGTTGATGATGCAACCTTTTAATATTTAGTCAGTCTATAGAGAGCACTCAAATTATAAGACTATGAAACTCAAAATTACAACCATGATCATGCTGCTGGCTTCTTCTCTGATGGCGCAGCAAAAAATAGAAAAGGAATTTTCTGGCGTAAATAAAATTAACATGTCTACCAGCTCTGGTGACTGTCTGTTGAAAAAGGGAAATACTGATAAGGTGCTGGTTACCGTAGAGTACACTTATGATAGTGATGATTATGCTCCTGAGTTCGAGCAAAACGGCACCATGCTAAGAATCAAAGAAGATTTTAATGGCAGAGGGTCATTCAGAGGTGAATCTACCTGGACGTTAACAGTTCCTGATGATATGGATATTAAATTCAATACCGGGTCTGGTGATTTTGAAGCAAGTGATTTAAAGTTGGAATTGAGCCTTAATGCAGGGTCTGGGGACTTTGTTTTTGATAACATTAATGGAGAGATTACAAGCAATGCCGGTTCAGGCAACATGAGAATGCGAGGGTTTAGTGGTGAGTTAAGGGCCAATACCGGATCAGGAAATGTTAGGGTAAGTGGATCAAAAGGAGAAATTAAAATAAATACGGGGAGCGGAAATATAGATATTAATGATGTATCAGGGGCAATCTCTGCCAATGTGGGCAGTGGAGATATTGATGCAAGAGGTATTCTGGTTTCAGAATCAAGTGGCTTTAATTCTGGTTCTGGCGATGTTATAGTTGAATTGGCAGGTGCCCTAAAAGCTGACATTTCGCTGAACAGTGGCTCTGGAAATTCAAAACTGGACTTTAATGGAAATGCCATAGAAGGGCTTGTTGAAATGAGAGCTAATAAGAAAAATGGAACAATAAAGGCACCTTTTGATTTCGATTCAACAGAAGAATTGGACAATTATGGAAGTCAGAAAGTAATAAAGAAAACTGCACAAAGAGGTAGTAGCGATATAAAAATAAAAATAGGTACAGGATCTGGTACCGCGAGTATCACTGAATAGGATCAATTAAACTCACTTAAAAGGGCCTCAATAGAGGTCTTTTTTGTTTTCACTTATTACCAAGCTTATCACTTTATCGATTTGTAACTTGTTGATTGTAAAATCATTAAAAATATTACATCGATAAAAATCTCCTCTTTCTGTGTATTAATATTGCGCTACAAACCGTAAAATAAAAGTAAATAAAATGGATAATTCAACAGAAGGTGTAACGCTCATAGCAGCATTTGTTTCGGATGTAATCAACTTATATGAAGGCAAATCTGATCAGGCCACATTGAAAAAAATGGCTGCTGACCTAGACCTGTCAGATCCTATGAAGCATGTGCCAATGGAAACTTACAACAAGATGTGCAACTGGATTGAAACGCAGGTAGGTAAAGCAAATGCCAGATTGTTAGGGAGAAAGATTGGTGAAACAGCTTATGGCAGCATGGTGTCCATGAAAATGGTGAATGATAACACTACACCAAGTGAAATGATGAAAGCATTGCAGCAAGTGGCGGTAACTGTAATAAAAGACCCCAAGAGAAGAGGGTGGGAGATTTTGGAGGACAAACCAAAAGAAATAGTAATGAGAAGAACTCAAACTTTCAATGGCACATTGCAGTTGGGTCTTCTGGATACACTTATAAGAAAAACAAAGGTTTTATCACCTTCAGTAGATATGATAAAAGAGGTGGCACTCGGGCATGAATTTGATGAATATAGAATTACATGGTTGAAATAAACGAATAAAAAGAAGGTGCCTCAAAAGTATTAAAACCTCGTCATTGCGATCCAGATGGCTATCGGGATGGCAATGACGCTTAACTTTTGAAGCACCTTCTTTTTATCGCTAAATTTTGAGACTATTCCGATCGCAGTTGTTCCGCAGGATTAGACATGGAGGCTTTTATTGTTTGCGATCCAATTACAATGATCCCTAACAAGAACATTATTCCAGTGCATAGCCCAATCACTGAAAAGTTAATGTTTACCCTGTAAGCCAATGACTGTAGCCACATGTTATTAACAAAATAGGCTATTGGAAGAGCAATTACCGTAGCTATAATTAGCAACATAATAAACCCTTTTGACAGCATTAGGATCACATTCTTATCGCTCGCACCTAATACTTTTCTTATCGATATTTCCTTGACTTTAGTCTGCGTAGTAAAGGTGGCCATTCCGAGTAGACCAAGACATGAAATGGTAATGGTGAGAAATGAGATTAATCCAATAATGTTTACAAGATCGCCAAACATCAAATCATAAAAACCTTTCACTTCCTCAGAAAACTCCTGATAGGTCACTTTCTTAGAAGGATTGATTTTAGACCAGCTTGTTTCCAGATGATTTACTGCTGCATCACGATTACCATTTTGATATTTAACCTGTAATATATGATGTTCCGTAGTTTTTGGGATAAGGGCCATTGGGCCAATCTCCACAAGCAGCGCCTCATGATTGTAATCTTCAACAACCCCAGCAATAGTCATTCTGATACTGTCTCCTACAATAATGGTTTCATTGATAGCCTGACTCGGACTTTCAAACCCAAGCATACCCACCATTTTTGTGTTGATAATTAGCTTATCAGGTGAAGTTCGTACATCTTCTTTTTTAAAGTTGTTACCAGCTATTAGCTTAAGACCCATATTCTCAATGTAATTTTCATCAGTTGAGAAGTAATTGAATTCCATTTCTTCATCTTCAGGATTGATTCTCACATCATCACCATAACTGGTGCCGGCAGCCGGCAGGTGAGAGGTGGCTGTTACATTAAGAATACTACTGTGATTGGTTAGCTCTGATTTGAGCAAGTCTACATTGGCATCGTTTATTTTAACGTTAATTATATTCTCTCCATTAAAGCCATAATTAGCATTCAACATCATATTAAGCTGGTTATAGACCAGCGTTGTTGAAATGATGAAAACCAATGAGAAGGCAAACTGAATAACAATAAGGCTTTTTCTTAATCCTATTTTAGAGAATAGTTTTATGTTAGACAGCTCCTTCAGCACTTTTATAGGTTGAAATGACGAAAGCAATAAAGCTGGCAGGGTGCCTGCAAGTACACCTACTACTACACTAAAAAGAACACACAGTAGCATAACCCCAGGCTCGGTGTTCAAATCCCATTGTAGAAGTTGTGAAAACTTCATATTTAAGAATGCTGGCTTAAGTATTACTAAAAAGCCCAAGGCCAGGCCTAAAGCCAGCAATGAAATGACTACAGCCTCGCTAATAAACTGGAAGAAGATCTGATGCTTGACTGCCCCTGATACCTTTCTGATACCCACTTCTTTAGCTCTGGTTAATGCTTTGGCAATAGATAAATTGGTATAATTAAAGCAGGCCGAAATCATTATGATTAGTGCCAGACCTCCTAAAAAATATACAAAAATGTTTGGCAGGCCCGGGCCGATCTGATTACCCAACAAGGGGCCAGGGGTGATTTCTGTTACCCCTTGTAGGTAAAATTTATTATCAACATCTTCAATTTCACCATAGTGAGCTTCACTAATCTCGGCAAGGTGAGCTTCCACTTTGCTTATAGCTGAACCTTCTTCCAATCGAATGTAGGTCCAGCCTGACGTTGTAATATTCCAATCGTCATTTGCTTTATGAATGATACTATCAGCTTCTAAAGTTTTTAAGGAAGAATAGGAGCCAAGGGCCTCAAATTTTATATGTGATTTAGACTCAATGTCTTTTAGTACCCCCGTGACCTTGTATTCACCAAGATCACCAACTTTAACAATCTCACCCACGGGGTTTTCTATTTCAAACAATTTTTCTGCTGCCCTTTTGGTAAGTACAACTGAGTGGGGTTGTAATAGTGCAGTATTGGCATCACCGTAGAGTAATTCATATTCAAATACATCCAAAAAAGAGTTGTCAGCAAAGAAGCCCGCAACAGGGATGTTGACATCATTGTCAATATCAACCCACGCGTTTCCAAACCCTCTTCTGAGTTTCGTGGCTTGTTCTATTCCGCTATAATTTGTGAGTAATTCATCAGCCATAGGAAGCGGAGTGGTTGCAAATTTATTAACCATATCGTCCGAATGCTTGCGGTGCGTATTTACTCGATAAACCCTATCCTTTTTAGTGATATGTCTGTCATAACTTTTCTGATCTGCAATCATCATAATGATGATGATGCATATAGACATACTTATGGCGAGGCCAAATATATTTATGAATGAGAAGGTTTTGTTTCTAAGCAGGTTGCGAAGAGCAATTTTTAAATAGTTACGTATCATGTTGTTGAGTTTTTGAGTTATGAGATTTATTCAGCTTCTTTTTTCATCATTTTGAAATAGATAAGAAACCCTGCTGCTACAAATACTATAAATACTCCAAATGGCAAGGGAGAATCTCTTTCATAAGGAATGTATTCTAAAAGTATCAGGGCAATACCACCACATAATAATATGAGCCCCCATTTCAGTGCTGAATACATATTGGTTGAGCCTTCTTGTTGCTTGAATAGCGCCTGGTTTTCTTCATTTACATAGCCTTTGTCTATCATCTTTTTCTTCAAAAGGTATTCTGTGATATACTTTAAAATGATATACCAGAAGAAGGCAAGTCCACCAAAAATAGCAAGAGGCGTTAGAAATTCGTATGAGTCCATGTTTGAAAATTGTTTGTTTACCCGTTTGACAGGGGCAGTGATATAAAAGGTTGCAGTTGCAGATAAAATAATTAAATTCAGTGCTGCAGAGTGACGCACCAAAGCAAGGTTTTGCTGTATTGCAACCTTAATAGATAAACTCTTGTCTAACGAAAATAATGGTGGATGACAACCAACTGGTAAGTGCAGTACTTAATGGTGATATGCAGGCTTTTAAGGTTTTGATTGATCAGAACCAGAGGCTGGTAGCTCATATGGTTGGAAGGTTAATTAAAAATGATGAGGACAGGCAAGAGCTTTGCCAGGATGTGTTTGTTAAAGTGCATCAGAAACTCAGTGAGTTTAACTTTAAATCGAAGTTATCAACATGGATTGCTACCATTGCTTACAGGTTAAGCATCAATCATTTACAGAAAAAAAATATTACTATAGATAAAGATATACAAGAGCTAAGTCCAAAGGAATTCCAGATAATGATAGAAAATACTACACCACTTGAGACGTTGCAAGAGAAGGATGTTAAACAATTCCTATTGGCAGCAATTGAGCAAATGCCTGTGCATTATAAATCTGTGGTAACTTTATTTCATTTGGAGGACATGGGGCATTCTGAGATTGCTGAAATCATGGATATGCCTGTTGGCACTGTAAAAAATTATTTATTTAGAGCGAGAAAGCTACTAAAAGATAGCCTGCAGCTCACATTAGACAAGGAGGAATTGATATGACCAATCTATCGGACAAAGAAATTCAGGAATTACTGGAAAAAGGGAAAACCCAATCCTTTGATAATAATGAAAAGCTTTATAGCAAGGTGTTTGACGCTTTGAAGGCGGAACCTGACTTTGAATTATCAAAGCAATTTTCTTCTAATGTGATTGCCTCAATTGAAGCAAAAAGTGATAGTACTGAGAAAGTAATCTACGTAATTGGTGTGCTAGGGATATTAGTAAGCTTCGCATTAACACTTGCCTTGATAGTGGCTTTTGCTGGTGATAGTATGCTAAAATACCTTCCTCATTTACTTATCAGTTCTGTGGTATTGCTCCTTGTTCAGTATTTGGATAATAAAGTTCAGCATCTGGTTACAGGAACTAAATGAAGTTATTGGCGTGAAATTAATCCCTGATCTGGAAACTTTGATGGTAAAGTCAAAAATTCAATCATTTATAACTTCTTTACTGGCACGGCTCGAGAGTTAAGGTCAGGTAACTAGCTTTAAAATGATCGCCTAGGAAGATCCATTTTGAATGTTATTTTTTTCACTTAATCCTTTGTGTATGTTTCTAACAAACTGATGAGTTGGCACTAATTCTTCTGAATTTTATGAGTAATTAATTCTTTATCTGTTTGTAGGTGTATGAAGTAAATTCCCGATTTATAAGAGGTCAAGTCAATTCTATTATCATGACCTATTTCAGTTTTCTCAATTAACATTTTTCCTGAATAATCAAATACTCTTATTAATCTGATATTGTCATTATTCTTTTCAAATTTTAGCTCGCCACTAGTAGGATTTGGATAAATGGATACAACCTTAACCTCTAAATTATCAATTGATGTAACTGATGCTGTGATGCTAAAATCGGCACCAATAAACGTCATATTATAGTTTGCTCCTGCAGATAGAGTTCCGACAGTAATGGGATATGTGCCTACATCCTCACCTTCTTCTCTCGATAGTGATCCTGAAAAAGAGGCGTTAGTTTCTAATCCCCCTGTAGTTACTGTGTAGGTAAATATTGGATCAGAGGCACCATACACTTTGGTCTGACCGGCATCTACAGTTATAGTCATGGGTTTGGCAGTGATGCTAAAATCGGCACCAATAAACGTCATATTATAGTTTGCCCCTACAGATAAAGTTCCTACGGTTATCGCATAAGTGCCCACATCTTCACCTTCTTCTCTCGAAAGTGACCCTGAAAAAGAGTCGTTAGTTTCTAATCCCCTTGTAGTTACTTTGTAGGTAAATATTGGATCAGAGTCGCCATACACCTTGTTTTGATTAACATCTGCTGTTACAGTGAGATTCTTAGCCATAATTGCAAAATCAGCACTAATTAAAGTAATGCTATAGTTTGCGCCCGCAGACAAAGTTCCTTCACTGATGGCATAAGAACCAACATTTTCCCCTGCTGCTCTCGATAGTTGCCCAGTAAAGGAATCGTTAGTTTCTAGGGCTCCTGTAGTCACTGTATATGTAAAAATTGGATCGGAGTCACCATACACTTTGCTCTGATTCACGTCTGCCGTTACAGTGAGATCCTTAGCCGTAACCGTAAAATCTGCACTAATAAAAGTAATATTATAGTTTGTGCCTGCCGATAAAGTTCCAATGTTGAGGGCATAAGTTCCTACATTTTCCCCTGCATCTCTAGATAATAACCCTGTAAAAGAATCGCCAGGTTCTAAGGCCCCTTCTGTAACTATGTATGTAAATGTTGGATCAGAGTTACCATACACTTTGGCCTGATTCTCACTGGCAATTACATCAATGGCCTTAGGAGCAATAGCTAAAATAATATCCTTTGTGGTGGAGGTATAATTGCCATCCGCAACTTGTGTTGCTCTTATTGTTACCATTCCAGCACTTCCCAATGAAACTTCTTCTCCAGAAATAGTTGTTCCGTTTGCATCCCCCACTATAGAATAGGTAATAGTACCTGCCGAATTTGAGGTTGAGGAGAGTATAAAATCCGAATCTCCATAAACCTTATTAATTGCTTCAAATGTAATTGTAGGGATTTGCTTGTTGACATAAAGCTTGGCAATTCGCTTATTTGAATTATTATTACCCGTGATAAGTACATCTAGATCCGAATCTCCATCCGCATCTGTCAAGGCCAGCGAACTAGAAGATGCACCATCCAGAGTAATTTCTTGGATTTCTAAAAAAACGCCACTACCATCATTACCATATATTTTGGATATTTTAATATTTAACCTATTTAATCCTGCAATTACTAAATCCTGATCTGAGTCTCCATCTACATCTGCAAATGCAATAGAGCTATTTTGAATCCCTTCAAAGGAGGTACCTGGAATTTGAGTGAATACACCATTGCCATCATTACTATAAAGTTTTGTAATTCGAATGCTTGATGTATTATTACCTGTAATGACCAAATCTTGGTCTAAATCGCCATCTATATCTGCAAAGGCAACAGAGCCATGTTCAACTCCATCAAAAGGAGTGCTCATTATTTCAGTAAAAACCCCATTTCCATCATTCTCATAAAGTTTTGTAATTCGTTCATCTAGGCTATTTAGGCCTGTAATTAATAAATCCTTATCTAAATCCCCATCTATATCTGCAAAGGACAAAGAACTATTCTGAACTCCTTCAAAAGGAGTGCTCATTATTTCAGTAAAAACACCATTTCCATCGTTGGTATAGAGTTTTGAGATTTGAACGTTAGAGCTATTGAGGCCTGTAATGACTAAATCTTGATCTAAATCGCCATCTATATCTGCAAAGGCGATAGAACCATGTTCAACTCCATCGAAAGGGGTACTCATTATTTCAGTAAAAACCCCATTTCCATCATTCTCATAAAGTTTTGCAATTCGTTCATTTGAACTATTTAGCCCTGCGATTAGTAAATCCTGATCTGAATCGCCATCTATATTCGCAAAGGCAATGGAACTATTCTGAACCCCCTCAAAAGGAGTACTTTCGACTTCTGTAAAAAGGCCACCTCCATTGTTACTATATAACTTTGCTATTATTACATCTGAGCTATTAAGACCAGTAATCAATACATCCTGATCCAAATCTTCATCCACATCTGTGAAAGCAATAGAACTGTTTGAGACCCCATTAAAAGGGCTCCCTGTTATTCTTGTAAAAATACCACTTCCGTTATTGCTGTAAAGTCTTGAAATCCTAACGGTGGTGGCTAGGCCAGTCACAAGGACATCCTGATCTAAATCGCCATCGACATCTGAAAAGGCAATTGAACCACCTGAGATCCCGTCAAAGGGTGTGTTCATTATTTCAGTAAAGACTCCATTTCCATCGTTATCATAGAGTTTTGCAATAGAGGCATTTGAACTATTAGTTCCTGTAATAAATACATCTTGATCTAAGTCTCCATCTATATCTGCAAAGGCAATTGAACCATCTGAAACCCCTTCAAAAGGGGTGCCTATTATTTCAGTAAAAACCCCATCTCCATCGTTTTCATAAAGTTTCGAGCTTGCTATTTCTAAACTATTTTTACCAGTAATTAGTAAATCCTGATCTAGATCTCCGTCCACATCAATGAAAGCAATTGAACTTGATGCCACCGCATCGAAAGTAGTGCCTATAACCTCTGTAAAGATCCCACTACCATTGTTTTTGTAGAGTTTAGTGATTCGTATGCCAGAACTATTAAAACCTGTTGTAATAATATCTTGATCTGTATCTCCATCTATATCGGCTGAAGCAATGGAACTAAAAGACACCCCTTCAAAAACGGCATCTATCACTTCTTCAAAAACCCCTTCACCGTTGTTTTTGTATAGTTTTGTAATGGGTGTAATTGAACTATTATTTCCCGTGATGAGTATATCTTGATCCAAGTCACCATCTACATCTGAAAAAGCTACTGAACCAAATGCAACTCCTTCAAAAGGAGTGCCTATGACTTCTGTAAAAATACCACCGCCATCGTTAATGTAAAGTTTTGTGACTCTAACCGTTCCTGTGGACCCTGTAATGATTAAATCCTGATCAGAGTCTCCATCTACATCAGAGAATGCAACGGCACCATCAGAAACCCCTACAAATGGGGTGCCTAATACTTCATTAAAAACCCCACTGCCATTATTGGTGAAGAGCTTTGCAATTCGTGTATCAGAAGCACTTCTGCCTGTAATTATTACATCTTGATCTAAGTCACCATCTACGTCTGCAAAAGCAACTGAACTATTACGAATGTCATCAAAAACAGGATTGCTCTGTATTGCAGGCGGAGCTTGGAATACTTGTTCGAATTGAATCCCTTGTCCGTTTGAAAAAAGAATAATATGAGAAAACAAAAGTATGAGCAGATATTTTATTATTATATTATAGGGCATCAAAGGTGTGAGTTTTAATAGCAGAATTATTAGTTCTCCTGTGCTTATTTTATAAATGTCGAAAATCAAATAACTCACCAAGTTAAATGAATTCTATGGATAAATGACGGAATTTAACAAGAAGGTAACCGGAGGGGATAGAGGCCCCCTCTTACAGATTAAGTTTGGAGAAACTGCTAATTTCTTAGGCTTACGGAGTGTTATTTCAGGCTTAATATTAACCCTTGGTATGTTATTTTTGGAGGAGATGGTATACTTCAACATATACTACATTTATTGATTCAGGCATTATTGTTTTGGTTCAGTACTTTGACGGATTACTGCCAAAAAATATGGTATAAAAGACATATAGAACATATTAGACTACAGAATTGACAACTTTTACGACCTGGGGTAAAATTTTTTTAAAATAATTTTCTTCAAATTGGCAACACTCCCAAAGTTGCCCCGTCTTTTACTTGAAAATTGACTATAGTTTGGATTCGGAAAATCACCTGCAGCATTATCTGATTGAGAGGAGCCAAAAAGGGGATCGCAAGGCCCAGGGCGAGCTGTATCATTTGTATGTGAAAAATATGTATAACATCTGCCGCAGAATGATGGGCAATGATGATGATGCAAGTGATGTACTGCAGGATGCTTTTGTGCATGCTTTTTCCAAACTAAACAAGTTGAATGATAAGGAGCTTTTTTCAGGTTGGCTAAAAAGAATTGTTCTTAACCATTGTATAGATGCACTGAGAAAAAGAAAGCAATTTGAAATGTTTGAAAACCAGGAAGTGGAGGATGAAGGGAATGAAAACAGTGATTGGTCGGGTTATCAGATTAAAAGGATTTTGAAAGCTATGGACAATATATCTGTGGGCTATAGAACAGTGTTGAATCTTTATGTCTTCGAAGGGTATGATCATCAGGAAATTGGCGAGATATTAAACATTTCAACATCCACTTCAAGAGCACAGTATAGTAAGGCCAAGGAGAAAATCAGACAGGTATTATCAATTAATGTTAATTAAATCATGAAAGATAATTTTAAAGATTTTGTAAACAACCAAAGAGAGGATTTTGAGGTCTATGAGATCGACAAAGATCAGCTTTGGGATAAAATAGATCAAAACCTGCATCCACATCATTATACAGGTTGGTGGAAAATGGCAGCAGCTATAGCATTGATTTTTGTGATTTCAGGCACCCTTTATATTAGCTTAAGAACTCCAGCATTACCTCAGGAAGTAATTGAAGCTGAGAACTATTATTCTGCCACTATGGCTGACCAAATGCGATTTATTAAAAGCCAGAAAATTGAGCTTGATCCGGCTATTTTAAGAGATTTGGATACGCTTGATCAGGAATATGAGTCTCTAAAAAATGACCTTAAGGATGATATTGATAATGAAGAAGTAATAAGCGCCATGATTGAGACTTACAGGGTCAAGCTGGAAATTTTGGAGCAGATATTAAACGAAATTCAAGGTAATGATACAGAAGAAGATGATGAAGTATCTATTTAGTATAGCACTTTGCTTGCTGCTGTGCAGCAATGGGCATGGTGCAGGGAAGGGTGATGTCAGTTCGTCAAAAACCTTTAATAAAAATTATAAAGTGGACAAAAAAGCGAGTCTTGAAGTTGCCAATAAATATGGGCAGGTGATTATCAATTCGTGGGCTAAAGACTCTATAGTAATAAAAGTAAAGGTCACCTCTTTTGCTAAAGATCAGGATGCGGCAGACAAGCTACTTGATCGAGTAGAATTTGATTTTAACAGAGCCGGAGAGTTTGTGGTAGCTGAAACCGTCATTGATCGGTCGAAAGGTTTTTTAAAAGACCTTTGGGATGACCTGGATAATTATTCCCGTGGGCTGCTCAGTACTAAAGGAAAGGTCACAGTTAATTATGAAGTGTATGCTCCAAAATACACTAATATCAAGATTTCTAATAAATTCGGAGATATCTATCTGGATAATTTTAAAGGGGATGTTAAAGTAGGCTTAGCCAATGGCAATTTAAAGACCGATGAAATAATTGGTGGCTTTGATCTGAACCTGAGTTTCGGGCGGGCGAATATCAATAATATTAATAATGGCGTCTTTGTTTTGCGTTCAGCCGATGTTGAAATTGAACGAGCCAAGGATATAGACCTAACCAGCAGCTCTTCAACACTTGTTGTATCTAAACTTAGTTTGCTTAAGATGGAATCAAGAAATGACAAGTTGAGGATTGACAGTCTGCAAGTGTTAAGGGGCAACAGTAGCTTCACGAAAATCAATGTAAAGTCTTTATCCAGGACAGTGTTTGCTGATATGAATTATGGGGAGTTGAATATTGAACTGGTGAAACCTGGCTTCAGGGACATAGAATTGTTGGGTAAGTCTACAGATTTCGATCTCCTTTTCTTCGAACATTCGCTCGTAAACATAAATCTGGTTGGTAAGGAATCTAATATGTTGATAGGTGCTGGCGATTATGAAAAATCAGTCTATGAAAACGATGATAAACTCACCAAAATCACAGGCACTATTGGTACAGGTAAAGACAAAAACGGGACAGTTAATATCCATGCAGACGGTGGAAAACTGTCGATTCGGTACACTTTAAATTAAAAATGACATTCAATCAATTATTCAACTAAACTCATGAAAAGAACAACACTAACTCTCACATTAATTATTTTCATTGCCATGCTTGGCATAGCGCAAGAACAGGAACCAAAAAAGAATCGTGAAATAAAAACCATGCTCGGGGGAAACTCGAAGGCCAGGGGCTTTGGAGCTCTTGAACTCAAAACAACTGAAATTAAAGATGATATTGTATTGATGCCGGGTGTTACTGGCGGTATGATTTTAAATAATCATTTTGTACTAGGAATGGGTTTCTATGGTATTGCCAATGAGGTTGACTTTGTTGGAGTTCAACCTGTCACTAAACAGTTTCTTTATGGAGGTTATGGAGGGTTGGTATTAGGAGCGATAATAGCCCCTAGAGAGATTGTTCATATTTATGTACCGGTTTTACTAGGAGCAGGTGGAGCATACATTACTGAAAATGATTATAGAAATGATAATGGCAGATATATCAATGAATATGACGAATCATCGGCATTTGCAGTTATAGAACCAGGTATTGAAATAGAACTTAATATTACCAAATTCTTTAAAATAGGAATGGGAGCAAGCTACAGATACGTTACAAATTCCAGCTTAGTAAATATGACTGATGATGACCTGTCGGGTTATAGCGGCAGTTTCTCATTGAAGTTTGGTAACTTCTAAAACAAACAAGGCCTTTCAAATTGAAAGGCCTTGTTTGTTTTTGTCACATTAAGCAAGTCTAAATATGATTCTATTATGATTTTAAGTTCAGCTTAAGATTCAATTCATCCAATTGAGCATTGTCTATTACACTTGGTGAATCGATCATAACATCTCTTCCAGAATTGTTCTTAGGGAAAGCGATATAATCACGAATAGAATCAGAACCTCCAAATAAGGCACACAATCTATCAAAACCAAAGGCGATGCCACCATGTGGAGGCGCTCCATATTCAAATGCTTCAAGTAAGAAACCAAACTGGGCTTGAGCCTCTTCTTCGGTAAAGCCTAATGCCTTGAACATTCGCTGTTGTACTGCCCTGTCATGAATTCTTATCGATCCGCCACCTAATTCAACACCATTAACAACAAGGTCATAGGCATTGGCTTTAATATCACCTGGATAGGTTTCCAGCTTAGCTAGATCCTCTGGTACTGGTGAAGTAAATGGGTGATGCATGGCATGGAAACGCTTGCTGTCTTCATCCCACTCTAATAATGGAAAATCAATCACCCAAAGCAGTTTATATTCACTTTTCTGTCTCAGCCCTAATTCATTGCCCATGTGCAAACGCAATTCATTCATTGCTTTACGCGTATGGTCTATATCTCCACTTAGAACTAGTAGTAAATCACCAGGTTGAGCACCCATTTTATCTGCCCAAGCTTTTAAATCTTCCTCAGAGTAGAACTTATCAACTGAGGATTTAAAGGTTCCATCGACATTACATTTTACATATACCATACCTTTTGCACCCACCTGCGGACGCTTAACAAAGTCAGTAAGCGCATCCAACTGCTTTCTGGTATATTCTGCACAGCCTTTAGCATTGATGCCAACAACGAGTTCCGCACTATCAAATACATTAAACCCTTTGCCTTGAGCTACATCATTCAACTCAACAAACTTCATATCAAATCTGATATCTGGTTTGTCAGAACCATAATATTTCATGGCGTCATCGTACTGCATGTGGGGTACTTCACCAATGTCTATGCCTTTTACATTTTTAAAGAGATGCCTTACCAACCCTTCAAAAGTATCTAGAACATCTTTTCTTTCCACAAATGATAACTCACAGTCTATTTGCGTAAATTCAGGCTGCCTGTCAGCTCTCAAGTCTTCATCCCTGAAACATTTTACAATTTGATAGTATCTGTCAAAGCCAGACACCATTAATAACTGCTTAAAAGTTTGAGGTGACTGCGGTAAGGCATAAAACTCACCTGCATTCATTCTTGAAGGGACAACAAAGTCTCTGGCACCTTCCGGTGTAGACTTGATCAAGACAGGAGTCTCTACCTCAATAAAATTACTTCCATCAAGATAAGCCCTTGTTTCCTTCATCAATTGATGCCTCAATTGCAAGTTCTTTCTTACTACCTCCCTTCTAAGATCGAGGTAGCGATATTTCATTCTTAAATCTTCACCACCATCAGTATCATTCTCAATGGTAAATGGCGGCACTTTAGATGGATTTAAGATATTGATTTCAGATACTCTTATTTCTATATCTCCAGTTGGAATCTTATCATTCTTACTAAGTCTCTCTACAACCTCACCTTTGGCTTGGATTACAAACTCACGACCCAATTTTGAAGCAGACTTCAATAAATCTGCATCTGTTTTGCCTTCTTCAAGTATCAATTGAGTGATACCATATTTATCTCTCAAATCGACCCAAATAATTCCACCTTTATCTCTGGTCTTTTGTACCCAACCAGAAAGGGTCACTTCTTTGTTTATGTCGGCAATCCTTAATTCTCCGCAAGTATGTGTTCGTAGCATTCTAAAATTTATAATTTTGAGGCGCAAAGTTAATCCGAAATTAAGCAATTGAAAATTTCATTGCTTAATTGATGAAAAAATCTGAATTCAGATTTTTTGTCACGATTAACCCTGACATTCGCCAAAAGGCGAATCGTCATAACACAAGGTGAATTATACATCAACTTTTAAGTAAGTGTATTGCCTGGGTTAACGGTATAAAGTTTGCAGCGAAATATAAGTCTGAAAATTCAACACTAGATGTTAAAAATTACTCTATTAATAAGTTCATTGTTATGGTTGGCTCCAGTTCAACAGAAAATGGTCAAAGCCAAAATTGGTGATTATATCACAGTGGAGCTGCCAGAATCATTTTATGCGATGAGTCCACAGGACATAGCGCAGCGCTATCCATCCGTTCGTAAGCCTATTGGTGCATTTACTAATGATGAAAGGCTGGTAGATTTTAGTGTCAATGTGTCTGCTACAAGATGGAGAAGCACAGATATTGAAATAGCCAAGGACTTTTTTAAAGCCAGCATCACCAACCTTTATGATAGAGTAGATTTTATAAAGGAAGATATTCAGGTGATTAATGATATGCGTTATATCGTGTTTGAATTTACCTCAAGAATTAATGGCGACAAGTACTCTTTAGATCAGCGTGATGCCATCAGGACCTATACTTACCTCCAATATTTGCTTATCAATGGAAAAACCTTCGTATTTACTTTTAATACTCCCGTTCAGATAAAAGACAGATGGGTAGACATTGCCCCGCAGATAATGAATAGTCTTAAAGTTAAAAAGAACATAGAATGACATTATCTATCCATAGCGATGAGCATTTTATGAAAGAGGCCCTGAAGCAGGCACTCATTGCTGAAGAGGAGGGAGAGATACCTGTAGGGGCAGTGGTTGTGGCAAATAACACTATTATAGCTAGGGCTTACAATCAAACCGAAAGACTTAATGACCCAACTGCTCATGCAGAAATGTTGGCTATTACATCAGCTTGTAATTATTTGGGAACAAAATATCTAACTGATTGTACACTCTATGTTACCCTGGAGCCATGTGGTATGTGTGGTGGTGCACTTTACTGGTCGCAAATTGGGAAATTGTATTATGGTGCTCGTGATGAAAAAAGAGGTTTCAGTTTTCTAAACAAGAAGATCATCCATCCAAAAACGGAAGTGAAGAATGGTCTTATGGCTTCTGAATGCGGTAGTTTGGTCACCCTCTTTTTTCAAAAATTGAGAGATAAGTAGCCAAATAAGCATATCTAGCTATTAGTTCAGCTGATTGATAGATTAAATAAATGTTATCATAGAATTTGAGAAACACCTTTCGTTTTTTGTTCGGGTGCTGATGGTTATATTTGAGGTATAACGAATTGTTGAACTAAAACATAGAAATATTATGTCATTTCAATTGCCAGAATTACCCTATGCATACGATGCATTAGAACCACATATTGATGCAAGAACAATGGAAATCCATCATGGGAAGCATCATGCAGGATATACTGCTAACTTGAATAAAGCTATTGAAGGTACTCCAATGGAGGGAAAATCAATAGAAGATTTGCTTGCCAACCATTCTGATGTGCCTGCAGTAAGAAATAACGGAGGCGGATATTTTAACCATGATCTATTTTGGAAGGTGATGTCACCAAAGGGTGGAGGGGCACCTTCGGGAGATGTGGCTGCAGCCATTGATGCTGCCTATGGTTCTTATGATAAATTTAAAGAAGCTTTTGCTACTGCTGCCGCTACAAGGTTCGGATCAGGATGGGCATGGTTATGCGTTCATAAAGGTGGAAAAGTAGAGATTTGTTCATCGCCTAATCAGGATAATAGCTTAATGCCAAATGTTGGGTGCGGAGGCACACCAATTTTAGGTCTTGATGTTTGGGAGCATGCCTATTACCTAAACTATCAAAACAGAAGACCTGATTACATCCAGGCATTTTTTAATGTTATTAACTGGGATGAGGTTACAAAAAGATATAACGCTGCTAAATAGTTAAGATCTTTTTTCAGAAGTGAAAAGAAAAGGTGTCTCAAAAGTATTGAAATCTCGTCTTTGCGAGGAATCGAAGCAATCTCATGGCTGACTGCGAGTCCTTAGAAGAGATTGCTTCACTGCGTTCGCAATGACGCTTAACTTTTGAGACACCTTGTTTTTTTATGAAAATTTGAATGTTGTGTCTTTGCTTTTGTGAAGTTGATTATATCTTAAAGTATAGCCCAAAAGCCCATAGAGTATGACATATCCTATACTTGTTATGTAGGGGTTATAAGGCAAAAACTTATAATAGGATAGCATATCATAAAAGAACAATATAATAATAAGGGTAATAGCCACAGCTAGATACCCGGCCCCTTTCTCATCATATATGTAGGCCTGGATCACATTGATCAGGATATAGGCCAGCAGCAGTCCCATCAAACCAAAATAGATGTTTAGCAATTCAGTAAACATCACTGCAGGAGATACCAGGGTAATAATGATAAATGTAGAATTTATGAAGATGGAAGCCCAACTAATAATTTTATTGGAATGGTTGGGAAATAGGTTATGAAAAATATGATAACCAACTAAAACTGATGTGTAGATTGTCAGGTACTCGATCTTTGTTCCTAATGTCCAGTTAAAATCGGGAATCCACGAGTAGATAAGGTACATGTTTGAAAAAATGCCCCTTACCGACCACAAAATGCTAAAGATAGAAAAATAGGTAAACAGTTTCTTTGAGTAAAGGAAGAAGCCGGCCAATGAAATAATTGATATTAAGGCTATACCAATAATTCTGATAAGATTGGCTGCAACTTCATTGGTTCTTTGACTGGCCAGGTGTTCAACAGGCCCCAGCACAATGCTGTTCTTAATACCTCCTTTGGAGTGATCAAAATTTGATATGTTTAAAAGAATGGATTCAGTTTCTCTTTCGGCAACAAAATTTACTGTGACGGGCCGCCACTCAGGCTCGTAGCTTTCCGCATCTCTCCCAATTTTGCCATTTGATGCCACCAGCTTAGAACCTACCCAAAGCTGATAACTACAATACATGTCAGGTACTTTTAAGGCATATTCCTTGTCTTTTTCAAGACCTTCTATAATTAGTAGGTAAGATGCAAAACCAAACGAGGGATAACTGGTATCTCCTTCATAATCCGTCCAAAGCCCTGGGAATGATTTAATGTTTTTATTTTCCTGGTTGAATGAAAGTAATCCATCCTGAGGGGTAAGTATTTGGCTCCAGTAAAAAAACCAGTCGCCATTTAGCTCGATAGGGTTTTGGTCAATGTCCCATGAGGTAAGGTTTAATTTACCTTCTATAGCAAATGGTTTTCTGTTACCTTGTCCGTAAGTGATTGATGCTAAGAGTAGTAGAATAATTGATATTCTAAAAACCTTATTTTGAGAAGCCCAAAATGATGAAAAGCCTGACATATTTTATAGATTCAACTTACCAAGTTATATAAAAAAAATGGATTAGTCTATCAATAGTGGCCTTTTAGCTTAAGGTTACTCAAGCATCTGATTTACCTTACGCACCATCTCGTCAAGTTCCTTTGCTGACTCCTCAATCCTGCTTAGCATCTCTTCTTTTTCTGATTGCTGAATGCTTTGAGTTTCCCACAAATGGATTAAACCAAGAATACGGGCTAGCGGCCCTCGTATATTGTGTGAATTATAATGAGCATAATCTTCGAGTTTTTTATTTTTTAGGAGTAATTCTTTTGTACGCTCATTGACTTTTTGCTCCAACAGGGTGTTCAATTCGGCAATTTTATCAGATTGTGTTTTTAAAGTCTCCTGTTGCGATTTCAGCTCTTCATTCTGGTTGTTTATTTCAGTATTTTTTCTTTCAAGCTGAAGATTCTGCATCCTTTTTTGGGTTAAGTTTCTATAAATAAAAATGGCCAAAAGTATGATAGCGAAAATACCTATTATAAGTGCTACATTGTATTTATATATGGCTCTTCTCCGCTGGTTCTCCAAATGGTTTATCTGTGTAAGTTGGTTTATTTTCTCTCGGGCTTTCTCGAGGGCCATTTGGGATTGTGCTATCTCATAGTCCTTGCTCAGACGCACTTTTGCAATTGAGTCTTTAATTGAGTTGAAGTACTTGGTGGTAGAAATCAGTTTCTGATATTGGTTTGTTTTGTTGTAATAGTCGAGCAAGAAAGCAAGATTATTGTCAATAAAAAAGGGCTCATTGATCTCTGGAAGCAGCTTAAAAACTATCTGAATGTATTTTTCAGTGCTGTCAATTTTTTCTAATTTAAAGTAGCTTTCTGCCAAAATACCTGCCAGTCCAAACACACTTCTTTTGTTATCTTTTTTCTGGCTGAATTTCAAGTCCAGCATAGAGTATTCTATAGCCTTATAATATTTGTTTTGAAGAAAATAAATATTGGAAAGGTTGCCCTGAAAGTTGGCTAACATCCGGCCTTCTTGCATATCTTCAGCCATAGAAATTCCTTTTAAAATTAT
Source organism: Fulvivirga sp. (assembly GCF_040218215.1). Taxonomy (NCBI): domain Bacteria; kingdom Pseudomonadati; phylum Bacteroidota; class Cytophagia; order Cytophagales; family Fulvivirgaceae; genus Fulvivirga; species Fulvivirga sp. The sequence continues at coordinate 299,478 of NZ_JAVJQL010000011.1, forward strand.
CTCCTCAGCCTTATCTGTTTTTCTATTTACCAGATAGGATATTCCTAGGGTATTGATAACATTAAGTGCCAGAAATGACCTGTAGGTTTTATCTATTTCTGTGGAATTTTCGATAGCAGGAGCCAAATCAATTAGCATGTTTTCTGCTAACTCATCTTTACCCAAAACCGCATTAAATAATGCTGAATTGATCTCAATTAAGATCGCTAGTGTTTTTTCTATATTATTCTTTTGCTCAATCTTTAGTTGGGTAATTTTATTAAGGGCTTCTGTGGGGTTGCCTAAATGATAATATGAAATAGCTTCTGCAAGTTTAAGATAAGGAAGCAGCTTTGAACTTTCACCTTGGGGTATAAATGAATAAGCATTAATAATGTTCTCAATCATTAATGACTTATCAATATCCCTGATGGAAATTGATAGCGCCAAGTAAGAATAGAAAACATTTACCGAGTCAGCATTTTTTAAAGATAAATCCAGCTCATTTTCAATTTGCTCTAAACTTAAAATTCTATTGCCATCCTTATCTGTCCGGTTAAGATAGATTTCAATAATACCTTCATTACTATCAAAAATAGCTGCTGAGCAATGGATACCTGATATTAGGCACAGGATTATGAGAATAAATAAGTAGCCTCTATTCAAAGTCTGTTTTTGATAAGGAATTTGATAAATGTAATAATTACTTTTTTATTATTCCCACAAAAATAGGAAAGACCCACACATGTGAGCCTTCCGTTCAACCTAAACTTGAAAAAACTAATTGTTTAATCGGAAATATGAAGTCTTTGAACTCTGAATCAGAAAATCACTCTCGTTCAGATACTTGGCCAAATCTGCATTTGGCTCATCGTCTTTTGTAATAGTTACTTTGTAAACGAGCTCATCATTGAAGTTATAGAATTCTAAAACCTGTGGCTCGCTAGGATTATCAAAAGGATAAAATGGATCGAGAATTTCGATTTGTTGTTGACTGTCTTCTTTTTTATCTGTGTCATTACCAAACGCAGGTAATGTTCCCAAAGCTGCTAAGACGAACAGCATACTGTACTTTTTGAGTTGACCACTCATGATTGTTGTTGTTTTATTTTGAGTGCCTCCCGAACTTTATCGGGAGACTAATTTTGACCTGTGAACTATTTTACAATAGGTGTGCCAAGAAGTTAACTTATTGATAATCAATAGTATAATTAAAAATGGGTTTTAAAGATTGTAGCAGAACCGGACACACATGGTCGGTCGTGTACGGAAAAAAAGGTTGCGTAAAAGAGCATATTTTTTTTAGCATGACACCACGCATTGACTTCTCATTACCTTTGCTTATGCGACATAAAATTTTATTTTTGTGCAAATTTTAATCCAAGCGATACATGAGCGTTTTAGTCAATAAAGATTCGAAGGTTATAGTACAGGGTTTCACAGGCTCAGAAGGTACTTTCCATGCAGGTCAAATGATCGAATATGGAACAAATGTGGTAGGTGGTGTTACTCCTGGTAAAGGAGGTCAGACACACCTTGATAAACCCGTATTTAATACTGTAAAAGAAGCTGTTGATAAGGCAGGAGCTAATGTATCTATCATTTTTGTGCCGCCAGCATTTGCTGCCGATGCCATTATGGAAGCTGCGGATGCAGGTATTAAAGTTATCATTGCTATTACAGAAGGCATTCCTGTTAAGGATATGGTAATGGCTAAAAATTACCTAAAAGGAAAAGATGTGGTTCTCGTAGGACCTAACTGCCCTGGAGTAATCACTCCGGGAGAGGCAAAAGTTGGTATTATGCCGGGTTTTGTTTTCAAGCAAGGTAAAATTGGTATTGTATCTAAATCAGGTACTTTAACTTATGAAGCTGCTGACCAGGTGGTGAAAGCTGGTCTTGGTATCTCTACGGCTATTGGTATTGGTGGTGACCCGATTATTGGAACATCTACCAAGCAAGCTGTTGAGATGCTGATGAATGATCCTGAAACTGAAGCTATCGTTATGATTGGTGAGATTGGTGGTAACTATGAGGCTGAAGCTGCACGTTGGATTAAAGCTCAAGGCAATCCAAAACCAGTTGTTGGATTTATTGCAGGCCAAACTGCACCTAAAGGTAAGAGAATGGGACACGCAGGAGCTATCATTGGTGGAGCAGATGATACTGCTGAAGCCAAAATGAAAATTATGAAAGAATGTGGCTTACACGTAGTTGCATCCCCAGCAGATATAGGAGACACAATGCTTAAGGCTTTAGGTAGATAAACCTTAAGATACTGTCAAACAGAAAGGGCTGATTCATTTGAATCAGCCCTTTCTGTTTAAATATATTGCTAACTAATTATACTGCAAAGCTTTCTCCGCAGCCACAAGTTCTTGTAGCATTTGGGTTTATGAATTGAAATCCTTTTCCATTCAATCCGTCAGAAAAGTCTAATGTGGTACCTAATAAGTACAGTAAACTCTTCTTGTCGACTAATATCTTAATGCCATTGTCTTCGAAAACTTCATCCTTTTCTTCAATAGCAGAATCGAACTTAAGGTCGTACATTAGTCCTGAGCATCCACCGCCCTGAACCAGAACCCTTATATTGTGATCATCACTCTTTCCTTCCTGAGATCTCAGATTGATGATTCTTTCTTTCGCTTTTTCTGTTACACTAATCATAATTTCTTCAAAATTAAGCTACAGGATTTAAAACAACACTGAATACCGTAATGGTATTACTATCTCTTCCATAATAAAGCTTGTCTAATGCATCATATATGCTACTTGCTCTAAAGTAGGAGGTGTGCAATTCTTTATTATCACCATTTGCAATCCACTGAATGGTATAAGGACTTTCCTTTTCCTTATAATTCTCAACATACTCAAGCATCTTTTTCAGCGCATCTATTTTATCAAAACCTAGTTCAGAATGAAATAAAAATGACTGATTATGTCTTGGATTTATCGTTATAAGATCCAATTTGGTCTTGCTCTCAAACTTGCTATATTCAAAAATAAGTGCATTGCTACGGAGTCCAAGGTGACTTTTTATCTCCTTTTGAATTCTTGCCGCCTCAACATGCACATCTGTTACTGCCTCCATTATATATTGTTGGATTACTTCTGTTAAAATAAATTTAGTTTAAAACTTTCGGCATCACCAAAAAGTTTCAAACTTTAGACAAAGTTACTGATTTGATTGATATAAGTGAATTTAAGGATTTATGTTAAAAGTAGAACACATAGGAATAGCCGTTAAAAACATCAATGAGTCTAATGAAATCTTCGGTAAGCTCTTTAACAGGGAACCTTATAAATTGGAAGAAGTTGTTTCTGAAAATGTAAAAACCTCATTTTTTCAAATGGGAGAGACTAAAATCGAACTACTCGAAGCAACGAATGAAGAATCCGCCATAGCCAAGTTTATTGATAAGAAAGGTGAAGGCATTCATCATATCGCCTATGAGGTTGTCAACATTCATGAAGAAATGAAAAGGCTCGAAGCAGAAGGTTTTCAACTGATCAATAAGGAGCCAAAAAAGGGCGCAGATAACAAATTGGTTTGTTTTCTTCACCCTAAATCCACAAATGGGGTACTAATCGAACTTTGTCAGGAAATTGCCTAGCGTCTCTTGTTGTTAGACTTTGGCAAGGGCGCTCTGTCGTATTGAATAGAGTTATAGTATTTCATTTTTTTCTTCCCTTTAGCAGTTTTGTACTGTGGTCTGGGGCCGCAAGCTGCTATCAATCCAATGAGTAGACACACTACTATTATCTGTTCTATAAATCTCTTCATCACAAATCGCTTTTAATATAGAAACGTAAACTTAGATTTTTTGGATTTTGACAGGGCTACGCATTTAGTTATGACGTAACTTTGAACGTCTAATTGCAATATTTAGCGACAAGTTAATTTCAAAAAACACCATAATGGCAGAAAAAAGGACAGAATTAAGTGAACTGGGAGAGTTTGGATTAATAGATAGGATTAGTCAAAAATTCAAGATTGAGGGTAAAACTTCTGTTAAAGGAATAGGTGACGATGCTGCCGTTATTGACAATGGAGAGAGCTATACCTTAGTAGCTACAGATATGCTATTGGAAGGCATTCATTTCGATTTGTCTTATATGCCGTTGGCGCATTTAGGTTATAAGGCAGTGGCGGTTAATGTGTCTGATATTGCGTCCATGAATGGAACGCCAACACAGATCACCGTCAACATCGGACTTAGCAATCGCTTTTCTATTGAGGCTGTTGATGCGCTATATGAAGGAATTAGAATGGCTTGTGATAATTACAAAATTGATCTGGTAGGTGGAGATACCACATCTTCTGCCAGTGGGCTGGTAATATCTATTACTGCAATTGGTATAGTTGATAAGAATAAAGTGGCCTATCGTGGTGGAGCCAATCTCAATGATATTGTTTGTGTTACCGGAGATCTGGGGGGCGCATATATGGGCCTTCAGGTTTTGGAGCGTGAAAAGCAGGTGTTTATGGCCAATCCGGATATGCAACCTCAGCTTGAGAAGTATGACTATATCGTGCAGCGCCAGTTGAAGCCAGAGGCGAGAATGGACATTATCCATGAATTAAAGGAATTAAATATTCAGCCAACAGCCATGATTGATATATCAGATGGCCTTGGCAGCGAGCTGTTGCATATTGCACGGGCATCAGGAAAAGGGCTTCAAATTTATGAAGACAAACTACCTGTTGACAAGCAGACTTATGATACCGGATATGAAATGAAGATTGATGCAACTACTGCTGCAATCAATGGAGGAGAAGATTATGAACTTCTGTTTACTATCAGTCAGGAAGATTTTGAGAAGGTTAAAAACCACGCAGATATTCATCTGATAGGCTATATCCATGAAGCTTCAAAAGGCAATAAGATGATAACCAAGGGCGAGAATATTGTTGACATTACCGCCCAGGGTTGGAACCACTATAAAGGTTAATCTTCAGGGTAGGGTATAAAAACAAAATTGGTGAACTCATCATCTACCACAAACAGGCAGCAGAATTCATCAGGGTCTTTATAGTTGGCTTTAAAATCTTCAACCTTTTCTTCTCCGATGATTTCCCTTTGAGTGAACTCATCCAGATATGAAGCATTATAATTCCAATTGGTGGCCAAATCTTGCTTAGCCACTAATAACTGACCAATAGGCAATTCAAACTTTGATATAGGGAATATAGGATGATCAGAGAACTTCCTTTTCCTTATTTGATAAGAAGCTTCTTTTAAAGTGTCAGACACAACTACAAAATCCTGTGTTATTGAGCCTAAATATTTGCCGTTTAATTCCGGATCGTTGTTCATTATAATCTTCAGATTTATTCTAATGCAAATTTAAGTATTATCTTAATTAGCACTGAGCCATTGGGCGACAAAGCTTTGAAGATCTACAAAAAATTCTTTGAACTCTTTCTCAAACTCATCGTAATGTGTCCTTAGATCAACTACGGCTTCATCCATTTTAGAGTCAAACTTTGTTCTTCTTGACATTCCACCAAGTGCGCGACTAATTCCTTCAACTTTGGAATAATTATACAGCCAGTTGTTTTCCATCATGTAAGGCAACATGTATTTGGCTCCTTTAGGTAAGATATTATGGTAATTATTAATTGCATTGTAAAACTGCTTTGTAAAAGTCAGCAAATCCGTTTTATGATAATCAGACCAGTTTTTGGCCAAAAAATGGTCATAATAAATATCGACAATTACGCCCGAATAGTGGCGGTATTTCTCCCTTAGCTTATCCTTGCTTTTAGATACTACTGGGTGCTGATCGGTATACTCGTCAATCGCCCGATGTAAATTAACACCTCGGGTGATTTCACTTTCAAAGTCATTGAGTTGATTGCCTTTTACAAAGTCGCCAATGAAATTTCCAACCATGAGCGGTTCATTATTTCCAGATAAGTAGATATGGGCAAGGAAATTCATTTTAACAATGGTTTGATTTAAAACTAAGGTTTTATTTGTAAGGATTTATTAAATTGCCCAACGTTTATATTTTCTAAAAGTCATTAGGTATGAAGGATAATCCACATCTAAATATTTTGGTAATGATGGCAAAAATTGACGGTGAAACCGATCATGCCGAATTAGAATTAATACGGCAAATTGGAGCCTCGAGTAATGTTTCATCAGAGGATATAGAAGCAATTATTGAAAACACAGAAGCCGATTATTCTATTCCTTCGCTTACTCACCTGTCCAAAGAACAGAAAGTTGATCTCATGACTGACCTTGTGCTAGTGATGAAAATAGATGGCAGGATAGATAAGGAAGAAATGAAATTCTGTTTTCAGGTGATTAAGAAGCTGGGTTATAAGGAAGAAGCGTTATTTGATTTGGTGTCCACCACCTATTTGGACCCCAAGCAGGCTATCAACAAGGAAGAAATAAAACAAAGAGCGGAGAAATACCTTAATTAAAACATTGACACCCTACGAGCAGGCTCTTTCTGACTATTTCGAAACTGAGGTTTCAGCAGATTTAATACTTCATAACAGCTACGGTGAACCAGAACTAATGCCAGTTGAGGTTTTCTTTAGATCGGAAGAAGACTTTACTGACTTAGATAACATTGCTTTGAGCTTTTGTCAGGGGCGTACTTTGGATGTTGGTGCGGGCACTGGTGTACATAGCGCAGTGCTTCAGGCCATGGGAATAGATGTTGCTGCATTGGAAATCTCAAAATTTGCCTGCAATGCAATGAAAAGCATAGGTATAAAAAACGTAATCAATAAAAACCTTTATGATCTTAAGGGCGAAAAATTTGATACTCTTCTGATATTGATGAATGGTTTTGGGCTGTGCGGTAAGGTATCAGAGGCGCCAAAGTTTTTTAAAAAACTCAGATCACTTCTTAATCCTGGAGGCATAGCCATAGTTGATTCCAGTGATGTGGCTTATATGTATGATGAAATTCCCAAAGAACCATATTACGGTGAAGTGCAGTTTTGCTATGAGTATAAGCACATTGTTGGAGAGTGGTTCAATTGGTTGTATATTGATCCAGCTTTCTTGACACAATTAAGCAATGACAATGAATGGCATTGTCAGATTGTCCATAAAGAAGATAATGATCAATATTTAGCAATACTAACACCCTATAACTATGATTAGAAAAATTACTCTTTTAGCTTTTATTTTAGTCTCTATTCAGTCATTTGGGCAGAATACCTTAATCTACTGCGGTCAACTGATCGATGGTGTCAGTGATAAGCCTCTTAAGGAAATGACCATCATTGTGAAGGATGATAAAATTGTAGATGTTAAAAAAGGCTATGAAACTGCCGGGCCGTCTGACACCGTTATTGACCTTAAATCAAAAACTGTAATGCCAGGCCTAATGGACATGCATGTACACATTGAAGGCCAGTCAAGCCCGATGAGCTATTTGAATGAGTTCACCAAAAACAAATCGGATATTGCTTATGACGCTGCCGTTTATGCCAAGACTACGCTTATGGCTGGGTTTACAACTGTTAGGGACTTAGGTGGAAGTGGTGTCAATATTTCATTAAGAAAGGCCATTGATGCTGGTAAAGTTGATGGGCCAAGAATATATACAGCAGGTAATAGTATAGGTACAACAGGAGGTCATGCTGACCCAACAAATGGATACAGAGAAGATTTGATGGGTGATCCAGGCCCCAAAGAAGGTGTTATCAATGGACCGTATGAAGCCAGAAAGGCGGTAAGACAGCGCTACAAAGAAGGTTCTGATGTTATAAAAATCACCTCAACTGGTGGCGTTCTAAGCGTTGCTAAAGATGGGTCTGGCCCCCAGTTTACAATGGATGAGTTGAAAGCTATAGTGGAAACAGCCAATGATTATGGCATGGTAACCGCAGCTCATGCTCATGGCCCGGAAGGAATAAAAAGAGCTGTAGAAGCTGGAATAAACTCAATAGAGCATGGCACCTTAATGACACCTGAAATTATGGAATTGATGAAGAAGAAAGGGACTTATTATGTGCCGACTATTACAGCAGGTAAGTCAGTGGAAGAAAGAGCGAAAATTCCAGGCTATTTTCCAGCGATAATAGTGCCTAAGGCTTTAGCTATTGGCCCAAAGATTCAACAAACCTTTGCTGATGCCTACAAGGCAGGTGTTAAAATAGCCTTCGGTACGGATGCCGCAGTTTTTGACCATGGCCAGAATGGAAAAGAATTCGGCTATATGGTAGAAGCAGGTATGCCAGCAATGGAAGCAATAAAATCTGCCACCATGGGAGCAGCTTCGCTTTTGAGGATTACCGACAAGTTAGGTTCTGTTGAGAAAGGAAAACTAGCAGACATAGTGGCTGTTGATGAAGATCCATTAAAAAATATTAAGACCATGGAAAACGTCACTTTCGTTATGAAAGGTGGTAAGGTCTATAAAAACTAATTGTCATTCAAAAAATTCTGTTGTTTGTATTTATAACTCAAGTAGGACAATACATTACCAAATTGATCAAGTGCCGGTTGAACATCTTCCGGCACTTTTTTTCCATTGATTCTAGCCAATAATAGCCCATACACGCCATTAATGCAGATTTGAATTTCGTCATTTATTTTCCCTTCCGACATAGTGATAAACTCCTGAATCGATGGAGCTGCTGTTGAGTAAATTTTCTCAAATTCTTTATCTGAACTTAGAAGTTGATTCTTAATGGAATTTAAGTTTTTTACAATTTTTTGCGTTTCTGAAAGATGTCCTGATTTCTCAATACCCTCTTCTTTCATTTTATTTAGAATAACCTGATACCATGCAATTAGCTCCTCCTTTGTAGCATCCCCTTGAGGTATATGTTTTATCACATACTGGCTAATGTTTTCTATATCCATGTCAAAGACCCTGATAAGGTCCTCAGTTTGATACATATGGATAATATATTCAACAATGTTATTCTGCTTTTTATGCTCTGCGATGTTCATATTAAGGCTTAAAATATATGTTTAACGACTGTATTCTTTAAGAATCAATAATTCTCTACTTTTGCACTTCATTTTTCGAAGATAAGGGAATAGGTTTAGATGAAAAACATTAGAAATTTTTGCATTATCGCTCACATTGATCACGGCAAGAGTACCTTGGCCGATAGATTGTTGCAGGCCACTGGTACTGTTAGCGACCGCGATATGCAGGAGCAGTTGTTGGATAACATGGATCTCGAAAGAGAGCGAGGTATTACCATTAAAAGTCATGCCATACAAATGGATTACAAACTTAATGGTGAAGAATATATTCTAAACCTAATTGACACCCCAGGACACGTTGACTTTTCTTATGAGGTGTCACGTTCTATTGCGGCCTGTGAGGGAGCTCTTTTAATAGTAGATGCCGCTCAGGGTATTGAAGCACAAACAATCTCTAATCTTTATTTGGCATTAGAGCATGATCTGGAGATTATCCCTGTCTTAAATAAAATTGATTTACCCAGTGCTATGCCTGAAGAGGTTACAGACCAAATTGTAGAACTTATTGGTTGTGATCGTTCTGATGTTATACATGCTAGTGCGAAAGAGGGCTTAGGTATAAACGAAATTCTAGAAGCTATAGTTAGCAGAGTGCCTGCTCCCAAAGGTGAAGTAGACGCGCCACTTCAGGCTATGATATTTGATTCTGTGTTCAATCCATTTAGGGGGATTGAAGTATACTTTAGAGTATTTAATGGTACGCTTAATAAAGGAGATAAAGTTAAGTTTGTTAATACTAACAAAACTTACGATGCTGATGAAATTGGCGTTCTCAAATTAAAACAGTTACCCAAGAACTCTATTAGCGCAGGAAATGTGGGTTATATCATTTCTGGTATTAAGGTAGCTAAGGAAGTTAAAGTAGGGGATACCATTACTCACGTTGACAGACCTTGTCCTGCTGTCAAAGGATTTGAAAATGTTAAGCCAATGGTTTTTGCTGGTATTTATCCAGTAGAAACTAGTGAATATGAAGAATTAAGGACAGCCATGGAAAAACTGCAGCTTAATGATGCAGCCTTAATTTGGGAACCTGAAACTTCAGCTGCACTGGGATTTGGGTTTAGGTGTGGATTCCTTGGTATGCTACACATGGAAATTGTTCAGGAAAGGCTAGAGCGCGAATTTGATATGACCGTGATTACTACTGTACCTTCAGTTCAGTTTCACGCAGTTAAAACAGATGGTAGCATTACAAAAATCAATGCACCGTCCGAAATGCCTGAACCTAATACCATTTCACATATTGAAGAACCTTTTATAAGAGCTCAGATAATTAGCAAGTCAGAATATATAGGAAACATTATAAGCTTATGCATGGATAAGCGAGGTGTAATAAAAAATCAAGTTTATCTGACTTCAGATCGAGTTGAACTTTCATTCGAACTTCCATTATCGGAAATTGTCTTTGACTTCTTTGATAAATTGAAGACACTCTCAAGAGGTTATGCTTCTCTGGACTATGAGTTGATAGGATTTAGACAATCTACCATGGTGAAGCTGGATATTATGTTGAATGGGGAAAAGGTAGATGCGCTTTCTGCTATTGTTCATAGAGACAAGGCATACGAATGGGGCAAGAGGTTGTGCGAAAAATTAAAGGAATTATTACCACGACAGATGTTTGAAATAGCTATTCAGGCTTCAATAGGTACTAAAATTATTGCCAGAGAATCTGTAAAGGCCATGAGAAAGAACGTTTTGGCAAAATGTTATGGTGGTGATATTTCAAGAAAAAGAAAGCTTCTTGAGAAACAGAAAAAAGGTAAAAAGAGAATGCGCCAGGTGGGTAACGTAGAAATACCTCAGGAAGCATTTATGGCAGTATTAAAATTAGATTGATATAAGATGGCAGCTACAATATTGGACGGTCGCAAGATAGCCGATGAAATAAAGAATGAAATAGCAGTTGAAGTAGCTGCCTTAAAAGATGCGGGAAAAAGGGCACCTCATTTGGCAGCCATACTAGTAGGAGATGACGGAGCGAGTCAAACCTATGTTAACAATAAGATCAGAGCTTGTAAGAAAGTTGGCTTTGAATATACGTTATTGAATTTTCCTGAAACTATCACGGAAGCCAAGTTAATGACTGAGATAGAGCGCATCAATGCAGATGAGGACATTGACGGAGTTATTGTACAGCTTCCTCTTCCAGAACATATTTCTGCCGCCAAGGTAACCGATAGGATATTACCACATAAAGATGTTGATGGGTTCACTAATGAAAACTATGGACGTATAACTTCAAAAAAGCCCGGGCTGCTGCCAGCTACACCGTTCGGAATAGTTGAATTGCTGAAAAGATATAATGTGCCAATGCAGGGCAAACATTGTGTTATGGTCGGAAACAGCAGAACAGTAGGTGCTCCTATGAGTTCAATCATGTCATACCATGAAAATGCAACCGTTACGGTTTGTCATATTTACACAGAAGATTTGGCCAAATACACCAGGCAGGCCGATATATTAATTGTTGCCACTGGCAAGCCAGCCTTAATCAAAGCAGATATGGTTAAAGAAGGTGTAGCGGTTGTTGATGTGGGAATTACCAGGGTTCCAAGTGATAATGAACGTGGCTATACCCTTAGTGGTGATGTTGATTTTGAAGAAGTTTCGAAAAAGGCTTCATTTATTACTCCTGTACCTGGTGGTGTGGGCCCTATGACAATTGCTTCTTTATTACTTAATACACTGAAGGCTGCAACAACTCCAAGCATTATTACAACTAAAATTTAATACTGGTTATTCTCGTTATAGATTCATAGTTTAGAATACTATGAGATTAACCTTATTTACTTTTTCTATAGTTGTCTTTTTAAATATCAATGCTTTTCAGGCTGAAGCTCAATTGAGTACCAAATCAAAAAAAGCAGCTGAACTTTATGCCGAAGCTGATAACTTCCGGGTTCGTGGGCAATATACTCAGGCTATAGATCTTTTAGAGCAGGCCATTGCCAAGGACAAAAATTTCCATGAGGCATATTTTAGGTTAGGGGTTATATATAAGGCCAAAGGCGAGATTGATATAGCAGAGAAACTCTTGTTAAAAGTTATCGAACTGAATCCAGGGAATAACGGCCCATCTTTCTTTGAACTGGGAGAACTCTATATAAAAAAGAATAACTATCAAGAGAGTATAGACTATATAAATAAATATCTGGCCTATGATCCGCGAAACAGACAACGAGTTGCTGAGGCAGAAAAGATACTCGCCAATGCACAATTTGCCATTGATAACGCAGAAGAGATGGCTGAGTTTGATCCACATCCACTAAGTGACACTGTAAATGCCTTCCCTATGCAGTACTTTCCTATACTTTCTGTAGATCAAAATTCTTTGATCTTTACCAGAAGGTTAGGCACATCTATGCAACATGATGAAGATTTGGTGGTTTCCACGAAAGATGACGAAGGTGTGTGGCAACTTCCAGTCTCTATATCAGAGAACATCAACTCTGAATTTAATGAAGGTACCTGTACTTTGTCGGCAGATGGGAGGACTTTAATATTCACGTCATGCTACGGCAGGCAGGGATATGGCAGTTGCGACTTATATATAAGCGAGAAAACAGGCGATGAATGGTCTGTTCCAAAAAATCTAGGCCCGGCTATTAATTCTTCAGCCTGGGACTCTCAGCCAAGTTTGTCAGCAGATGGTAGGAGGTTATTCTTTATTTCAAACAGATCAGGGGGAGTTGGAAGCAGGGATATTTGGCTGGCATACAAAAATGAAAATAACGAATGGGAGAAGCCTGTTAATTTAGGAAGAGGTATTAATACAGTTAATGATGAGGTGTCTCCATTTATTCACCCTAACAACAAAACACTTTATTATGCAACTAATGGTTTGCCAGGTTTTGGCGGATTTGACATCTATTACTCTAATGAGCTAGATGGAAAATGGGAGAAGCCTGAAAACCTTGGGCCTCCTATTAATAATGGTGAAGATCAGGTGTCTTTATTTATAACCTCAGATGGCAACAGAGGATACTATTCTAATGAGGATAACAAATCAAAAGACAGGAAAGGCATTATTTATGAATTTGATGTGCCTAAGTCTAAAAGAGTTGAGTACAGAACCTCATTTGTTACAGGAACGGTTAAGGATTCAATAACTCACCTGCCATTAAAAGCAAAAATAGAATTGTATGACATAGAATTGGATAGGAGGGTGTCACTTGTGAATTCTGATTCTATTAATGGTAAGTATCTTATGGTGCTGACGGAGGGTTCTCAATATGCATTATACGTGGAGCGTCCAGGATACCTATTTCAAAGCAACACTTTTAATTATCAAAAAGGTGACAGCTCCATGTCGATTCAAAAGGATTTCCTTCTTTCACCTATTAAAGAGGGGGTAAAGACCGTACTTAATAATATATTCTTCGAGACAGATAAATATGAATTGACTGATAAATCAAAAACAGAGTTAAAAAAGGTAGTGGACTTTATGTCTGACAACCCCTCGATCAAAATTCAAATTGAGGGTCATACCGATAATGTAGGCAGCGATTCCTATAATAATGAACTCTCGAAGAGGAGATCGCTCAGTGTTTACACCTTCTTGTTAAATAATGGAATAGTTCAAAAAAGGATTTCTTATCAAGGCTTTGGATCTAAAAAGCCTAAGGTTCCAAATGATTCAGATCAAAATCGCCAGTTAAACAGAAGAATAGAATTTAAAATAGTTGGATTAAGATAATTTTGACTGTATCCCCCAAATTGGGGTAATGATTACATGTTCGTTATTTAATTAATAGTCTTTACCCCGTCAATTAGGTTACTTTTTTCAAAACAATTCATTTGTATTTCATGTTTTTGTCCTAAGTTTAAGGCAAACTATTTTTAATTTTTAACCTAAACAATACAATATGAAGAAGTTTTTACTGCTTAGTTTCATGTTGATGTTCGCATTTACTTTCAGTGAATCGTGGGCTCAAGAACGCACCGTTTCAGGTAAGGTGACGTCTATCGAAGACGGATCAACATTACCAGGTGTAAACGTTGTACTTAAAGGTACAACTACAGGTACAGTTACCGATATCGATGGTAACTACAGGCTATCCGTCCCTTCTGACGGAGGTACTTTGGTATTTTCATTCATTGGTCTGGCTTCAGAAGAAGTTGCAGTTGGAGCAAGGTCAGTGATTGATGTACAGATGTCTGCAGATGTTAAACAACTTTCAGAGGTTGTTATTACAGGCTACGGCTCTCAATTGAAAAGGGATTTAACAGGTTCTGTTTCCTCAATAAAGGCTGAGGAAATTGAAGGTTTACCGATGCAATCTTTTGACAGAGCTATCCAAGGTCGTGCAGCTGGGACTCAAATTTCAGCTGCTTCAGGTCAGCCAGGTGGAGCTTTGAACATTAGAATTAGAGGGGTTGGTTCAATTAATTCAGGCAACGATCCATTAATTATTATTGATGGTGTTCAGGTTGCTTCTCTTGGAGGTTCAGCACAGGCATCAAGTAATCCCCTTAACTCAATCAACCCAAATGATATTGAGTCGATTGACATTTTAAAGGATCCAGCTACAGCCGCCATATATGGAGCTCAAGCTGCTAATGGTGTTATTGTGGTTACAACTAAGTCAGGTAAAAAGGGAGGCAAAACTAATATTGATCTTTCGTATCAAGAAGGTGTTGTACAACCATTAAACCTTTACGATGTATTGGATGCACGTCAGTATGCTGAAATTCAAGCTGAACAAGAGACAAATGTTGGGTTAGACCCTTCTAGAGTAAATGGGTCTTTTGATTTCTTTGGCGATCCAAATGATCCTTCAACTTACGAAAATTATGACTGGTTGGATAATATGTTTCAAGATGCAAGATTTACAACACTGGACTTTACTATGAGTGGTGGTGATGAAAAGACTAGTTTCTATTTTGGAGGTTCTTACAACAAGCAAGAAGCACAGATTATAAAATCTGATTTTGAAAGGTTCACTGGGAGATTAAATCTTTCTCATAGAGCAACTGATAAATTAACTGTTGGCGCAAAACTTGCAATAACCAACATTAAGCAATTTGGTGCCATTGCTAATGGAAACTTTGTGAACGGCCCGTTCGTGGCTGCTTTTTCTGCGATTCCGTCATCTCCAGCTATAGATACAGAGACAGGGGAATTCAACCCCTATCCAACTAATGGGTTGAGTCATTTGTTTGGTTACAATATTTTGCAAGGCGTCAATCAGGAGGTGAGATTAGGTCGTACACTTCAGACAGTTTCAAGTGCGAATATTAGTTATCAAATAATTCCAGGTTTATCTGTTAATGGATTGGTAGGTATAGATTTCTCTATGAACAGAGACGATAACGAGAGGCCACGTTCAATCCCAGTCTTTGCTGCTGCCGGAGGTTCTGTGGCAATTACTAATAGAAGATCGCTAAACTGGAATACTAATGTCAATTTAAACTACAGTAAGACATTTAATGATGTTCATACTGTTGGTGGTATCATTGGATACGAGTATAAAGCGGAACAAAGAGAAGGTAACAATTTAACAGCTAACCAGTTCCCTAATGCTTTCTTTAGATTACCGGGTAATGGACAACCTCAAGCAGTAGGAGGATTCTTTCAAGAGTACAAACGTCTTGGGTATTTCGGTAAATTTGATTACGCATATGATGACAGATATCTAGGTTCAGTAACAGTTAGACGCGATGGGCACTCAAGGTTTGGATCAGAGAATCAATACGGTCTATTTTATGCTGGGTCAGTTGGATGGAGATTATCTGAAGAGTCATTTTTGTCAGGTATTGAAATAATTGATGATTTAAAGCTGAAAGCCAGTTATGGAATATTAGGAAACGCTGAAATTGGCAACTACCTAACTCAGACCACATATGGTGCATCGTCAGGGCAATATGCAGGGGCATCTCCTCTTACAATAGGATTGCTTGGTAATGACGAAATTTCATGGGAAGAAGAAGAGTCTATCAATCTCGGTGTTGACTTCTCATTGTTCAATAATCGTTTGTATGGTACTGTTGATTTTTGGAGGACGAATAATAATGATTTGTTATTTCAGGTGCCATTCTTGCAAACTAGTGGTATAAACCCACCTGCAGGACAAGCTAATCCAAGTGTTACAAATAACATTGGGTCGGTTAGGAATCAGGGTATAGATATTGAGGTTGGAGGTATAATTTTCGACAAGGGTGGATTTAGATGGGATTCTAGATTCAATGTAACCTTCTTGGAAAATGAAGTGACAAAACTTGTTGATGCAGACACTATTTTTAATGGAAATATTCCTGACAAAATAGTTGGCCAGCCTGTAAGCTTTCACTATTTACTAGATTATGCTGGAGTTAATCCTGCAAATGGAAGAGCCATGATCAGGGATGCCAATGGAAATTTGACATATAACCCTGGATTTGAAGATGGTGCTGTAAGAGGATCTGCTTTACCTACTAGTTATGGTGGTTGGTCAAACACGTTTTCTTATAAGGGAATTTCATTGGATATTTTCTTCCAGTATCAGTTTGGTAACGATGCCTTTAATGCTGACTACTATAATTTGCTAGCAACTGGGGGCGTTAATAACAGGACAACTGATATTTTGGAAAGATGGCAAAATCCAGGTGATGTCACCAATATCGCAAGGTTAACCAACAATGGTAATATTAATGGTATTGCACAGAATTTTGGATTTATAGGCACGAACCAATTTATGTCCGATGCTTCTTACATTAGACTAAAAACATTAACATTATCTTATGAACTACCTCAGAATTTACTTAATAAAGTAGGTTTTAGACAAGTTAGGGTTTTTGCTCAAGGGGTAAACTTAGTTACATGGACAAAATTTGATGGTATTGACCCAGAAGTTGTGACTAACAACAATTCTACTGGTGTTTCAGGTTTTGGTGCTTATCCAGTTGGTCGTCAATATTCAGTTGGAATTAACTTAGGACTTTAATAATGAGAATCATGAAAAAAATAATATATTCATTGTTAGCTTTTGTGATTGCTTTCACAGGCTGTAATGATTTAGAAGTTGAGAATAAGGCAGCGTTGCCTAGAAGCGTAGTACTCGGTGATGTGGATGGCTATAGTGCCTTTTTGTCTGCTGCGTATGAATCAGTAAACGATTTTGGTTACTATGGGCAAACTATGATGATTGGGCCAGAGATATTGGCTGACAATATGGAACTTGTACAATTGACAGGTCGCTACCAATTGGAATATGTAAATGCCGTAAATTCTGGGATAGGAATTTGGGGAAACAGATACACGGCCATTCAAGAGTGCAATGTTATAATAGGTTCTATAAATGATGAATCTGTTGTAGGTACTGTAGATGAGAAAAATGATCTTATCGGTCAGGCACTGTTTCTAAGAGCATTGTTTTACCATGACTTGGCGAGGGTTTACGGTTATGAGCCAGGAAGGGAAGTGAATGGTTGGAATTTGTCGGTTCCATTAAAAACTGAGCCTACATTTGGTTTAAGTAATGTTGTGGATTTACCGAGATCAACTAATGTGGAGGTTTATGAGCAGATAGAACAGGATTTGTTACAAGCGATATCATTATTGTCTGATGTTACCCCTGGAACAAGTGCAGTGATTTTTGCAAACAGGAATGCAGCTAGATTACTATTAGCGAGAGTTTATCTTTATTGGGGAAGATCTGCGGATGCAGCTAATTTGGCACTTCAAGTTATTGCTGGCGATGGATCTGATTTAGTGGCTGCTGCTGATTATGACGATTCTTGGGATGATGCACAAAATGCATTTCACCCTGAATCTCTATTTGAGTCAGAATTGCGTTCACCAGATTGGTCAACTGTAGACGGCCCTAATAATAGTTTGCATTCATTATTAATGAATAATTCAGGAGGGGCTCAGTTTATCATTGCCGCAAGTGACGAGTTGTTGGCTGAGATTGCTTCAGAACCTACAGATGTTAGAGGTGCACTTTTCAATACTGAATCTTTAGGTGAAGAGTTCACAAAATGGAGAGCAACAGGAGGCCCGGTGCCATTCATGGAGAACATTCCAATTCTTCGCTTATCAGAAGGTTACCTTATCGCAGCTGAAGCTTTAGGTGCAGGAGCAGGAGATGTTTATTTAAATGCATTGAGAACGGCCAGAGGAATAGCTACTCCAGCTACTGCTACTGTGGATAATGTGTTAAGGGAAAGAAGAATTGAATTTATGGCTGAAGGTCATAGATGGTTCGACTTGAAGCGTTTAGGAAGAAATATTCCAAAACCAGCAGTATCTGGTGCTAATACTCTTCCAGCAAATGACTTTAAAATGTTACCAAGGTTACCTCAAGGTGAATTGAATTTAAGTGATGAGTTACGCCAAAACCCAGGATATAATTAATTAGAGCTATGAAAATATTAAATAGAAATATATGGGCAATAGTTTTAATGTTGCCACTATTGTGGGGTTGTTTTGATGACCCTGGTACAGATGTGACATTGGGAGATGTATTTGTTTCGTTAAGTAATGATTCGCAACAAACATCTGAAGACCAAGTTACTGGTGAGATTTTATTAGAGATTTCGCGAGCACAGTCATCTGCTGTGGATGTTGATTACGAGCTAACTTCTACCAATGCCATCAATGGTGTAGACTTTGAATTGCAAGGCAGTTCTGTAACAATACCAGCAGGGGAATTTAGTACTTCTATTCCTTACACGGTAACAGACAATAATGTTTTTGAACCAGAAGCGAGATCATTTACTGTAACTTTGACAGGTGTCAGTGCCTCATCAGTAAGTATTCAAGGTAATACAGCAATTACTGTAGGTATTTTGAATAATGATTGTCCTGTTAACACAAGTGTGTGGTTTGGTGATCTAAGTGTAGAAGATGTTGGGTTTGGAGCGGTTGCAGGTTCAGGAGCTGCCAACGCAAATGGAGATTGTGATATATTGGTTATCACTGGGGACTATGTAGGAGCACCTTTAACTCCTGTAACTTGGAATTTGACACCCTCTTCACCTGGTGCTACAAGCGGAACAGCTGTTGCGCCAAGGCAGGCATATACTTGCTGTGATCCTACCGCCTATGAGTATGAAGCTAGTGGTACTTACGATGAAGCAACAGGTATAATTGAGGCCGATTATATTTTTTATCGTCCAGATGGTACTGTGTTTTTCACAGGAACCAATATAATTGCTGCAAACTAATATTTGTTGAATTTATAGTAAAACCACCTCTCTTCAGAGAGGTGGTTTTATATTTATATACGGTAAGGGTGTATTTTTTTAAAATATTTTGGAGTTGAATAAACATGTAGAAAAAAAAATATGTTCTAGTATTAGTGATTTTATATTACTCAATTATGAAAAATGTTAAATAGTATTCCAATGTTAAAGGCAATTTATTCTGCGTCTATTTTGTTTGCGCTCTTAATTTCTGAATCTGTCTATTGTCAAAAATTTAATGTTCAGCGATTAAATGAAATCGCATTAGAGGAAACTGCTAAGGTAAATGCATTTAAGAGCAGGTTGAATTTAATGCGTGATACTACAGCTATCCCATTTACTATCCAGTTGCAACACAACAAGAAGGCCTTTTTAACAGATTACATTAATGGATTGCCGTATTATTCAACAACGCACAACATTGAAGCCCGGAAAACAACAGGTGTAGAATTTGTTCAATCAGTCAACGGGCTAAATTTACCATTATTTGGTGATGGAATGACTGTAGCGGTATTTGATGGGGGACTTGTGAGACAAACCCATCAAGAATTAGTAGGGCGCATTAGCAATAAATTTGGGAGTGATCTAAGTCAGCATGCAACACATGTCACTGGTACTATTGCTGCGAAGGGTCTTAATCCACAAGCTAGAGGTATGGCTCCAAATATTCAAGTAGTCTCATATTTTGGATTTGAAAATGATCTTGGTAATATGGCAATGGAAGCTGCTAAAGGTTTGATTTTATCTAATCATTCGTATGGCGTTATGCTTGGCTGGGATTTTCAAAATGGGAGTTGGCAATGGTTTGGAGGGGAATCTGATGTGGATTTAAGGTTTGGACACTACTCAAATAACAGTAAGGCGCTTGATAATATTGCTTTTAATGCCCCCAATTATACTATTGTCAGATCGGCCGGAAATGACAGGAGTGATGTTGGAAATGGAACAAGGCCAGCCGATGGCCCTTTTGACTGTCTAGGTCCTGCTGCTGTTGCGAAAAACGTGATTACTGTAGGTGCTATTACAGGTTACGAAGTTTACATAGATCCTAATTCGGCTGTAATGAGCGAATTTAGTAGCTGGGGTCCCACTGATGACGGAAGGATTAAGCCCGATATAGTCGCTGATGGAGTGGGTGTTTTTTCAACGGGCTCTTCGGGCGATGATGATTATGTTATTTTGCAGGGTACTTCAATGTCATCACCAAATGTTACAGGTTCATTAGCAATCATTCAAGAATATTTTAAGAGTATCGAGGGCGACTTTATGAGTTCTGCTTCATTAAAAGCTCTAATGATTCATACGGCTAAAGAAGCAGGTTCTGCAAATGGGCCCGATTATAAGTTTGGATGGGGAGTATTGGATGCGGTACACGCTATAGAGTTTATTAATGGCAGAAATGGTTCTGATACATTAATGATTGAGAGGGAATTAAACAATGATGAAACCCATGAATTCTCCTTCTTGTCAGACGGAAAAGAACCTATTACAATAACATTAGCATGGACAGACGTTCCTGGTAATGTTGGAACTCAAGGTAGTAATGAATTGAAGTTGGTCAATGATCTGGATGTTACTTTATTAGACCATAATAACAATGAAACTTTACCATGGACTTTGGATCCTGAAAACCCAGGGCAGCCAGCAAGAAAGGGCAATAATTTTAGAGACAATGTTGAAAAAATTGAATTGCCATCTCCGGCTATTGGAAGATATACTGTAAGAGTAAGTCATAAGGGAAATTTGGTTAATGCTGCTCAGCGCTATTCCATTATTATTTCTGGAAGTTCTATTGAAGAAGAAGATAATGATGATATCTACTGGGTATCTTCTAGTGGAAAATCAAATGAGCTTAATTGGTCAGGTAATACGGGTGGTACTATTAATGAAGAGATAGTTTCTGATAATAAAACCTGGATTTTTGACGAGAACTCAAATATATCTAATAATGGTGTGGTTCAATTATCTTTCTCCACAAGTATCAATAATCTTATATGGACTAATAAGAGTAATGCTATACTAGACTTAGGTTTAGATACACTTACGGTTGAAAAACGATTTATAGTTGATAATGAAAATCTGAAAATCATCAATGGTGTTGTTGTACTAAAGAACAAAGGCGGAAAATTTAATACTTATAATTTTGATGGTAGTCAGAATTGCAGAATTGTTTTTGAAAACTTAGATCCTATTGAAATAGTAGGAGAAATAGACTCACACTCAATAATCTTTAAAGGGGATAGAGTTGAGTTATCGAATTCAAACTTAAGTTCAAATCATTTGAGTTTTCTTAACACAAAGGAAATAAGAATAGAAAATTCATCCTTACATGTAGATGGGATTGTTGTTTCTGAAAATGAAAATTTGATATTGAATAATAACATTTGGCATATTTCAAATGGCAGTGTCCAATTGAGTGAAAATGTAAATGCTTCAAATGATGTTTTTCTAATTAGTAATTCACGCATAGACTCAAATTTAAATGTGGGCAAACTAACATTAAATGGTGATATTGCATTAAACAACCAAATTATTACCGACTCACTTCTTATAGAAAGTAATTCAATTGTTGATTTACATGCCTTAGCTGATATTGTTATAAAAGAATATCTTCATATTTCTAATTCTGATGGCAATCAAACTACTATAAGGGGTTTTCAGGCAGAAGCCCTAGCTAATATTGAAGTTCAATCTAGGAACTTATTATGTTTTGATAATTTAAACTTGACAAACATCAGTTTCGTATCGGAAAGTGTAATGAATGTTGGATTAGCTTCAAACTTAGTAAATGTCATAGGGGTATCACAGTCTGCTTGTGAGGAAGTTGTTTTTGTAGACTTTGAACTTGAAAATAATTGTGCTAATAGCGTGATTCAACCTGTAAATAAATCAAAGGGTCCAATAGAGGGTTTTATTTGGAAATATAATAATCTTCAAATAGAAGATGTTGGTGATGATTCTCATCCGGTTAACTTGATATTTAACGAGAGTGGCTTTTATGAAGTTGAACTCATTGCATGGAACCCCACGTCTGAAACTGGTTATAAAAAAATAGTTGAAGTTGTAAATAATTCACTATCTGATATTTCAATCATTGAAAATGACTTAGGTCTGGTTGCTTCCTTGTCATTGAATAATTATTTATGGTATAAAGATCAAGAAGTTATTGATGGAGCAAACTCGAGGATTTTTGTCCCGGATGTAAATGGGAAATATCAAGTGGCCTATTTGGATGAAAATTCTGTCTGTGGCAATCGAGTAAGTGGTGTTTTTGAGTATTTGATGATTACAAGCACTAGTGAAATGGAATCAAATAATGCAATCATTTATCCTAATCCATTCACTAATCAGGTTTTACTAGAAAACATTTCTGATGGGGAGGAAGTAATAGTTTCAACAATGGACGGAAAAATAGTTTACCAAGAATTTTTACCGAATAATTCAAGTGATGTTAGATTGAACTTGGAATTTTTGGAGGAAGGGGTATATGTTCTCAAAGTATTAAGTGATATCCGTAGTTTTAATTATAAGTTAATAAAAAAATAGTTTAGTGATGAAATACATTTTAATAAGAATAACAAGATTTATCTGTCTGTTTGCAATCCTGACTGTCAGTTTTAATTTAAATGCGCAAATAGGAAATGTTAATGATTTGACAGGCACACCTATAAAAGTTAAAAGTTCAGAACGTATAGAAGGAACCTTCTATCCTATTAGTAGTCAATGGTCGAATGGAGAATTTATAACCACACATGGGACTAGATATGTTGATATTCCAATTAGATTTAATGCGTTTAGTCAATCGTTGGAAATATTGAAAGCTAATACTGCTTTCACTCTGGATTCCAAAGAAGTTATCCAGTTTAGTTTCAGTGTTTTTGATGAGAACGGTAATACAATCGATTACATATTTAAAAATGGTTTTGATACCGAATTCCCAAAAAGTCAATATTTCAGAGTATGGTTTAATAACGGAAAAATGAAGATACTTGAATTAATTAAGGTGACAGAGGAGAAGGTGCCGGCAGAAGCTTATGGTGCACCAGAAGATACTAGGCTGAATAGTTATAATTTCATATATCTTCTTAAAGATGGAGAGTTTAAGAAAATTAAAATGAACAATAGAAATATGTCAAAGTTGTTTTTAGACAGAAAAGAGGATGTCCTTAATTTTATTAAAGCTAAATCGCTTGACGTCAGTGCCTATAATGACTTTAAAATATTATCGGAATATGTAGAGTCGTTTCAATAGATAAAATTAATTTGAGATTTAATCTTATCTATTGAATTGGTAGGTCTTACGATAAGGTTATGCAGAAGAATAACATACTAGAAATAAGATAACTAAGTTGAAAAAACCTCCTCTTTTAGGAGGTTTTTTTATTCATTTTAGTTTCAAAGTGTGGCTGACTAAATTTGTCTTTTTTTAAAATGCTGATATCATTGAAAACCTGGTTTTGGTCTTTTTTAATAATAGGATTGCTGACTAACTTTTCACGCAGAATGAAGTTATTTTGTCAATATGATAGGAAGTTGTCAATATTTATCATCCTTTGATTTAAGATTTTACAATTTAATTGGTGTTCGTGCTTAACCTTAAAATTGGTGGATAAATATCTATTTACCCAATAGATGTGAGCAAAATTGATTCTAAGCAATTGAAACGTTTGCAAAATAAAAACCATGTTTTATTCACTCATTTTGCGTTAATTATTTGGCAAAAGTCTACCACAAAAGAATTTTATTTTTTACCTTACCGCCTATTATTCACATTTTTAACCTAAACACTACAATATGAAGAAGTTTTTACTACTTGGTTTCATGTTGATGTTCGCATTCACCTTTAGTGAATCGTGGGCTCAAGAACGCACTGTTTCAGGGAAAGTAACCTCAGTTGATGATGGTTCTACCCTGCCCGGTGTGAACGTTGTACTAAAAGGTACAACTAACGGTACGGTTACCGATATAGACGGTAACTTCAAATTATCTGTACCATCAGAAGGTGGTACATTGGTATTTTCATTTATTGGTTTGGCTACTGAAGAAGTTAGCGTTGGTACCAGATCAGTGATTGATGTACAAATGTCACCAGATGTGAAGCAACTCTCAGAAGTTGTTGTAACAGCTGTAGGTATTGAAAGAGAGAAGAAGGCATTAGGTTATTCTGTTGCTTCAGTAGATGCTGAACAAATGCAACAAAGATCTGAGCCAGATCCATTGAGATCGATGCAAGGAAAAATGCCAGGAGTTAATATCACCGGTGGTGGTGGTGCTCCGGGACAAGGTACAAAAATCAATATTAGGGGTATGTCCTCTATAACTGGTAATACCCAGCCATTATTCATCGTTGATGGTATTCCTTTTGATAACTCAGTAAACGGATCAACAGGTGCTGACCAGAATACTGTTTTCTCTAACAGGGCCTTTGACTTAGACCCAAACAATATTGCAAGTATTTCTGTACTTAAAGGAGCAGCTGCTAGTGCGCTGTATGGTTCTAGAGCAACCAATGGTGTAATTGTAATTACAACAAAAGCTGGAAAGAAAGGTGTTAAGAAGGGACTTGAAGTTACTTACAGTGGCTCAGTAAACTTTGAAGAGATTTCAGGCATTCCTGATTATCAGGATACTTATGTACAAGGGTCTAATGGTGTTTATAATGGTGGTTTCATCGGAAACTGGGGGTCACCTTTCCCTGAGCACGTTGATAGAATCAATGCTCAGTATGGTACAAATTATACTAAGTCATACGGTACTTATCCAGATGGAACTTCCTATCCAGAAGGTACAGGGCCAAACCCTATTAATAATAGGTATCCCGGCTTGTTTCCTGAGTTTGTTCAGGAGTACACTATGCCTGATGGTACAACAAGAAACGTTTCTGCTCCTTATGCAATTCAACCCCATGATATTATTGGAGATTACTTTGAAACTGGTAGAGTGGTAGAAAATGCTGTAAGTATTTCTGCTGGTTCAGAGAAGGCCAGTATCAATGGTGGTTTCTCTAGGATGGATAATGATAGTTATATTCCAAATGCTGAAACATCAAGAACTACGATGAGTTTTGGTGGTAACGGACAGTTAGATAATGGATTATTCCTTTCAGGAACAATCAACTATACTAACACCGTACAGCAGGCTCCACAGTCAGGTGGTAGTGCATTTGGTGACTATTTCTCCGGACCAGGTGGTAATTTTGATGGTGCAGGTTCAATCTTTGCAAGACTATTTTACTTGCCAAGAAACTTTGATTTAAATGGCCTTCCATTTGAGAATCCAGTAAATGGTAATAACGTGTTCTATAGAGCATTGGATAATCCTCTTTGGATTGCTAAATACAACCTTTATACCAGTGAAGTAAACAGGGCTTATGGAAGCATGACGGCCTCATATGATGTTACTGACTGGTTAACTGTACTTGCCCGAGGTGGTATGAATACCTATCATGACTCACGAAGAAGTGTCATCAGAAAAGGAGGTATTCAGGTGCCTAATGGTTATGTATGGACAGAAGACCTTTCTTACTTAGAGCAAAATTATGACTTCACAGCTACTGCCAATAAGGAGTTTGGTAACCTTAGTCTTAATGCTTTGGTAGGGTTAAATATGCAGCAAAGAGAGTTGACCAGAAGAAGAGTAACTGGTAATAATATTATTTCTACAGGTTTGAACAGGACTGATGCTACTTCAACTCAAATTGTTGACAGGGACTTTACTTCTTTGAGAAAGTTATATGCAATTTATACTAACGTAGTATTAGGTTACAATGATTATCTGTATTTGACCTTAACAGGCAGAAATGATTGGTCTTCTACACTTCCTGAAGGAAATAATAGTTATTTCTATCCTTCGGCCAGTTTATCCGCTGTAATTAGCGACATGGTAGATTTGCCATTGTTTGTTAATTTCTTAAAGGCTAGAGTAGCTGCTGCGACTGTTGGTAATGATGCACCTCCTTACAGAGTTGGTAATGTCTATTCTATTGGCGTTCCTTTTACGCCTTCTGGTGGCGCCCCTATTAACAGGGCTTCTTTGGGTAATAGGTTAGGAAATCCAGATTTGAAGCCTGAATTTACCTCTGAGTATGAGTTAGGTTTTGAAGCTCAATTCTTAAACAGTAGAATTGGAGTAGACTTAACTTATTTCAACAGAACTTCTACAGACTTGATCTTAAACGCTGATATAGCTAGATCATCTGGTTATACTGAGGAAGTGATTAACGTTGGAGAATTGAATAACGCAGGATGGGAAATTGGTTTAGATGTCACTCCTGTTAAATTAAACAACGGTTTTACCTGGAATTCATATTTTGCCTTCACAAAAATCAAAACTGAAGTAATTGATGCTGGTGCAACAGGTGAATTACTTTTAGGAGGCCCAAGTAGCACTTTAGGCACTATATTCAGAAATGGTGCTCCTTATGGTCAAATATTTGGTTCTAAAAATGCAAGGGATGATGAAGGCAACCTTTTGATAGATCCTCAAAGTGGTTTGCCATTTGCAGAACCAACATCTAGTATTGTAGGTGACCCGAACCCTGATTTTACATTGGGTTGGACGAACACTTTCACTTACAAAGGAATCACTCTAAGGGCTTTGATTGACTGGAAACAAGGTGGAGACTTCTACTCTTTTACAGCAGCTTCATTGCTATTGAGAGGGCAGTTGAAAATTTCTGAAGATAGAGAAGCTATTCGTGTAGTACCTGGAGTACTTGGGGATACACAAAACCTTGTTGCTCTTCTGGATGAGAATGGAAACAAAATTCAGAATACTATCGGTATTTCTGCATTTGATTCACACTTCTCTAATGGATGGGGGGCTTATGGTCAGGATGAGGTAAACATCTATGATGGTACTGTTATCAGACTAAGGGAGATCAGCTTAGGTTATAGCCTGCCAAAGTCTTTGCTTGAAAAGACACCATTTGGGTCGGCTAACATTTCAATATCCGGACGTAACCTATGGTTTAATGCACCAAACATCTTGGAAGGTCTAAACCTAGACCCTGAAGTATTAGGTGAGACACCAGACTCTAACGTTCAGGGATTTGAATATGGTAGTGCTCCTACTACTAAGAGATATGGAGTTAACTTATCATTAACCTTTTAATCGGAAATAATTATGAAAAATATAAAGAAAAAAGTAGTCGCTAGTGCGATGTCTTTCATAATGTTATTTTCTGTAACATCATGTGACATCTTCGACTTAGATGTAAATCAAGATCCGAATAACCCAACTGCGGCATCTGCTGATCTGTTACTTGCCAATGCACAATTAAATGGTATAGCAACATTTGCTGGTGGCTTGAACAATGCTACTATGGGATTTATGGCTATCAACACTTCGTTTGATAATTTTAATATGACCAACGGATCATGGAATGGAACATGGAATTATCTTTACTCAAATCCTTTAGCTGATTTAGAACAGATAATTGTTGATGCTGAGGAGGCAGGTAATAACCCACATTACCTAGGAGTAGCTCAGGTATTGAAAGCCTATTACTTCAGTATAATGGTTGATATGTGGGGACGTGTGCCCTATTTTACGGCTTTCAAGGGCAGTGAAGGCAAGGAACCAGGTTATGACGATGATGCAGCTATCTATGCAGATTTAATTTCACTTTGTGATAAAGCTCTCGCCAACTTCGAATTAACTAGTGCTGTGACTGTTACAGGAGATTTAATTCATAATGGAAGTCTTCCGCAATGGAGAAGAACAGCCAACACCTTGAAGTTAAAGTTGTTTTTAAATTTAGGAGATGGTGGGGCTATTCAGGCTCTTATAGATGATGCTGATGTTCAACTAATTGATAGAAGTTCCAGAGATTTCCAATTCAAGTTTGGTAGTCTACAAAACCCTGATGACAGACATCCGATGTATCAGGCTGGATATGCTGGTGGAGAAGCTGCATACTCATATTTTGGACATCAGTTGATGGTTGAAATGTTAGAAAATAGAGATCCTAGAGTTCCTTTCTACTTCAAAAGACAAACCACAGATGTTTTAGATATCGCAGATCCAACGGATAAACAAACAATCCCTTGCTCGCAACGTACGGATTGTTCTTATGGTTATTTAGTTACTAACCCTGCTATGACTAATAGAATATATGAAGTTGACCCTGGTAGTATGACTGCTGAGCAAACGGAATACTTGGCAGGGTTCTTCGGACGGGACAGGGCTGATCCATCAGGTATTCCTAATGACAACCCTTTAAGAACTATCCCTGGTGCCTACCCTGGTGCAGGTTTATGGGATGATGAAGCCGAAACTGGTGGTGGAAATAAAGGAAGAGGTGATGGTATTTTCCCGATGATTACTTCATGGATGACTTATTTTTATCTTTTAGAAGCTCAAGTTAGTTTAGGTGTAAATACAGGTATGTCTGATGCTGAATTGCTGGAAGAGGCTTTGTCTGCCCAAATGGCTAAGGTAATTTCAGTAGGTACTGCTGCTGACCCAGCTGCAAGTGATGATGTGACAACCTGGGATTTCCCTATTACTTATACTGACTTTGATGTATTCGTTGAGGATATTGTTGATGCCTATCCTTCTGGAGGTAACGAAGCACAGAAGCTTCAATATGCTTTAAAGCAAGCTTGGTTTGCTAATTTTGGAAATGGTTTCGAGATTTATAATGCATACAGAAGAACTGGCTTTCCTTCAACTTTGCAGGCGCCATTGCAGGCACCTAGGGGCTTTCCTTTGAGAATACCTTATGCACAGTCTGAATTAAATTTGAATTCATCAACACCAACTGTGGTGTATGATGTTGATAGAGTATTTTGGGATGTAGATTAATTTAAATTCAAAGAAAACATGAAAAGATTTAATAAATTATTTATAACGCTATTGTTACTAGTAACAATAACTATATCATGTCAGGATGAGGATTTACTTGAAATCAACAATCCTACATGGGAAACGGGTGTAAACACCTTTGGTCAGATTGCTGATGGTTCAGCGGCTAATTTCATTCGTGGAGATGAGTCTGTTGACTTAACTTTCGATTGGAGATGGATTTCTGTTGATCAAGCCAATACAATAGTAAGTGTAGACTTCTTTGTGTCATGGACTGAGTCATATGTTAATGTGAACGGTGATGCGGTTACAGCGAATCATGGAACACAATTGGTTAATACTGCGACTCCTGCTGGTAACAGGGAAGATATTTCCTTCACTTTAACCCAGGATGATATAGCAGCAGCTTTTGCAGGCACTACTTATAACTATGACGATGGTAATGACGCTGCGGTTGATGTATTTACCTACGCAGGTAAGCCTAACCGGAATGCAGGTGCTGGACGAGCCTTTATTGATGGTGATAGTTTTATACTAACATGGTCATTAACAGGTGCTGATGGCAGAGTATTCGAAGGATGGTCTCCATCAGTATGTACAGAAGTACCTGGTTCTAACTGTCAAATTTCTTGGATAGTTGAGTGCGGTCAAGTTATAGCTGATCCTTCGCAAACATACACCTTGGCATTACAAGATTCTTATGGAGATGGTTGGAATGGTGGTGCGTTAGCAGTAATCGTTGATGGTGTAGCAACAGAATACACTATTGATGATGGATCTTCTGAAGTGTATCCGGTAGTGGTTCCAGACGGAGCAACTAGCGTTCAGTTTGAGTATATTTCTGGTGATTGGGATTCAGAGGTTACGTTTTCAGTTACAACTGAGAAAGGCAATGTAATTGCTAAGTACGGACCTTCTCCTCCCGTTGGTATACTTACATTAGATTTATGTAAAGAAAACGAGTAATATAATAATTGCTTAAATTTAAAGACACGGAGAAATCCGTGTCTTTTTTTTGTTGCCTAATAATTTGAAACTACTTGATATGAGAGGATTAAGAGTTAGTATATTCACTTCGGTTGTGTTCTTCATATGCTCTTTTGATTATACAGATCAAAAGAAAGAAAAAACAACCATCAATAGTGCAAAATATGAGTTAACAGCATATATTTTTTTAGCGCCTGATTGCCCTATCTCACTGAAGTATTTACATACCCTTAAGGAAATGGACTCAATTTTTCGTAGTAAAGTCGAATTTATAGGGCTATTTCCTAAGACCTATTCAAAAAATGAATTGGAAGAGTTTAGAAGGGAATTTAACATCGATTTTGATATAGTTATTGATGATAACAATACTCTTATTGAGGAATTTAATATTTCTGTGACCCCTGAAGTGATACTTGTAGAGGCAGAAAAGGTGCTTTATCAGGGAGCAATTGATAATTGGTTTTATGCATTGGGGAAAAATAGGACTAAACCCACAGAACATTATTTGAGGGATGCAATTAACTTAACTCTTGCTGATAAAAAGATTAAAGTTGCGAAAACAGAGGCTATTGGTTGTATAATATCTAAATAAGATTAAATGAAGTTACTGTTAACTACTTTGGTTGTATTATTTGGCTCAGTTGCTGGTTACAGCCAAGAAGTAACCTATTTTGATAACATTGAGGAGATAATTATTAATAATTGTGCCCCATGCCATAAGAAAGGTGGATATGGACCATTTCCACTGACTACTTATGATGAAGTTAAATCTAAAGGTAGTTTCATAGGGTATGTCACAAAGACCAAATACATGCCTCCATGGAAAGCAGATCCTCAATTTCAGTCCTATAAAAACCAGGTAATACTTTCTGATAATGAAATTGCTACTATTCAGGCTTGGGTTAGTGGAGGCTTTAAAAAGGGGAAATCTAAAGGCCCCAAACCAGTGATCAAGGATTTATTGGTTGATCAAAAGGCTGATTTGGTAATTGAAATGAAAGCTCCTTTTGAGTTATCTGAAGAAGCCATAGAAGATTATCGTTTTTTTAATATCCCAACAAACTTGGAAGAGGATGTCTATTTGAAATCAGTAGAGTTTATTCCTGGGAATAAACAAGTTGTTCACCATAGCCGAATAATGGCCGATACCTCAAACCTGATGCATGAGATAGATGGAATGTCTGAGTATGACCCGGAAATAAAAAGATTTATGACTATCCCTTTAGCTGATGAGTTTTTGTACGGTTGGGTGCCGGGAAATTTACCAGTACTCTATCCAGAAGGTACCGGCAAGAAAATGTATGCAGGAACAGACTTACTTTTAAACATACATTATGCGCCAACTTCAAAAACAGAATATGATCAATCAAAAATTAAACTGTATTACACAAAAGAACCAATAGAGCACGAAATAAAAACCTTGGCAATACGAGAAACACATATTTCCAATCAGCCATTTTATCTACATGCTGAGACGGTGCCTACTTTTTATGTGAGTTACACTGTTGAAGAAGAAATGAATCTGGTTTCTATACTTCCCCATATGCATTATTTGGGAAAGAGTTTTAAAGCACTGGCGGTAACTCCAGATGGTGACGCCATTCCTTTAATTAAGATTGATGAGTGGGACTTTAATTGGCAGAGCACCTACCTGTTTAATGATATAATTAACATACCAGCTCAATCGGTGATACTGGTGACGGCTACTTATGACAATACCTCCGAAAATCCTGCTAACCCAAACAATCCAGCCATAGATGTTGGTTATGGGTGGAACACCACGGATGAAATGATGAATCTTGTGATATATTATTACTAAAGGTTCGAGAGGTAATTTTTTACATAATCTTCAATACCCACTTCAAGTGTGGTAAATTCTTTTGGGTAACCAATGGATTTTAACTTCTCCATATTTGCCTCGGTGAAGTATTGATACTTGTCCCTTATGTCTTCAGGTGTATCTATAAATGAGATATCTTCATTCTTATCCAGGGCTTTAAATACTGCTTTCGTAAGATCGAGGAAGGTTCTTGCCTTCCCACTACCCAAATTATATATACCAGAATCCTTTCGGTGGTGCATTAGCCAGTAACATACATCAATCACATCTTTAACATATACGAAATCGCGCATTTGCTCACCGTCTTTATATTCAGGATTGTGTGACCTGAACAATTTCATGGCATCGGTTTTCAATATTTGGTTATAGGCATGCCATACTACCGATGCCATTCGTCCTTTATGGTATTCATTAG
Source organism: Fulvivirga sp. (assembly GCF_040218215.1). NCBI lineage: Bacteria > Pseudomonadati > Bacteroidota > Cytophagia > Cytophagales > Fulvivirgaceae > Fulvivirga > Fulvivirga sp. The sequence continues at coordinate 331,654 of NZ_JAVJQL010000011.1, forward strand.
GACCATAAACATTAAAAAACTTCAGGCCTGCCCAATAGAATGGTTTTTCGGTTTGTTCCAGCGCCCAAACATCAAAGTCCTGCTTTGACTGTCCGTACGGATTAAGAGGCTTTAATTTTGGTATTTCAGCCTCATTGTCGTCATACCCAAATTCACCAAGTCCATATGTAGCAGCAGAAGAAGCATAAACCAAGGGAATTTGATTTTCAATACACAGTTTCCATATATCCTTTGTGTACTGGGTATTCATTTTAGTGAGTAGCTCCACATCAAATAGCGTAGTGTCTGTTTTAGCACCAATATGAAATATGAATTCGACAGACGAGCCATTATTTGATAGCCATTGAATAAAAACATCGCGATCAATTTTCTCTGTGATCTTCAGCCCTAGCAAGTTTTTGTTCTTATCTTCTCTATCAAAATTGTCTACTGCAATGATGTCGTTAAAATTTTCATTGTTGAGTTTTTCAATCAATTGACTGCCTATGAAACCTACTGCTCCTGTAACTACTATCATGAATTTAGATTTTGAACAAATTAACCTAATGATTTCAATAAATTAAAAGGTATTAATAAATAATGGCTTTGCTATCTTTGTCAAATAATAGAGAGAGATGGTTTTTGTTAGCAGACATGAGCATTTTAACGCAGCGCATAAACTCTACAATCCAAATTGGAGTGCTGAGAAAAATGAAGAAGTATTTGGCCCTTGTGCTAATGCCAACTGGCATGGACACAATTTTGAGATTATTGTGACAGTAAAAGGAAACCCTGACCCTGACACTGGGTTTGTTGTTGACTTGAAAAAATTAAGTAGACTGATAAGATCCGAAATAGTGGAGAAAGTGGATCATAAAAACCTGAATCTTGATGTTGATTTTATGGTTGGCAAAATGGCTAGTACAGAAAATTTGGTGATTGAGTTTTGGAGGATACTTAATGACAAGCTTGGTAGTATTACTTCAACCGCGCAGCTTCACAGCATAAAACTCTACGAGACACCTCGAAATTTCGTTGAATACTATGGTTAACAAGCTTAGCTAGTCTATGAAATATTATTTAATAGCCGGAGAGCGCTCCGGTGATCTTCATGGCGGTAACTTGGTTAAGTCATTGAAACAGTATGATAACAATGCTGAATTCAGTGGCTTTGGCGGAGATCGAATGTCAGAAGAAGGAGTATCACTAACCCTTCATTATAAGCACCTGGCTTTTATGGGTTTTTTTGAAGTCTTGAAAAACCTTTTCAAGATATCTGGATATTTGAAGTTATGCAAAAGGGATATTCTAAAGTTTAAACCAGATGTGGTAATCTTAATTGATTACGGTGGTTTTAATCTTAAAATGGCCTCATTTCTGAAAAAAAATAATATCAAGACCTATTACTATATCACACCCAAAGTATGGGCTTGGAATCAAGGCCGGGCATGGAAAATAAAACGATTGATAGACAGAATGTTCGTTATCCTTCCATTTGAAAAGGATTTTTATAAAAACTATGACTGGGAGGTTGACTATGTGGGAAATCCTGTGCTTGATGCCATCAAGAGTCATGAGCAGAAGGATTTACCTTTAGGAAACGAAAATAAGGAAGTTATTGCCGTATTACCTGGAAGTAGAAAACAAGAGGTAACCAATGTTATCAATCTGCTACCAGCAGTTATTAAAGGTAATCCAGACCTTTATTTTGTTATTGCCACTGTAGATAATCTTGATGACACTTTGTACGATCCTGTAATTGGTTTTTCTAATGTAGAGCTAATTCAAGGCCGGACTTATGACTTGCTGTTAAAAGCTAAAGCAGCTATTGTTACATCAGGAACTGCAACTTTAGAAACAGCACTATTAAAGGTGCCACAGGTTGTTATCTATAAAACAAGCAGTATTTCTTACTATATAGGGAAAAGCCTTATTAAGGTTGGTTATATCTCCTTGGTTAACTTAATTGCAGACAAGCCAGTTGTTAAGGAGCTCATTCAAAATGATTTGAATAAGGCTAATCTAAAAAAAGAGCTTAATGAGCTTGTTTCAAATGATCAGCATAGAACTCAGATCATTTCTGACTATAAAGAAATTTACCAAACTCTTGATGTAGGTTCTGCCAGTGACAATACAGCCCGACTAATTGTGAACTATCTAAAAGAATAGTTAAGCAACCTTAAGCTTGCTGTATTTGGATTTATTGAATTTCTCCTCAGCATAAGCCTTTGTAATTACCAGTTTTGAGGCATTCTTAGTGGAAGGCAATTCAAACATAGCGTCATTTACTATGGCCTCGCATATAGATCTCAATCCTCTTGCTCCAAGTTTGTAGTCCATCGCTTTCTCAACTATAAAATCAATGGCCCCTTTCTTGAACTCCACTTCAATATCCTCCATGGCAAACAATTTTTGGTATTGCTTGATAAGGGCATTTTTAGGAGTTGTTAGTATTTGAGAAAGCGTTTGCTCATCTAGTGGGTTGAGATAGGTAAGCACTGGTAGCCTTCCTATTAATTCAGGAATAAGGCCAAAACTCTTTAGGTCTTGAGCCGTAACATATTGCAACAAATTATCATTTTCAACATCCAAAGGATTAATAGAATCCTCAGATGATGCAAAACCAAGTGGTCTTGTGTTCATTCTTTTTGCAATATTCCTTGAGATTCCATCAAATGCTCCGCCACAGATAAATAAGATATTTTCCGTATTTACAGAAATCATTTTCTGATCCGGATGTTTACGCCCACCTTGAGGTGGAACGTTTACTGTAGTGCCTTCTAATAGCTTTAAAAGAGCTTGCTGTACGCCCTCACCGCTTACATCTCTGGTTATAGATGGGTTGTCAGACTTTCTGGCGATTTTATCTAATTCATCTATGTAGACAATACCGCGTTCTGCAGCTTCTGTTTCATAATCAGCTGCTTGTAATAATCTGGTCAATATGCTCTCAACATCTTCACCTACATAACCTGCTTCAGTAAGCACGGTGGCATCTGCTATACAGAAAGGAACCTGCAATATCTTGGCCAGTGTACGTGCCAGGTAAGTTTTTCCTGTCCCTGTTTCTCCCACCATGATGATGTTTGATTTTTCAATCGTAACATCATCATCGGAAGATTTTTGCATTAATCTTTTGTAATGGTTGTAAACAGCCACGGACATCACCTTCTTGGCCTCGTCCTGCCCAATCACAAACTCATCCAGAAACTTCTTCATATCCATTGGCTTCACCAAATTAAAATTGGGAAGTCCGCCCTCACTGCTGCCTGATTTTTTTTCTTCTGACAATATCTGGTTGGCTTGTGTGATACATTTATCACAAATGTGCGCATGTATTCCAGATATCATTAAATCGACATCTTTTTTATTTCTACCGCAAAATGAACAAGTAACTTCTGACATTATTATTTTTTTACTAGTACTTCATCAATCAGACCGTATTCTTTGGCTGCGCTCGCACGCATCCAATAGTCACGATCAGAATCTTTTTCTATTTTATCATACTTCTGCCCGCTGTGCTTAGCCAATATGTCATACAAGTCCTTTTTAACTTCTAAGGTTTGTTTCAGGGAGATCTCCATATCTGATGCCTGACCCTGCATTCCGCTCATTGGCTGGTGAATCATTATTCTTGCGTGAGGCAATGCTGATCTTTTCTTCTCATGACCTGCCGCCAATAATACCGCTCCCATAGATGCTGCTAATCCTGTACATATTGTCGCAACGTTAGGATTTACATATTGCATAGTATCATATATCCCAAGACCCGCATAAACAGAGCCCCCAGGGCTATTGATGTACATAATTATATCCTTTTTAGGATCGCTTGATTCTAAAAACAATAACTGCGCAGTTATAATATTCGCTATCTGATCATCAATTCCCATTCCTAAGAAAATGATTCGATCAGAAATTAGGCGCGTAAAAACATCTATAGCTCTAAAATTTCCAGGTCTTTCTTCAATAACATACTGAGTCATGTTTTGAATACTGGAAGCATAGTCGTCAAAAACGTGGCCACTGATACCTTGATCTTTAATGGCAAATTTTCTGAATTCGTCTTTATTGTACATATCTCTTAATAGCTTTTAAAATACTCAATGATAGCAAGAAAATCTAGATTTATATTAAAAAAGCCCACCGTTTATGGGCAGGCTTTTTAGAAACAATGCTATTTGTAAATTAGTTTGTAGCAGCCTTTTTAAATTCATCCAGATTAACCTTCTTCTCAGAAAGTGTGATCTTCTCTTGAATTAAATTCATAAGCTTCTCTTCTCTTACCTCATTATAAAGCTTCATGTAATTTTGACCATTTTCTGCTTTGAGGTAATTATCGGCAAATGCGTCCATATGGTCTTTTAGCTGTTCAGCAGCACCAGCACCGCCCAATTGGCTAAGGATCATCATTTTTGCTCTATCCACAACCTCTGCGTTCTCTACACTTACTTTGTTTTCTTCACTGATTTTGTTTCTCAATAAATCCCACTTAAGAGACCTTACATAATCATCAAATTCTCTATCAATGTCTTCTTGAGTAATTTTTCCTTCATTAGAAACCAAAAGCCATTTCTTTAAAAACTCTGAAGGAACTTCAATCTTGGTGTTCTCAATTAAATAATCTCTAATGTCTCTATTAAGCAGCAGGGCAGATTCTCTTTGATAATTTTCCTCAACCGTCTGCTTTATCTTATCAGTAAATTCCTTTTCAGATTTAACAGCGTCTTTACCAAAGACCTTGTCAAAAAGCTCTTGATTAACCTCTGCAGGCTCTGTTCGGTTAATATTTTTAATTGTAAATGTGAATTTTCCCTTGATATCATGTGCTTTGTCATGGCCGATGTCTAATAATCTCATTAGATCATGGTTGTCATTAACAAGTTTTTGTACATCAAACTCAACAACATCACCAGGCTTAATGCCTACAAATTTCTTATGCTCTTTCTTTTCAATGTTATCCCAATCTAGAAGAGCTTCATTGGAGATGCCGCCTTCAACTTCCTGAAAAGTACCGAAGAATGAATCACCTTCTACACTAACTTCTGGATTAGTAACGTTTCCGAATTGCTTCTTAACATTAGCAAGGGTTTCATTCAAGCCCTTTTTATCAAGTTCAATTTTGTAAGACTTAATTTTTATTTTATCTGACAAGTCATATTTGAAATCACTAACCATCCCAATTTCGTAGTCAAACTCAAAGTCTTTCTGGTTTTCCCAGTCTATTTTTCGAGCTTTTTCCTGGTCTGGCAACGGCTCTCCGATGATTTGTATATCATTTTCTTTGATGTAATTGCTCAAAGAACTTGATAACAAATTGTTGATTTCTTCAACGATGATGGATTTGCCATACATCTTCTTGATAAGACCTACCGGAACCTTGCCAGGTCTAAAGCCTTTAATAGAGGCTTTCTTAGCATATTCCTTAACTTTTTCTTCAACATGAGGTTGGTAATCAGCCTCGTTTAACTTAACTTTAATTGAAGCTTCTGTTGAATTTTTTTTGTCTAATGAGATATCCAAAGCAATAGATGTTTTGTGGTGATACTGTTAAAATTAAAAACCCTCAATCTCGATTTTTGTTAATCGCGATCGAGGGTATTTCTTTGTGCGGATGGAGGGACTCGAACCCCCATGCCGTAAAGCGCTAGATCCTAAGTCTAGTGCGTCTACCAATTTCGCCACATCCGCTACTCTAAAAATGGAGTGCAAATTTATTTATAATTTTCGATTGTGCAAATAGTTGGTTTTATATTTTTATAATTTTGGTCATACTTTTTTCGAATGATTGCAATTGACGTAGAAGAAGAGAATAAAGAGATAGTTCGGAGATACCGGCAGCTGCTAAGGCATGCTAAGCCCCTGCTAAAGGGAAATGACTCTAAATTAATCAGGAAAGCATTTAATACAGCCCTTGAGGCACATAGCGGTACCAGAAGAAAATCTGGGGAGCCTTATATATTTCATCCAATAGCAGTAGCAAAAATTTGTGTTGATGAAATTGGTCTTGGCACCACTTCTATAATAAGTGCATTGCTTCATGATGTTGTTGAAGATACTGAGTGGACCATAAAGGACATAGAGCGTGATTTTGGTAAGAAGATCGCTCGTATCATTGATGGTTTAACAAAAATTTCGGGTGTTTTTGAACATGGGAGTTCTCAGCAGGCTGAGAATTTTAGGAAAATGCTGCTTACACTTTCAGAAGATGTGAGGGTTATTCTGGTAAAACTTGCCGATAGGTTGCACAATATGCGCACACTAGATAGTATGCCGGTTAATAAGCAGTACAAGATAGCCAGCGAAACAATATTTTTATATGCTCCTCTGGCACACAGGCTTGGTTTGTATGCTATTAAATCAGAAATGGAGGATCTCTATCTCCGTTATACCGAGCCTGAGGTCTATGATGATATCATTAGAAGGATAGATGCTACTAAAGAAACGCGTAGCAAATTTATTAAAAGTTTTATTCGGCCTATTCAGAGAAACCTCAATGATCTTAACTTAGATTATATAATTAAGGGAAGGCCTAAATCCATTTATTCCATTTGGAATAAAATGAAAAAACAAGGAATACCCTTCGAGGAGGTATATGACCTGTTTGCTATTAGAGTTATAGTTGATGTCCCCTACGAAAGTGAAAAAGCAGCATGCTGGCAGGTTTATTCTATTGTTACGGACTTTTATAAACCGAATCCGGATAGACTTCGAGATTGGATAAGCACACCAAAGGCCAATGGTTATGAATCTCTTCATACGACCGTAATGGCGAAAAACGGTCAATGGGTCGAGGTTCAGATTAGGGCACGCAGAATGGATGATATTGCGGAAAAAGGATATGCAGCACATTGGAAGTATAAAGATAATGAGAGCTCCAACAGTTCATCAGGACTGGAACAATGGATATCTAAAGTACGCGATATGCTCGAACAAAATGATTCTTCAGCGCTGGAATTTGTTGATGATTTTAGAGGTAATCTATTCAATGATGAAGTATTTGCTTTTACACCCAAAGGAGATTTGAAGACTTTGCCAAGAGGCGCGACTGCTTTAGACTTTGCATTTGAAATCCATACAGAGGTAGGGGCCAAGTGTATAGGAGCAAAGGTAAATCAGCGACTTGTACCAATAAACTATGCACTCAAGAATGGCGATCAGGTTGAGATACTCACATCCTCTAAGCAGAAGCCTAATGATGATTGGTTACGCTTTGTTGTTACCTCAAAGGCCAAATCTAAAATTAAAGATGAGCTAAAAGAAGATAAAAAACATATTGCAGATGAAGGTAAGGAAATCGCCATAAGAAAATTAAAACACTTTAAAATTGAGCCAAGTAATGAGGTTTTTGAAAAGCTCCGTGTCTATTTTGATATGGCCAATTTGTTTGATTTATTCTTTAAAATAGGCGAAGGCTCAATTGATAATAAAGATCTTCGCAGGTTTAAGGATCATAAAATGGATGCTCCTATTAAGTCCAGGCCAAATACCAAAATTTCTGATGCAAAGACTTTTGAGAAGGAGCTTGTAAAAGTTAAGTCTGATGATGTCCTATTAATAGGAGAGGATATGGACGTTATTGATTATAAGTTGGCTAAATGTTGTAATCCTATCCCGGGAGATAATGTTTTTGGTTTTGTAACGGTTACAGAAGGTATAAAAGTGCACCGAGTCTCTTGCCCAAATGCTCCAGAACTATTGGCTAATCATGGCCACAGGGTCGTTAAAGCCAAGTGGGCCTCTCAGCATCAATCTGCTTTCCTTGTAATCCTCAGGATAATTGGAACAGATAGAGTAGGTCTTATCAATGACGTTACAGGTATAATTTCTGATGAGTTGAAAGTGAACATGCGTTCCATGGCCATAGATACAGACTCAGGTATTTTCGAAGGAGAGATAATGTTATATGTAAATGATACCCGTCATTTAGACCTTTTAATAAATAAATTGGACAAGGTAGAAGGGGTTGTGAAAGTATCCAGAAGGGATTCACAAGAATAAGGTAATACCTCAAGCAGATTCTTTAATAATATCTATATTTGCAATCCTTAAGATTAGGACTTTATGGCATTGAATGAAAAAGTATTTAATGAGGTGAAAAAAATCTTCACTGCTTACCTTGAAAACAAGGGTTTGAGAAAGACTCCTGAGAGGTATGCAATACTGGAAGAGATATACACCCGTGATGGTCATTTTGATGTTGAGTCACTCTATATAAGCATGAAAAATAAGAATTATAGAGTAAGTAGAGCTACTGTTTACAATACATTGGATTTATTGGTAGAATGTGATCTGGTCAGTAAGCATCAATTTGGCAGAAACTTAGCTCAATATGAAAAGTCATACGGTTATAAGCAGCATGATCATTTGATATGTACAGAGTGTCATAAAGTAGTAGAGTTTTGTGATCCTCGTATTCACAACATTCAAACTATGGTGGGAGAATTGTTAAATTTTGACATTGTACACCATTCTTTGAATTTGTATGGAATATGCCGTGATTGCCAGGTGAAAATAAAAACAGAAAAAGCGAACTAACATGAATTTTGAACATTCAGTTGTTGACAATATACTAAAACTACAATTAAGCGGGGATCTTATTGGTGAGGATAATGGTATCGACATTATTGAGATCATTAATAATCACATTAACAATAACGTAAAACTTTGCGTGGTTGACATCTCAGGCTTAAGATATATTAATAGTAGTGGAATTGGAGTATTAATCACAATACTTACCAAGTTTAGAAATAAAGGTGGTGAACTATGTCTTTTAAATCCATCAGAAAGTGTTAAAAAGCTTTTAATAATTACAAAACTCAATGCTATTTTCACAATCGAAGAAAATGAAGATAAGGCAATTGATGTACTGAACAATTCTTTAAAATAATGAAATTGGATATTCTTTTAGGTCTCCAGTGGGGAGATGAGGGTAAGGGGAAAGTAGTGGATTACTTAGCACCTAAGTATGATGTGGTAGCTCGTTTTCAGGGAGGGCCTAACGCTGGTCACACTTTGGAGTTTGATGGAATAAAGCATGTGCTGCATCAAATCCCATCTGGTATTTTCAGAAAGGACATTTTGAATATCATAGGCAATGGAGTTGTACTTGATCCCGTAATCTTTAAAAGAGAGATTGAAGCATTGGATAAGTATAACCTTGATGTAAAAAAGAATTTATACATATCTAAGAAGACACAGCTTATACTTCCAACACATAGATTGTTGGATGCGGCCTATGAAGCTTCAAAAGGTAAAAAGAAAATCGGCTCCACTTTAAAGGGGATAGGTCCAGCTTATCAGGATAAGATTGCAAGATTAGGACTTAGGGTGGGTGATATACTGTCACCATCTTTTAAGAAGAAGTATGAAAAGCTTGTTGAGAAGCATGTTCAAATACTTGAGTTCTATAAAGCCGAGTATGAACTTAAAGACCTGGAGGGTGAGTTTTTTAAAGCAATTGATTTCTTAAAAGAGTTTCAATTAATAGAAAGCGAGTACAAAATCAACGATGAACTGAAGTCAGGTTCTAAGATTCTGGCAGAAGGAGCTCAGGGCTCATTGCTTGACGTTGATTTTGGAAGCTATCCTTTTGTCACAAGTTCCAACACAACAGCCTCTGGTGTTTGTAGCGGACTAGGCGTTGCTCCTAATAATATTGGAGAGGTATATGGTATTTTTAAAGCCTATTGTACTCGTGTTGGCAGCGGCCCATTCCCTACTGAGTTATTTGATGAAGACGGAGTGCTAATGCAAAAGGTAGGTAACGAGTTTGGAGCAACTACTGGAAGACCTCGTAGATGTGGCTGGCTAGATTTACCAGCACTTAAATATGCTATCATGATCAATGGTGTTACTCAACTATTTATGATGAAGGCAGATGTTTTAAATGTTTTTAAGAAAATTAAGGTTTGCACATCTTATAAAATGGAGAATGGTGATTTAATTGACATCATGCCTTATGAGATAGTTGATGAAAAAATCGAACCAGTACTTCATGAGTTAGATGGATGGGACTGTTCTCTTGATAATATCTCTGACTTTGAAGATTTCCCTAAAGAGCTCAAGGATTATATTTTCTATTTGGAAAAGGAGCTTTCTGTTCCAATTAATATGGTTTCAGTAGGCCCAGATCGTACGCAGACCATCATTAGAGCTCAAGTAGTAGCATAAGCTCAAAAAGCGATAATTTTTTTCTTCGATGGTATTGCAAATGTAGAATGTTGTGTTACCTTTGCAGACCCTATCCGAAAGAGGGTTTATGGGGAGTTGAAATGAGGGGTTTGGAGGTTGGCTGTGAGCGAAAAAAA